>JAHJIN010000615.1 GCA_018823415.1 Chloroflexota bacterium | reverse complement strand
GGCTTGTCGTTCTTGGGCACCAAGACGTACTTCTCGTCGATGCCCACCACACCGCTGGACTTGACCACGCCAAACAACGCGGCGACGGGCAACAACTCGTAGCCCCAGGCACTCACCCAACGATAGACGGTCATGCTGGTCACGCCCAACGCCTGTCCGGTCCGGCGATAAGTACTGCGACCCCATCCGTACATCTGGACCGCCAACAGGTGGATATGCGTGCGGTAAGGGGAGTAGGGCACCAAGCCCGGCCTGAGCGTATCATATTGGGGACATCATCCGGGTATAATGACCTCGCGCGACGCCAGTCAAAACCACTATATCTTGGCAATGCAGGGCTTCTGACCCCTGGCTGTCTTTCCATCACGCCGGAAATGAGGTATAATGGGGCTAGTCCGAGCAGCAGGAGGAGTGAAATGAGCAAGCAGCCGCGCCATCGTCCACAACGGAGCTTTGCAGACGCGAAACGGGTGATTGTGGATTGCGAACTGGACAAGTGCGTGCATTGCGGACAGCCCTTGGAATCCAGCCAGACCTGGCATATGAGGAAGTATGTGCAGACCATGAAAGCACCGTTGTTCGTGGCGGGCAAGAGCAAAAAGTGTGCCAACCCCGACTGTTCCCACAGCGGCCAACACTATCATGCCAGTGGCGTACTGCGGATCAGCCTGCCATTCAGCACCTATGGCCTGGATGTGCTGGCCTTCATCGGCTGGCAGCACGAGCACGAGCACAAGCAGTTCGTGGAGATCCAACAAAAGTTGAACGAGCGCGGGGTGCTGGTGAATGAGCGGAACGTGGGCAAGTTGTATCGCCAGTTCCTGGCCCTCTTGGGTGGGAGGGACGAGCGGGTCGAAAGGCGATTGACAGCCACGGCTGAGGAACATGGAGGACTGATCTGGGGGTTGGACGGCTTGCAGCCTGAAGGCCATGGTACATTGCTGTATGTGCTGTATGAGGTGCTGAGCGGGACACCGGTCACGGCGCTGCAAGCGGACCATCCCACGGCCAAGGAGTTGGTAACCTGGCTGAACCCCTACTCAGCGTTGCCCTTTGCCGCGTTGGCCACCCTGTCGGACGGGGAGGACACGCTCATGGCCGCGCTGAAGACTTGCTGGCCAGACGCTCCCCATCAACGCTGTCAAGAGCATGTCCTGGGCAACATAGCCGCAGGGGCGCTGAAGGAGGACAGCCGCCTGCGCAAGCAGATGGGCGAGGACCTGGGTGGCCTGGCCAAGGTACCAACGCAGTGTGAAGCAGAGGCGTCCCTGCCCACTGGCGGGCCAGCAGAACCCGCCCCCCCTTTTTGCCCACCCCTTCCGGCCAACGAGATGAGACCTTGACGAAGATGGAAGCTCACGTTCGGGTTGCCGTCCGCGACGCCGTGAATCGTCGCAGCCGCAAGCCTTTCTACTGGGGTGGACTGAAGGGCTATGAGCAACTACAGGCCATTGGCCAAGCCTTACAGAGTGTGCTGCCCGAAGAGCCGGAGACAGACTACTTGCAGCAGTTGGCCAGGCAGGTCGAACGAGTGCTGGAGAAAAACCGTGCGTTGGCCCAGGACGTGCAAGCGGCCCACTCCTGGCTACGGCGCATTGCCCAGTGTTGGAGATACCCTCCGGCCTCATATCCGACTCCCGGAAACGCCGACTCGCCCTTGACTGCTGAACAAGTGAAACGAGAGATGGAAGACCTGCTCCAGCAGTTCCGACCTGATTTCCGACGCTGCCCGGCGCAGACAGCCCTTTATCGGACCTGGCGTCGCATATGGAAAGATTGCGGCTCCGAGTTGTTACATTGCTACGATATCCCCGGCTTGCCACCCGACAACTTGCGGTTAGAGGCCCTGTTTGGACGGTTGCGTCGCCATCAACGCCGCATCAGTGGACGCAAATCCACCCGTGAGCTGCGGGACTTTGGACAGTATCAAGTCCTTTTCTTGGCCGACAGCGAAGAGCAACTGCTGCAACAACTCCGTCAGGTCCCGCTGGTCGAGTATGAGGCCCACCGCCTTCGCCTGACCGAAGCCGAAGCCCTTCGTCAGTTCCTGTACCGTCTGCATCGCGACCCGCTGAAAACGATGCGCGGTCTCATCGACCAACATGCTGCTCGTCGGGCCGAACTCGCATCCAATACCGGCCTGTCACCTCCTTGAGGTGATAAGTAGACTGCTAGGGTTGTCGCCCCCTACCGACAGCAATTCTAATTTTGGCGTGCGGGGCGTTCGCGAT
>JAHJIN010000614.1 GCA_018823415.1 Chloroflexota bacterium | reverse complement strand
GCGCCTACCTGGATGGATTTGAAACGTAGTCTCAAAAACTCTGGAATAGCAGTCTCAAAAACCGTGAAATACAGTCTCACGCCCCGTGAAACGAGTCTCAAAAACTGTGAAATTCGACATCTACCCTCGGACGAGTGTGTTTTTTCTCGCTGTTAGTGTACCCATAATGTGACAGCATAATTGACATTGTGTTAATAACCTTCTCGGCCTATGCTCTACTACAGCCGTTTTTCGGCCAGATGTCGGCTGTTGCTTCGAGGGCTAACAGTCGAGAAACCGACACCATAACAAAAAAGACCTTCTAACCAGCGGTGACACGTAACCTCGCCGCATCCAGCGCATCGAGTGCCTCTGCTATCGATACAGATGCGCATACTCGGCCTCAAATATCTCTCGGCGAGTCTGACGCAACCGCCTTTGACAGGCTTGTCAACGGCAATCGCCTGGCGCGGCTACGAACCACCGAACCCAGGCAACCGATATAGTCCACCGGACCGCTACCCCATTGCACAGGACCAGCCGAGGCCCATTCAGAT
Source organism: Chloroflexota bacterium (assembly GCA_018823415.1). Lineage (GTDB taxonomy): Bacteria > Chloroflexota > JAHJIN01 > JAHJIN01 > JAHJIN01 > JAHJIN01. The sequence continues at coordinate 27,437 of JAHJIN010000614.1, read as the reverse complement.
CCAATCCAGGTAATATCCCACTCCTCGCCGGGCCCGGGCCACGGCCCCCAGGTGCTTCAGTCGTTGGTTCAGGTCATGCACGCGCCGGCGCAGGAGCGTGTGCCGGGCCGTGCTGGCGGGCAGCAGCCGGCTCTCCAACTCGCCCCGGGGCACTACCTCCCCCGGCCGTTCCAGGAGCAGCCGCAGCAGATCTGTCTGATTGGGAGTCAACATGGCCTGGGTGCCCCGGTCCACCCGGATAACATGGTGCCCGGCCAGCTGCAACGGGCAGCCGCCGCTCCCAATTGTAAAGGGCGATGGCGATGCGCGCCGGGCCTGGATCAGGTCGGTCACGTGGTCTACTACCCGGCCCAGCGGCGTCACCTTGGTCAGACACTCGGTGGCCCCGGCGTCCAACGCCTGGCGGTGCACCGGGGGCGCCCGGCGCACCGCCGTCAGCACCAGGACCGGCAGGGACTGCACCCGGGGGTCCCGGTGCGAGCGGATCCAGCGCAAGGCCTCCCGGGTGGTTTCGCCCCCGGGCAGGGACCAGTCCAGGATTACCAGGTGCGGCAACCGGGGCGCGGACAACCTGATGACCATCTCCTCCAGGGTCACGGCCAATTGCACCGTGTGCCCGGCCTGGAACAGGGTCATCTGGATCACCACCTGGTACGCCGGGTCCCCCTCCACCAGCAGCACGGTGCCCGAGACCCCGGGCGCATTGTCTTCTCTGCTCATGCTGGCTCCTTTCCACCCCTGTGATCGGGTCCCCGACTCCAAGCCCGTCTACGCCTGCCGCGCAAAGCCGCTGGGGGCATTATACCGAAAGTCAAGTAGCAGTGACTGCTACTTTCAGGTAGCAGCCACTGCTACTTTTGCGCGATGGCTCCGTTCCAGGCGAACCGGGGATGAGCGCCCCGGCCAGCCGATCACCCGACTGGCCGGGGCGCATACGGGCCACAACCGGGCGTTATGACACGGCGGGCATCTGCAACCACAGCCGGGCTTTTTCGTAAGGCAACTGCCGACCGTCGGCCAAGATGACCGAGTGATCCGGCAACACCCGGATGTCATAGGCCAGGCACAATTGGCCCAGGATGCGCCAGGTCGCCGGCCACTGCGCGATGAGGTCGCCCAGGGTCCCCAGCCAGGGCGCCAGGTCTGGCGGCATACCCTCGGCCAGCCCCGGGGGCACCGCGGCCAGGAGGGCCAGCGCCGCCGGGTCCTGAGTCAGGGCCGTTGTCTGCGCCCGAACGAGCACGTCACGCACCCGGCGCTGCAGTTCCGGGCACACCGGGTCACCCAACCAGGCCACCAATTGTCCCCGAATGCGCCCCCCGATGCCCAGGCGTTCGAGTTGTTCGCGCACCGGCTCCGGCAATTCGCCCAGGCAGCGCCCGGCCAGCAGCCAGTGCAAGGCCAAGACATCGCTCCCCTCCGGGGCGCACAGTCGGCCGAGCAGCCGTTCCAGCTCGACCAGCCGGCCCTCGTGCCCCAGCCGGGCGGCTGCGCAGACGATGACGTCGGCCCAGGGCGGCTGGCTCTTGACGGCGCACAGGTGTTCCAGCCAGTCCGGCTGACGGAGCCACGCCTCGGCGGCCAACGCGGCCTGGAGAGCCTCGTGCGGGAAGGCCAGTTGGTTGTCTCCCGGGGCACGGCGGAGCAAGCCCCGCTCCCGTACGAGGCCGCAGAGCCATTGCCCCCGCTCTCCCAGTTTCGCCCGCCACAGATCCCCCACCTGGGCCGAGTCAAAGCTGCGCTGAACTGGTCGATCAGGATGTTCGCGCCAGTAGCCGGCCCAGGCCAGTTCGGCCAGCGCCGCGCGCAGGTCGGCGTCGGCGGCCGGTTGACTGCCCCGAGTCTCGTGGGTTGTGAGTTCTGCCAGCGCCCCGTCTAGCACCGTACAGCGGCCGATTGGCCCATCGGGCTGCCGGGCAGCTACGGTGCACATGAGGTTCAGGAACAACGGTTCGGGCGCCAGATCGCGCAGCGCCGTGGCCTGGGTCACCTGGGCGAGGACGGCGGCCGGGTCCAGGACCCGGCCGGTGCTGGCTGGCCAGTCGCGCACGAAATGCGCGATCGCGTGGTCATCCAGGCCATGCAGATCAAAGAGCTGGATGGTGACATCATCCGGGCCAGGCGCGTAGCGGCTCAGGATGATCAGGCGGGGCCAACTGGCCAACGCCGCCCGCCAGCGGTCGGCCTGCGACCGGGCCAGGGGATGCAGTCGGCGCCAGTTGTCGATGAGCGCGACGGCCGTGCCCTGCCGGAGCCGGTCCTCCAGGTAGAAGGCGAGCACTTGCTGCTCGTGTAGTGGACACTGGGGCCAAGTGCGGTGGATCGCCGCCTGCAGCAGGGTCGTGACGGTATCTACCGCTGCGCTGGTCACGTCGTCCCAGTCCAGGGGCACCGGCAGCCCCAGCGAGGCCGGGCCCTGAGCAAGTTGCCCGGCCAGGTGCCGCCAGAGGGTGGACTTGCCCCGCCCGGCCGGCCCCAGGATTGCCACGCGCCGGGGCTGGCCCTGCAACAGATCCCCGATATCCAGTAGCTCATCCTCCATGCCGAGGACCGGACGGTCCCCCGAACCACTGCCCGGTAGTGACTGGCGGACCAGCCGCGAGGGCCGGGTGCCCTGGTGCTGGTGGCCTGACGTCCCCGCGATCACGCGCCGCGAGCCGGCCCACATCGTCAGATGCGCCACGTATTCGTCCCGTAACACCGCCAGATCACGCGCAACTATCGCGGGCCGGCCGGCCAAACGGGCTGCCAGGGCCTGCCGCAGCATGGGGCTCATATCTTCGGGACCCATGCCGTTGGCCGCGAACAGATCCGTCACCCAGTTGGTGGGTTGGACCCAGCGCCGGACGTGCTGGAGACAGACCCAGGCAAATCGACTCAGAAGGCTGGCGTCGATCGGACTGGTGCGCCGCTTTTCGGCCCACTTGCGCAGGGCGGCTACCGTGCGAATGTCGCCCATTTCCTCGACGATGAGCTCCATGGTGCGCTGTTTATCGCGCCCGGTGGCCATCATCGTCAACGCGATGCTGTCCTGAATGTATCGCCGCAGTTTTTCCGCTTGAAAGTTCGCCATGTTTTCCTCCCGGACATAGTGTTGGTGATTCCGGGCTACAAGAGCCCGGTGGGAAAATAGTCCGGCGAAAAGTAGCAGCCACTGCTACTCAAAAGTAGCAGTCACTGCTACTCGACTTTGGGTATACTGTAGACGGCGGCCGCCGGCCATGCTCCTCATCGCCGGCGAGCCATCGGGAGATGCCAGCGACTGATGTCGCATCGCGCTACACGGCTCACCAGCGACACGGCGGGATATGGTAGTGGGAAACGACCAAGAAGTCAAAGACCATCGGCCTTGGAGGTCAACACGATGAACCGCGACGAGGTTACGGTACAAAGCCAACCGATCGCCCTGGATGACGAGGCCCGGAGCTGGTTGGGGCAGGCCTATGCCTTTCTGATCGAGTTGGGACGTCGGGCACGGGAACAGCACCGGGCCACTGGCGCGCCGGCTGATGACCTGGCACCGGCGCCGGATGCGCCGGCTACAGAACCCAAGGCATCTGTGCTAGAATAACTGAAGAAAGCGCGGGGTCCGTACAGGTTCTCGCCCTGTTCAAGGTCGCTACCGAGCCCAGCACTCGATGGTGAGGAACGCAAGATATGCCATCAGGCCCGGCAATGGAAAGCGGGGGATTCGAGGCGTCGTGCAGGGAATGGGTGGAGTGGCAGGGTACGAATGCAAGAGGCCAGCGCGCTGCTGGCCTTCTGTGTGCCTCGGGTATGCTGCCGGCCGATCACGTATCATGTGCCAGTAACGACTTGGCAGCCAATTGCTACCGTGCTAGCTCTTTAACAACTGAATTCGGCACCGGCGCGGCCCGGAGGATATGTGGAGTCTTGACATTAGGTGAGTATTGGTGTATAATATTACCAGTAGATACCGCTTTGAATGGAGCAGTATGAAAGCGTTCACAGTCAGATTAGACAACGATCTGCATGCCAGAGCCCAGGCCAAAGCAGAGCGTGAGCTCCGAAGTTTGAATGCCATAATTGGTCGGCTTCTGGACAAGTGGGTTGCGGGCGAGGTGGACCTTGAGCCTCCCGCAGCGAGACCAGAGGGAGATACGTCGAGTAACAAGTAACCGCGTTCCCTAGAACGCAAACGGGCCGTGCAGGTGCGGGAACACCTACACGACCCTAACCGCCCCGCTGAGAAGACCAGCGGATTGGCTGTCATCTATTGTAAGCCCGGATCGGGCTTTATGCAATAGAACAGCCGTTCCATCCCGGCCTGCTCAGTGGGATCCACCCCAGTGAGCAGGCCGTTTTCGTTTTAACCACACCCAAGGAGGTAGCCAAGATGGCCAAGGTCGTGAACAGAGGCAAAAAGCGGGCAAGTTGGGGAGAGGCACTGCGGGAACTGGTGGCCACGCTGGCCGACGCCTGGGCCTGCGCCGACCTGCGCGGGCACCTAGCGAGCTGGTGGGACGTCGTCACCGGGACGACCCGGGTGGACTGATGCACCACCTGGAAAAGAGCGCCGTCAAATTGGTCGCCAAGTTCGCGCCCTGGCTGGCCCCGGTGCCCAGCGCCTTTTTCGTGGCCCGGGCCAGCCAGGCGCACCTGGACCTGCCTCTGGCGGTGGCGCTGGTGGTGGCCCTCATCGTGGAGACCCTGGGCCTGACTACCGTCCACACCGCCCTGTGGCTGTCCGACTGGAACCAGCACAAGCGCAAGAGCGACCCGGCGGCCCCCACCACGCTGGCGGTGGCCCTGGGGCTGGTCTATCTGGTCACCACGGTGGGCCTGACGGTAGTGTTGGAGGTCGTGCCCGAACTCCGCCTGGTCGCCCCGGCGCTGTTCCCGGCCCTGGCGGTGGTGGGGGCAGTGAACCTGGCCCTCATCAGCCAGCAGGAGCAGCGGGAGGCCCAGGTGGCGGCCGCCAGAGCCGAGCGCCAGGTGTCTCGGGCCCCGTCCCAGACGCGCGTCCAGCCGGATGTCCAGAAACCATCGTCCGGGACCCCGGCATCCGGCGGCGTCCAGCAACCGGTCGTCGCACGCCGCCCTCTGGACCTGGAAGCCGCGAACCGGTCCCGACAGGACCGCCGGGCAGTCCTGCTGGACGCCATGGTGGACATCTACCGGGACAGTCCAGATGCGAGTCCGACCGTGATCGCGCGCCAATTGGGCATTGGCCGCAGCACGGCCTATAGCTATCTGGCGGATCTGCTGGCCGGCGGGCACATCTCGCGCAACAATGGCCGGGTCACCGTACGCCCGAAGGAGTGAGCCGATGGAAATGGGGTGGTTGTGCCTGGGCGGTATGGGATTGCTGGTAGCCCTCATCGCGATGGTCGCTGGTTATCACCTGGTTCTGTCGCTGTGGCAGAAGACGCATCTGGTGCGCCTGGACGTGGCCCGCCAGCAACTGGACCTGGATCGGGAGCGGCTGCACGTCACCCAGCAGGTGCAGCCGGACGAGTACGGGATGTTTCCCCTGCTGTGGGATGGCCAGACCGCCCTGGACCCAAACCGGGGGATCGTGTTCTCTATCCCGGCCGGGGTGCGGGCCATGACGCCCGGGCTGGTGCAGCCCGAACAGGTAGCCCGGCTGCTGCGGGCCGGCGGGGGGTGGCCCGGCGCGGTCAGCACACAGGAATTGCTGGCCGGGCCTGAACCCAGCGTCCACTGGCCGAGCCAGGTGTCCCTGCTGAGCCTGCTGCCCGAGCCGCCCTCTTGCCGGGCACTGGTGCTGGGGGTGACGGTCAACCACGTTGGGCCGGACCGCAATGGCGAGCGCGGTCCCGGCCAGCCGGAGGTGGTCTGGGGCGACATCGGTCAGTTGGTGCACGTGGCGGTAGGTGGCTCCAGTGGTTGGGGCAAGTCGGTGTTCCTGCGCGTACTGGCCTACCAGTTGGCCTTGAGCACCGACCCGGTGGACCTGGCCCTGGTGGATCTGGAAGGAGCCACCTTTGCTCCCTTTGCCCACTGCAACCGCCTCCTCTGGCCGGTCGCCGACACCGAGACCGCGGCCTTGGGCATCTGTCGCGAGTTGACGGCCGAGTTAGACCGGCGCAAGGCGCTCTATGCTGACCACCCCGGTGTGGACAGCTTGGGCGCCTACAATACCCGGGTTGATGAGCCCCTGGCCCCGGTGGTGATCCTGGTAGACGAGGCCACGGCATTGCTGGGCGATAAGGATGTCGAGAGCGCACTGCGCACCCTGGCCCTGCGCGCCCGCAAGTATGGCCTGTGGCTGGTGCTCGGTGGGCAGGACTGGAAGGCCAGCAGCCTGGACACGGCCATCCGCAACCAGCTGGCCACCCGGATCCAGTTCAAGGCCATGAGCGCCGGCCAAAGCCGGGTGCTCTTGCAGCAGGGTGGGGCGGAAGCCCTGGAGGCCCGGGGCCGGGCGCTGGCCTGGCTGCCCGGGCGCGACCTGGTGGAGATCCAGGCCCCTTTCATCTCGCGCCAGGATATCCTGGCTGCCGTGACCGGCGCCGGACCGCGCCGGAGCCTGCCTGACACGCCATCCACCAGCGACGACGACCTGGCCGATAACATCCGGTCCCTGCACGCCGAAGGGTTGAGCAAGCGCCAGATCCAGTTGCAGGTGTTCGGTTACGACGGTGGCAAGGCCGCCCGCGTCGTGCGGGAAGTCCTTGGGGTGGGAGACGAGTAGCATACGACCAGACGGCGCTGGCTCCCACTGGGGCCAGTCAGACCTGTCTGGACCAGTCAGACCAGTCGTATTGGTCAGAGGGAGGTAGTACAGTGAGGGGAAAACCAAGATGGGCAATCATGCTGCTGTTGGCAGCCACGATGCTGCTGGCCGGGGCGTGTATGAAGGATGAACCTGACTGGGAAAGCATGGCCCTGGTCAGTCACGCCGATGCGCAAGCCAGCCGAGCCCAGACGGAGGCCCATCAAGCCGAGGCCCGTATCTACACGGAACAGGCCCGGGCGGCGCAGGCCCAAGCAGAGGCGGCGCTGGCCCAGGCTCAGGCCACCAACGCGACCGCCAACGCCGAATACGCCTACACCTTGCGTGATGCTATCGGCGGGTTGGTGGAGGTGACTAACCAGGCCCAGGGCCTGCTGGCCATTCAAACCATGCTGCCGTACGCGATCATCGGCGGCCTGGTGGTGGCTTTGATCATGCTGGGCATCGTGGGCATCTATCTGCTGCGCTACCAGCTGGCGGCCGCCCAAGCCCAGCGTGCCATGTGGGATGCCTGCGTGCAACGATTGGAACTGGAGCGCGGCCAATCCCCGGTGCTGTTCATCCGACCGGGGGTGCGCGCGGAGCGGGAGTCTATGCAAGAGGGCTGACGCGCAGTGCGCGCCAGCCCCAGGACGGAGACCTGGCCTGGCACCTTGAGGGTCCGGTCCCCGTCTCCAATCATATTACAGGGAGGGATAGAGGCGATGAACAAGCGAGCGGTGCTGTATGCCCGGGTCAGTGGCGACGACCGTAGCAAGGAAGGGCGTAACCTGGCCGGGCAGCTGGAGATGTGTCGGGAGTACGCATTGGAGCAAGGCTATGCTGTAGCTGCAGAACTCGCCGAAGATGACCGGGGAGCATCTGGGGCAGCATTCGAGTTGCCCGAGCTCAACCACATTCTGGAGATGGCTCGGGCCGGGGAATTCGATGCGCTTATAGTGCGGGAGATCGACCGCTTGAGCCGCAGTTTGGCCAAGCAATTGATCGTGGAACAAGAACTCCAGCGGGCCGGGGTAGGAATCGAATATGTGCTGGCCGATTATGCCGACACGCCAGAGGCTCGGTTGAACAAACACATCAAGGCCGTGATCGCCGAATACGAGCGAGAAAAGATCAACGAGCGGGTGCTGCGCGGTCGACGTTTGAAGGCCAAGTCCGGCAGCGTGATGGCCCACGGTCGGGCGCCCTATGGATACCATCTGGCCGAGGAGGGTGGCAAGGTGACGTTGGCGATCCACGAGCCAGAAGCGCGCGTGGTACGCCTGATCTTTACCTGGTATGTGGTGGGTGACGATGCCGGCCCGCCCCAGTCTATCGCGACGATAGCCGGGCGTCTGACCGAGATGGGTATACCCACGCAGGCCGACGGCGATAGCCGGATGGTGAAGCAAAACGGGCATGGGGTGTGGAACAGGACCTGCGTCCGCAACATGCTCAAGCGCGAAACCTATGCTGGGGTGTTCTACTATGGCAAGGTCTACAAAAATAGGAAGGGACGCGCCGTGATGAACCCTCGGGAGACCTGGATTCCGGTCGATGTGCCTGCGATCATACCTCGCGCCTTGTGGCAGGCGGCCCAGGTGCGACTGACGGAGAACAAGCGGAACGCACGGAGGACTACGCGATACCAATATTTGCTCCGACGCCGGGTAATCTGTGGAAACTGCCGAGCCAAGATGTATGCCAAGACAGTGGTACAGCGTGAGATCCCGTATTCGTACTATATGTGCGGTGTGACCACCGGCCGACTTGACTATTCGCGTACGTGCGACCAGAACCGCTCTTTCCGATCGGACCAGGTAGATGCGGTGGTATGGGAATGGGTGAAAGGATTTCTCGTCGACCCAACGCAATTGGCCGCGGGGTTAGAGGCACAACAGCAGAACCGGCAACGACTGGTTGCCCCCCTGCATGAGCGTCTGGGTGTGGTAGAAGACCTGCTCACCGAGAATCGGCAGCAACTGGACAAGTTGCTAGATCTCTACCTGGCCGGGAGCTTTCCACAGGAGATGATCACCGAACGCAAGGCTCGGCTGGAGCATACCATCCTGGCGTTGGAACAGGAGCGGGGAGAGTTGGTGGTCCAGATGGAAGATCAGACGCTGACCACCGAGCAGATCAAGACCATTCAGGACTTCGCAATAGCCATCAGTGAAGGGTTGGAGCTTGCCGAGGTCGATTTTGCGGCCCAGCGCCGGCTGATCGAGTTGCTAAACGTGCAGGTGACGCTGGCTGTGGAGGATGGGGAACAGGTGGCGTATGTACAGTGCATAGTAGGAGAAAATGTGTTATCTCCCGTAACAATCAATATGTGATGACGTTCCAGGGGAATACGCCAAAAAAGCCCTGGGCATAGAGCAGGAGCAAGCTGCGCTTGCGGAACAGGCCGCCCACCAGCCGGATGTTGAACTTGTAGACGCCCACTTCTTCCAGGCCGGCCATCTCGGGTTCGGCCTGGCCCCGGGGCGCGTCGCGCACGCCGAGCAGGATGAGCACTGCCACCACCAGGCCAATGCTGCCGGTGATGATGAACACCACCCGCCAGTCCAGGCCCAGGCTGTCTACCAGGACCATCGCCAGGAGCATGCCCAGGATGTAGCCAATGGGCGCGGTGAGCTGGAGCAGGCCATAGACCTTGCCCCGAATGTGCGGCCCAAAATAGTCCGAGATGAGGCTGTATAGCCCGGGGTAGCTGGAATCGTCGATGCCGGTGCTGGCCCGGGTCGCCACAAAGAGCGGAAACATGTTGGCCGGCACGATGGCGCTGAGCCAGGTGGTGCAGCCCCAGATGGCCGCGGCCAGGGCCAACAGCCTGTTTCGGGCATAGCGATCGTACAAAAAGCCCCAGATGGGATAGAGAAACACCGCTACGATGATGGCTCCGCTAAAGACGGCCCCCATCGCGGCCTCGTCGATGCCAAAGGTCTCCATGATGGGGGTGGTGAGGGGGCCGATGAGCAGTTTGTCGGCCTGGTGGAGCAGCATGAACACAAAGAATACAAATACGACGAACCACCGATAGTTTGATTTCATCCTCGCCTCCATGACCGGGAGATACAAGCGGGTTGGGCCACTTGTTCGCTGTTGATTGTACAATACCCCGGCAAATCGCACAAGCCCCTCACTTCGCACCGATAGTACGATCAGTTGGTGACGTCTGGTGAGGAGTCAGGAGCACCGGCCTGCATGACAGAAATAAACTGCCAGGTACCCAAAAGCGAGCGAGGAGTCCCTTGGGACTCCTTGTTGCAATCTTGGCTCGGTTGAAAGAACCCGTAGGGGTAGAGGTAGTAACAAAAACGCACTTTTACTGGGGTTCGAGTTGACTTTGAACCTGTGACAGCGCCACAGACGTCAGCCTGCAAAGTGTGGGCCGGCTGAAGGATTGACGGTCATCTGAAACTGTTGTATACTGAATTCAGGCTTGGCTCTGCAAAAGATTCTGATAGTTCCACGATTCTGTCCTGAAGGTACGCAGGATCTCGGTGAAGCTGCTAGAAGGACTGGGATTTCACCAAGAAGGTATTTTGAGAGAATACGAGAACTGGGGAGACAAAGGGTGCGTGGATCTAATGATGTTCTCATTGTTGAGACGTGAGTATGAGGGTAGTACCTGTGGCAATTACCTTGTTGTGGGCGCTGCCTAACCCGCGCTGCACCCGAAGCCCAAGCAGGCGCTTTATCGCCGCTCACAGGCAAGGGCGCGGGTGAGCTGGGCCGTTAGGCACCTCATTCGCACCTGTGGGACGAATGTTCCCCCAACCAGCGCCAATGACCTAACCGGAGGAATGATGGAGATCAGTTCGCGGTTTGTCGGCACACCACTCAAGGAGCACCGTACCGAAATCGCCTGGCGTGACATGATGAATTATGCCGCCGCGATAGACGACGGTAACCCCCGCTACTTTGACGACGAGCAGCCGGCGGGCATCATCGCCCACCCCATGTTTTGCGTGGCGGTGACCTGGCGCGTGCTGGAGCGGATCTGGGAGTTTATCGAGGCGCACGATTTCCCCTTTCACCTGCTCGCTACCCAGGTCCACTATACGGAGCACCTCCAGTTTCACCGGCCCATCCGGCCTGACGACGTGCTCACCATCCGGGGCCAGATCGCCGCCATCCAACCCCACCGCGCGGGCACCTATGTGGTGATCCGGTCCGAGGCATACGGCGCGAGCGGCGAGCCGGTCTTTACCGAGCATTCGGGGACGCTGCTGCGCGGCGTCAAGTGCACCGACGAGGGCCAAGGCGGCGATACACTCCCTTCCGCCCCTGCGAACCCTGATCAGGCGCTTATCTGGGAGACGACCATTCCCATCGAGCCCTGGCGCCCGCACATCTATGACGGCTGCACCGGGATCACCTTTCCCATCCACACCTCCCGGGCATTCGCGCACGACGTGGGATTGCCCGACATCATCCTCCAGGGCACAGCCACGCTCGCCTTTGCCGTCCGCGAGCTGATCGACCGGGAGGCCGGCGGCGATCCGCTGCTGTTGCGAGCGCTGCAATGCCGATTCAGCCGCATGGTAGTGCCGGGCACCGAGATCCGGGTACAACTCGTGGGCCGGACGGCAGCGGCAGACGGCACCGGCCTGCACTTTGTCGTCCTGAACCAGGATGGACGTCCGGCCGTCAGCCACGGTCACGCATTCCTGGCGACAGAGGGCAAGCATGGACCTGCGTAATCGGCACGCCATCGTCACCGGCGGTTCCAGTGGCATTGGCCGGGCCACGGCGCACCTGCTGGCCCGGCGCGGCGCTCACGTCTCTATCATCGCCAGGCGCCCGGCGCTGCTGGACGAGACCTTGGCCGAACTGGAGGGCCTCCGTGTAGACCCGGACCAACGCTTCCAGACCCATTCGGCTGACGTGACGGATTGGAACCAGACCCAGGCGGCCATCGCCGCGCTCACCGCCGACGAGCACGCCCCGGACATCCTGGTCAACTCGGCCGGCATGGCCCATCCCGGCTATTTCCAGGAACTGCCCCTGGACATCTTTTACCAGACCATGGACACGGATTTCATGGGCACCGTCCATCCCATCAAGGCGGTGCTGCCCACGATGATGGCCCGGCGTAGCGGGCACATTGTCAATATTTCGTCAGTGGCCGGGTTCCTGGGCGTCTTTGGCTACACGGCCTACTGTGCCGCCAAGTTTGCCGTGCGCGGCTTTTCGGACGTGCTGCGCCAGGAGATGAAACCCTATGGCATCCATGTCTCGGTGCTATTCCCGCCGGACACCGATACGCCACAGCTTGCATACGAGAACCAGTTCAAGCCGCTGGAGACGCGCCGCATCGCCGGGGCCGCCAAAGCGATGACCGCCGACGAGGTGGCCCAGGCCCTGGTGCGCGGCATCGAGCGGCGACAGCCGTACATCCTGCCCAGCCTGGACACCCGGCTCTATTTCCTGCTATCCAACCCGTTCACCGGTTTTATTCGCTGGTATTTTGACCGGGCCGTCGTCCGGGCACGCCAGGAGCGAGGTCTGACAAAGGACCAATAGTAACGCAGAGACGCGAGCTCGCAAAAAACAGGTACAGGCCTCTGCGCCTCTGCGTTAAAGAAAAAAAGACGCCACCACCCCAACAAAGGGACGACTGGCGTCAAGGAGACATACATGCACACACTCGTGTTGCTCCGGCACGGCGAGAGCGAGTGGAACCGGGCCAACCGCTTTACCGGCTGGACCGACGTGGAATTGGATGACCAGGGCCTCGCCGAGGCGCACCAGGCCGGCCAGACCCTGCGCGAGCAAGGCTATGTCTTTGACGTGGCCTTTACCTCGGTGCTCAAGCGCGCCATCCGCACCCTGTGGATCGTGCTAGACGAACTGGACCAGATGTGGATCCCGATCCATCGGTCCTGGCGACTCAACGAGCGCCATTACGGTGCGCTGCAAGGACTGAACAAGGCCGAGAGCGCCACCCGGTTCGGCGACCAAGTGGTGCACCTCTGGCGGCGTAGTTACGGGGTGCGCCCCCCGGCTCTGAGCCGAGACGACCCCCGCTACCCCGGCCACGACCGGCGCTACGAGGACCTGCCCGAGTCAGACATCCCCCTGACTGAGTCTCTCCAGGATACGGTGCACCGCTTTTTGCCCTACTGGCGTGATACCATCGCCCCCACAATTGCCCAGGACCGGCGAGTCCTCATCGTGGCGCATGGCAACAGCCTGCGCGCCCTGGTCAAATACCTGGATGATCTGTCCGACGAGGCCATCATCGAGCTAAACATCCCCACCGGCATCCCCCTGGTCTACGAGCTGGATAGCGAGCTCAAGCCCGAGCAGCGGTTCTATCTGCGGCCCGCGGACAATCGCTGAATGCGTAGGCGAATCAGCGGCCCGAGGGCGCGGCAAAGGACGCTATCGCCGGGCGCGCCCGCCCCTCGCCGTCAAAGAGGGCCAGCGGACCCCACAACTCGCCGCTGAAATAGAACCCCGGGCTGAAATAGTAGACGCCCAGCACGTCGCCCCGGGCGCGCATGGCTGCCAGGAAATCCGCCAGCCACCAGGCCTGGCCTTCCGGCGTCAGCGGATAGCCGGGAAGTGGGTTGCGCCACTCCTCGAACATGTCGCCGGTCATGGGAGCAGCCGGGTAGGCTGCTTCCGCAATGACCACCGGCTTGCCCACCTCGGCGCGCAGCCGGTCCAGCGTCTCGCAGAGCCGGGCCGCCATCGGCACGCCAAAGGCCGATGGATAGTAAGAGAGGCCCGCGTACTCGTATTCTACCCCCAACTCGGTCATGGCCTGGAAAAAGGCCGCGGCAAAGGCCGGGTCCCAGCTCGCGGCGATGTGGAGCAGGAACCGGGCCGCTGGATCCGCCTCTCGCACCCCGGCGATAGCAGCCTGGATGAGCAGGGCCTCGTCCGGCCATACCTTGGCCCGCAATGAGGCCACGTCGCGGGGCTGCGTCTCATCAGCAAAGACGCCGCAGATGCCATAATCGATCTCGTTGCCGATCTCGTAATAGTCGATCTGAATGCCCTGGTCGATAAAGTGCTGCGCCGTCTCCCGGGCGTATGTTCGGACAGCATCGGCCCGCTCGTCGAGGGACAGGCTGGCCCAGGCAGTTGGGGCCGGCTGCTTGTTGACGTCGGACCAGTCCTCGGATAAAAAGATCACCAGGTAGGGTCGCAGCCCGGCGGCTTGCGCTCGCCGCGCCAGGTCGGTGGCATAGTCCAGCTTGGAGTCCCCTTTTTTGCCCACCCACAGGCGCACGCGAAAGGCATCGACGCCGTTGGCGGCGAATAGCTCCAACGGGTCCACCCGGTCCTCGCCGGCCCAGTAGCCACGCCGCCCCGGGACGAATCCCATCTCGCCCTGCGGCACATAGTTGGCGTCCACGCCGGTACGAAACCCTTCGATTGGCGTGGACGAGCGGGAGCCGGCGCACAGCAAGTCCGGCGGCTCTGGTGTCCCCTGCCACAGTACCACCTCGTCGATGGCGAGCCGGTTGGGGGCCGGCGCACCCAGAAACCCGGCAATGTCCGCCAGGCTCAGCCGGACGAGCTGGTCCCGGTCCAACTGATCATTCTCGTCCTCGCTGTCCCCCTGCAAACCAAACCACGCGAAATCGACGGTATGGGTAGCAGATTCGCCGGCGTCCAGGTACAGGCTCAGGTTATAGACCGAGCCGTCGGCCTCGTGCAGGCCCAGCACATAGAACCCGGCCCGGTCCAGCGAGGCCAGGCGCAGGGTGAGGCCGTCGGCGTCAGATAGCGCCGGCCATTCGCGAATGAGCCACGCCGCCTGTTTCGGCACCAGTTCGACGGACCACAAGAGTCGCCCGGCCGGGTCCCAGCTCACCTGCGACGACGCACCCTCGCCGGCGCCGTCCCACCAGCCTTCGATGCCGGCGTCAAAGCCCTCGGCGGCGATGGGCGTGATGGCCGGGGCCGGCCCAGCGAGGCGCGTCGAGACCGGGGGCAGCGTGGGGGCCGGTCCGGTCGGCGGCAAAGGAGAAAGGTTGCAGGCCAGGATGAGGAAGGCGAAAAGCACCAGGCTCAATGTCAGCCGGACCGGGTGTGCGTGTCGCATGTGCTACCTCCCTGCCAACGTGGGGATCCATTTGGCAGCCTCGCCTCCCAGCGGAAAGACCGTGAACGGGAATGCCTCCAACTCGGTCTCCCAGCCGTCTTGCCAGAGCACCAGCGTTTGCGTGACCTGCATGGGGTCCTGGTGATACACGGTACGGGTGTAGGCGATGCGGCCGTTTGGCCCCCAGTCCGGCACCATCTCGCGGCCGGCGTCCAGCTTGCTCAATCGAGTGAAACCCTGTCCGTCTGCGCCAATCAGGTACAGGAACCAGTTGCCAAACGGTCCATTCGCCTGCGAGTCCACCAGCCGGCAAAAGACCGCGCGTGCATTGTCGGGGCTCAACTCCGGGTCGCAGTCCAGGCCCATGGGATAGGGGCCGTGGTTGGGCTGGCCCGCTGGGTTCGCGCCGCCGGCGGTGAGTTGCCGCAGGTTGCTGCCATCGGCATCCATAACCCAGACGCCGGACGGTCGGCTCCACGGCTGCGGTTGTTCCGGCAGCCGGTTGAAGACGATGCGCCGGCCGTCCCACGACCAGGCCGGGTCAAAGTCCAGGTACGCATCGTCATCGGAGGTGAGCTGTTGCAGATCCGTCCCGTCAGCCGCAACGGTAAAGAGGCGATGCCTGACCCAGCTCTGCGAGGCGGAAAAGACGATGCGGGAGCCATCGGGCGACCAATCGGCGTTGTTGAAACCAATAAGGCCGGGCAGCTTTTCGCTCCAGTCGGTCATACCGCCATCGGCGGCGCCGTCAGACAGGTCCAGCAAGTACAGGCGCGTCTCGTCGCTTTCGCTCACGGCGCCATCGCCGTCGGTGTCATCCCCGCAGGGGCCGGCGCGCACCAGCAGGTGAACGCGGTCCGGGGCCGGCGTCGCCCCGTGGACCTCGCACGGCAGGTTGGTGATCTGCCCCACCGGATGCGCCGGGTCGTCTGCGTCCATCCAGTAGACCTGGCGCTGCGCGCTATAGACCAGCGTGTTACAATCCGGCTGGACGATAAAGCGCTCGTGGGCCGCGCCGCGCTCACCCTGGCACTCGGGGCAGCCCAGGACGTGGCGCCGGGCCAGGAACACCAGGTCGGCCTGCGGGGGGATGCGGTCGATGAGCACGCCGGCCGGCAGGGTGCGCGGGTCCGGCAGCCCCAGCGGGGCTGGCGTGGCGGTCGGCGCGCCTCCTTCGCAGGAGGGGCCGGCGGCGAGCAGGATCAGCAGCACGAGCAGGGTGCCCGATACACAGCGTTTCATTGCACCAGACCTCACCTTTTCACCAACGGCAGATAGACCTGGCGCGATTCCACCAGGACCGAGACGCGGCCGGTCATATGCTCTTGAACCACGACCTTGCCGGACGGAGTCAACGCCACGGCGATGGGCAGATACAGGGGCACAACCCCGGCCGGGGCCAGGACCATCTGCGGCACGTAGCCCTGGCTCGCAGTGCCGCGCTGGGCCGGGTAGAACCCCACGTAGACCCCCCGGCTGAACGAATACTTGTACAGCCCGTTGTCCACATCAGCGACGTAAAGGGCATCGTCGCTCACCAGCAGGTCGTAGATGCTGGAATAAGTGACGCGCATCGTCTCGGGCGGGGAGTGAAACGTGCGCAGCGCATCCAGGCCGGCCGGATTGCCCGGGTCAAAGCTGCCCAGGTCGTAGAACAACAGCGCGCCCTCCTTGATCGGGAACGTCTTTTTGGACGTAGCCCCGACGAGGAGCAGGTTCCTGGCCGGGTCCACCAGGAGTCGCCGGGGGATGAGGTCCGTGCCGAAAGAGCCAAGGTAGGCTGGACTCAGGGGCGCAGGCTGGGCCGGGCATGTCGCCAGGTCGCCCTGCTTCCAGCGGTAGACGTGGATCGCGCCGCTGTCCGGTTCGGATAGGAGTGCCTGGTGGACCTCCGCCACAAAGAGGTAATCTCCATACGCGGCCGCGTCCACGATGTACAGATCGGCACCCTGGGTGGGCATGGCGGCCTCGCCCAGGAAACGCACCGGATCTGCTTCTGCGGGGCAGTGCTGGTAGACGCGCAGTGCGTGGGCGGCAGTGGTAGCGCAGAGTATCTCCGGTGAGATGACCATGACCATGTTGCCGCTCGTGCTGGTGATGGGCACCGAGTAGGCGCACTCGTAAGTGTGGCTGATGGTATCCTGGAAGAACATGAGGTAGGAGGCACTGGGCACGGCCGTGTTCCGGTCCTGGGCCAGCAGGACCACCCGGCCCTGATTGGACGTGCCGGCCGAGACAAAGACCGCCGGCGGATAGGGCCAGGCCCCCACCTCCGGTGGGCAGCAACCCGCGCACGCGCACCCCGGGTCCGAATGGTTAATCCACTCCACTGCCACGCGCTCCTCGTGCGGGGCCGCCTCGTCAAAGACCCACAGGCCACTGCCCTCCCGAACCGAGTAAACCTTGGAGCCATCAACCCACATGCCCAACGAGAACATGCCGGTGTTGACCCGGTGGCGGTCCAGGTCCAGCGTCAGGGTGAGGCCGTTGCTCTCCCACATCTCCAGTCCGCCCCACTCGTCGGCCACGTAAATCCAATCGGAGCCAGCAGAGTCACGGCAGGCGAGCTGGAAGATCCAGTCCAGAGTGCCGCCGGCCCCCACGCGCGTGGGCGTGTCGTCCAGCAGATGGGTGAAGGCCCAGAGGTTGTACTTGCCCCCCTCGTAGCGGCCGGGGCTCCACGTCCCGAAGCACAGGAAATCGCTGTCAATGTCCAGAGCGTTGCCGGCGCTGGAGCCGGGGTTGGTGACGAGCGGTTCATCCACCAGCGCCCCGCCGACGACGCGGACGCGGCCCAGCATGGTGCAGGGGACCCACGGCCAGTCCAGCTTGGTGACGGCGGCAAAGGCCACGTCGCCCTTGGCCTCCACGTCCATGACCCCGCCGAGGTTACTGCGCAGGATCGGGTCACCCGGTGTACCCAATGGTACATAGACCAACTCGCCGACCAGGACACCGTAGCCGATATACAGACCGCCGCCGTCGTCGGTCAGGGCCACGCAGATGGGAATCTCTCCCACGGTGTTGGACCGGACCTCGGCCCCCAATGCCCGAACCAGGGTGAACGAGTCGGCAGCCGGGTCGTAGTCATAGACCAGCGCGTCCACGCCGCCCTGGGCCTGGGCCACGTTGTTGGCGCGGACCACGGCCACTCGATTGCCTTTGGCGTCCACCCCGTTAAAGACGGCCTCGACGTTGGTGTACGAGCCGGCGTTGATGAGGCCGGAGACCTGGCCGGCGCGCTGCGGGTTGGCCGGATCGGCCAGGTCCAGGGCGAACAGGCCATCGCCCCGGTCGGCGATGAACAGGGTATCGCCGCTCACCACCATCTCGCGCACCCAGTCGCGGAACTCGATCTCGCGGACGAACGCGGGCGTGGCTCCCGGCGGCGCGTGGTAGATTTGGAGCACGGCCCCGGCCGCCACGTAGACATAGTCGCCGCACCACTCCACGGCGCAGGCAAAGCCGTGCCCGGAATAGTCTACCCGGGTAAAGCCGACCGGCGTCTGGTCAGTGACGGCCCGATGCGCGCCGATGGGCCGGGCCAGACAGCCCGGCAGGACGAGGAACGTGACGATCAGGCACGACAGGGCCAGCTTTTTCATTGTACCAATGCCTCAATGCCTTTGGCCGCCAGGAGCCAGTAGAACCGGCCGGCCGCGTCGCGGAACTGGAGGGCTGCCTTCCAAAACTCGACGGCGGCACCGGCCTTGTAAAGGCCGTTCCCGGTGCGGCAGAACGCGTCCACGTGCTCCAGGGCCTGGGTCCACGATTCGCCGCTCTCCACCACGAGCCGATGGATGGCCGCGGCCTCCGGCGGCGGGTTGATGCCCCGGGCCTGGCTCACCAGTGCCTTGATCCGCGCGATGTCGGCAGCCAGGCGACCATCGCACAACACCGCGTCATTGTCGTTTTCCGACGCCTTCAGAATCTCGCCGCCCCGTTCCACGATGACCTGGGCCTCGTCCAGGATGGGTTTCATGGCCTGGGCATAGGCGATGAGGGCAGCCAGGTCAGAGCCGCCGGCCGGGGGTGGCGGTGGAGGCGGCGGCGAGGTTGGCCGGAGCGGCGCCGGGGGCGCTGCTGTCGGAGGAGGGGGCGGCGGGGTTCGCGTGGGCAACGGTGGCAACGGCGTCCTAGTAGGCAGTATCCGGGTTGGCTCGGTCGCCGGTGCGGACGGCAGCGGCGCGAACGCGGCCTCGGTAGCCGTCGGGACCCTGGCCGCAGCCGTGGACTGGTCCTTGCTTGCCAGGCTGCCCAGCGTAGCGCAGCCCATGCAGCCCAGACAGAATACCACGAACAGGCCGGCTATTCCCAGAACAAACTTTTGCGTGCCGGTCATGGCGCACCTCCCTCGCAAGTGTCATTGCGAGCGAAGCGAAGCAATCCCCATCCATACAGGGAGATTGCTTCGCCGCCTCCGGCGGCTCGCAATGACAATGACGGGTTCTTGACCATTTTCATGCCGCGAAGCAGAAAGCACCCTGCCGGGGACACTCCTATCTATATATACCGCCGGACCGGGAAAAAGTTGCGGCCATTCCCGCAGCAAAAGACTTGACGGGGGGGGGGAAAATACGGTACAATGGCAGGAGAGCAAAACCCACACGCAGTCCACAGGAGGCTTCGCTCTGGGCTGCGCCAACCCCAAAGCCCAAATTCCAAACGACAAGGAGGACCCACCATGCCACAAGAACACGCGACCCGCCAACCCACTGACGACCGCCCCACCTACGAGGCGCCCTGCGCCTGGGCGACTCTTACCATTCTGCGGGACAATGCCTTAATTGGGGCTCTGGTGACTTTGATGAGTGCAGTTCCGGGTCAACTGCTGGTACCCTATGCGGTAACTATGGTAACCACGCCGAGGGAGAATGTACCGATGGGTTTGTGGCGGGTGTAAGCTGTGTAGGGCCAGGAGACACTGCTGGTTGATTACCTGACCGGCATGCCCGGTTACTGAACCCATCTCTCGGCTGCCCGTGAGACGCGGCGCGGCCGGCGCTCGTTCGGCGTCTGCAGCGCATACACACGCCCACCTATCCTCCGTTTCGGGGGGCCGGGTGGGCGTTTTTGTGGGCCGGCGCTCTTACAGGTTCAGGTCCATCAACACCAGGAACGAGTTGTTCTTGCTGACGTTTCGGGCCGGGCCGTCCTCCACCTCGTAGGCCAGGGTAAAGAGGATCTGCCGGCCGTCCGGGCTCCACGCGCTATCGGACACCACGGCCCGGTTCGTCCCGCCGGTGACCTCTTGCAGCCAGGCGTGGTGGGGATGCCCCGGCTCGTTAAAGAACGTGACCCGCCGCTGGTTGCCCGAACCTTGTTCGGCACCGTCCGCGTCCATCAGCCACAGCTCGGTGGTGACGCACCAGGTCCAGTCCGGCCAGCGGACGGACGGGAACTCGATGCCCAGCTCGGCGCCAGACATCCACGCGATGGCCGCGCCATCCGGCGAATAGTGGGCGTGCTCGTCCCAATCCTGGGGCGTGCGGGTCAGGCGGGTCAGCGCCCCGGTGCTGATGTCCAGGGCGTACATGTCCAGGCCATTGGGCGGATGGTCGCCGGCCTCCGGGTTGGCGGTAAAGAGGACGTGGGTATCATCCAAAGACCAGCCGTGGCTCTCGTAGAAGCGAGGCACGTCGCCGGGTTGAAAGTGCTGGACGTTCTCCAGCCGGGGCACGCCGCCGTCCACCACGAAATCCGCCACCCGCAAGGACCACTCGCCCCACTCTTGTCCCGGCTCGGGCGACCACCGGCCCTCCGCCTGCGCCCAGCAGAGCCGGGTCCCGTCGTGGGAGAATTGCGGGTGGATGACGCCCTGCGGAGCGCGCGTGTCCGTGGGCATGTGGGTCAACTGCCAGGCCCGGGTCCCGTCGAGCGTCATGGCCCACAGGTTGCAGTTCAGCCCGATGCCCGGCTTGGCCAGGCGGTCGAGCAGCTCCCCGGACGCATCGGCGTTCTGGGCCGTAAAGACCAGGAACTCGCCGCCGGGGTGCCGGGTGACGCTCCCGTTGTGCTTTTGCGGCGTCTCGTCGCCACAGGTCAGGCAGGCCATGTCGGTGCCGTCCGGCCGGATGCGCCAGATGTCAAAGAACCAGTCGCCGGGGTCCCGCTTGGGATAGAATATCCACGCCCCGTCGGCCGGCCATTCCACGTCGCCCACACGCCGGTCCAGGATGGTGAACCCCAGCTCGGGATAGCGCGCCGGGAGCGCCAGTTGGTCCGGCCGAGCGCAGCCGGCCAGCGTCCCCAGGGGCAGCAGCAGGCAGATTGCCAGCAGGGCCGCGTGGCGCTTCATCAGACGACCTCCTCCTCAATGGGCGCGGCCTCCTCCGCGACGGGCGCCGGCGCCGCTGGGCGCGCCACGCTGAACGACGACAGGATACCCACCCCGGCCCCCTCAAAGCACAGCAGCAGCAGGAACACCTGCCCGATGCCCGGTATGGCCGAGGCCAGGGTCAGGGTCAGCGTCCCCACCAGCACGTGCGCCAGGGGCGAAAAGCTGCCGCGCCACATCTCGTCGACGCGCTGCCCCACGACCACGGCCATCCCGGCCAGCCCCATCGCGGTCACGGCCAGCAGGATCAGCAGCAAGATGAGGCCGATAACGCCCAGGACCGGCGCGTTGATGGCTCCCAGGATGCTGACGACGACGAACACCACGAAATAGTTCACCAGCCCGATGACAAAGGCCCGTTTGGGCCAGCGGATCAGGGCCAGCTCGCTGCGCCGGGTGACGCCGGGCATGAGTGCCGCCAGGGAGACGAAAAAGGCCAGCACGCACACGCCCAGGAATACCATCAAGACCAACAGTGCGACGAGGCCGGCCAGGTCGGCCGGGGGGTCCTGGGCCTGAAACAACGAGGTCTGAAGGATCGCATTCATGTGATTTCCCCTTTCTGCTAACTGCTTACTGATTACTGCTTACTGGATACTGATCGTTGCCAGGACGCGATTGCCGGCGACCCAGACGGCCAGCACGGCCGCCAGCAGGATGATGGCCTGAACGACCAACTCCGGCGCCGGTGAGGCCGGGGCCAGCGATGAAACCTGCGCAGAGAACGCCTGCCACTGCGCTTGAACCAGGGCCGCCTGCGCGCCGAGCCAGCTTGCCCACGCGCCGATCCCGTCGGTCACCTGGCGGCCGGCCGCATCGATGACCGCCGTGGGGACCAGCCCCTGCGCAAAGGAGCTTGCCAGCGGCCAGTTCAGCCAGAGGAGCAGCGCCGCGATGGCCGCTTCCAGGGCCAGGCCCCCCCCCAGCAGCCAGCGCCACCACGGGCGGACGTTGGCCGGGGCCGGCGCCGGGGCTGGGCCGGGCACGCGCGCCAGCACGCCGGATAGCACCACAGGGGGGACGGGTGCATCCGGCAAGGCAGCCAGGGTCGTGTTGAGCGCTTCCAGTTCGGCCCACACGGCCTGGCAGGCCGGGCACGCAGCCAGGTGCGCATCCAGCCGGGCGGCGTCGGCCCGACCCAAGTCGGCCCGACCCCAGTCGGCCCCGTCAAGTTGGCCGTCGAGCCGCAGGTTGAGCAGGATTTCCGCTTGGTCACAGGTCAGGTGTGCCATACATCACCCAATCGCTCTCGCAGTTTGCGCCGGCCCCGAAAGAGCCGGCTTTTCACGTCGCTCAATGGGATGTCCAACGTCTGTGCGATCTCGTCATAGCTCAGGTCACCGAAATGTCGCAATTCCACCACCAAGCGGTACTCCAGCGGCAGGCCGGCGATCTCGCGCCGGATGCGGTCGGCCAGGTCTTGCTGCTCGACCAGTTGGTCGGGCGCCGGGCGCTCGTCTGGCACCTCGCGGGGGACCGGCTCGCCGTCGATAGTCACCGGCAAATCCAGCGACAACGTGGGCAGGCGGCGCCGGGTCAGCCAGCTACGGCAGAGATTCGCCGTGATGGTGAACAGCCAGGGAGCCAGGGGCCAAGCCGCGTCGAACCGGGGCAGCGCGGCATAGGCCCGCAAGAACGATTCCTGCGCCAGATCGGCCGCCGTCTCTGGGTTGGCCGTCATGCGCAAGGCCATGTTGTAGATGCGTCCCTGGTAACGCCGCACCAGCTCGGCAAAAGCCTCCCGGTCGCCGGCCTGGGCCGCCTGTACGAGGCCTCGTTCGCCGCCGCTCATGATTCCCCCTGCACTTTTATGTACTGTAGGGTCGCGAAAAAGTTGCATCGGATCACGTCCATTATATCACGAATCTGGGCCTTGTGACGAGCCGACTTGCGTATAGAACACCGCTGGCTCAGCCGGGTCACGTTGGCCATTGACGGAGCAAAACGCGCCACGGTATAATACACGTGGTCGTCATCACAACTCCCTCGCCCTTTTTCACAAAACCGCCCCGACATGGTTATATAGGATGTACGGTTGTATCGCAATGAGACTGAGAGGACCCGTTCATGGTCACGTCCCCCATGCGCTTTGAGACGTTGATGGCACGCCATCACGACGAGATCTATGGCTATCTGTGGCGCGTGCTGCGTAGCGCCGGCCGGGCCGATGCCGCCGTCGAGGCCCAAGACCTGACCCAGGACGTGTTCCTGCGCGCGTATCAGGCCTTTGGCCGGCTGCGACCGGACAGCAATCACCGGGCCTGGCTCTATAAAATCGCCACCAACTGCGCCTACACGGCCTTGAAACAGGGCCAACGCCGGTCAGCCCGGAGCGTCCCCCTGGGCGATGAGGTCCAGCAGGTCCCGGCGCCGGCCGGCCAATCGCCAGAGCATCAGCTTGACCGCAGCGAAGAGCTGGCGGTGGTTCGCCGGGCCATCGTCGCCTTGCCGCCCAAGCAGCAGATGGCGGTGGTACTGCGTCACGTGCAGGGCCTGGACTATGCGGCCGTCGCCCAGGCGTTGAACTGCTCGGAAGACAGCGCCCGGGCCAACGTGTACCAGGCGCTTCGCCGGTTGCGGCAGACGTTGGCAGACGAACCGGCCGGCAACACAGAACAGGACGGAGGGAACAGATGAACGACCAACAGGTAAAGCACTTGGCGGAGGCCATCGGCAGCCCGCCCGAGGCAGCGGTAGCCGAATCGCGGCGCCGGGTGCAAGGCTGGTTTGCCCAGACCGCACCGCTGCTCCGATGGGACGTCATCGAGTCGCCATTGGGACCGCTCTATGTCGCCGTCAGCGACCGCGGGGTATATCACGTGGATTTTGGCGTGAGCCAGGCGGATTTTCTGGGCCGGCTGGACCCGCTGGCCCGGACCGAGCACGACCCGGCGGCGCTGGCCCCCATCACCGCACAGTTGCAGGCATACTTTGCCGGGTCGCGCCTCCAGATGGACCTGCCCCTGGACCTGGACCGGCTGACGCCGTTCCAGCAGGGTGTGCTGCTGACGGCCCGGCGCATCCCGGTCGGCACCGTGTGGACCTATGGGCAGGTGGCCCGGGCCATCGGCAACCCCCGGGCCAGCCGGGCCGTCGGCCAGGCGCTGGGTCGCAACCCCGTACCCATCATCGTCCCCTGCCACCGGGTGGTCGCCAACGACATGAGTCTGGGCGGGTACAGCGGCGGCGGACTGACCAGCAAGCGGCTGCTCCTGCACCTGGAAGGGGCGCTGCTCGCGTGAGCAGTGCTGCGCCGCTGACCGACGAGACCCTGGCGCACGGTCTGCGCGTGCTGGCAACCCGCGATCCGGACCTGGCCCGCATCCTGCGCGACCTGGGACCGCCGCCCATGTGGGCCCGCGAGCCGGGGTTCCCCACCCTGGTGCACATCATCCTGGAACAGCAGGTCTCGCTGGCCTCGGCTCGGGCGGCCTACGACCGGCTATTGGCCGTCGCGTCGCCGCTGACCCCGGCCCGGTTCCTGGAGCTGGACGCTGTCACGCTCCGGGCGGCCGGGTTCAGCCGGCAAAAGGCCGCCTATGGCGCGCACCTGGCCCGGGCCATCATCGCGGGGCAGCTCGACCTGACCGCCTTTGACGCGATGGACGATGCGGCCGTGCGCGCCGCGCTGGTCCGGGTCAAGGGCATCGGCCCGTGGACGGCAGACATCTATTTGCTGATGGCGCTCCGCCGGCCGGACGTCTGGCCCGGCGGCGACCTGGCCCTAGCTGCAGCGGTGCAAGAGGTCAAACAACTGGCCCGGCGCCCCACGCCGGACGAGCTGCACGCCATCGGCGCCGCGTGGCAGCCCTGGCGGGCGGTGGCCGCGCGGCTGCTGTGGCACCATTACCTGAGTGTTCGGGCACCGAGCAAGCGATAAGCAACGGTCTTTTACCGCGTCAACCCGTCGCCGACCTTGCGCGGCGAAAGGCGCCATAGTATAATGTGGTAGGGGCCGGTCGGAGAGATCGGCCGGAGAGGAACGGCAATTGAGGCCCCCATCGAGGACCTGCGCCGGGCCTGGCAGGGGACAGAGGTGGTGTGAGATCAACGATGCCGACCAACTGGCAGCCAACATCCAACTGTCAAACCACAATACGTCGAAAACCTCAGGAGGGCAAACCCATGAAAGTCACCTATGATCGTTCCGTAGACGCCGCCTATATCTATCTTGTAGACGCCATTGCACCCGGTTCAGTGGAAACAACTTACTCATGTGATCCATTGGAGATCGGAGGCATTATCGCTCTGGACTTTGATGCCGAAGGACGGCTTGTAGGCATTGAGGTCCTGGGTGCAAGTAAACGGCTCCCAAGTGTTCTTTTGGACGAGGCAGAAATTATCGGGTAGCTGTGGTGGGAGGAACCTCATGACAGAACACATCGGCATTGTGGCGTGCAGCGCAGAGGGAGCTGCCCTCTGCTATCGCACCATCTCGGCCGAGGCGCCGCGCGTGATGGGCGAGCCTATGCATCCCGAGATCACCATGCACACCCACCCCCTGGCCGAATACATGGCGCCCATTCGGGCCGGGGACTGGGAACACGTGGCCGAACTCATGCTGTCCTCGGCCCACAAGGTCGCCCTGGCCGGCGCCGATTTCGCCATCTGCCCGGACAACACCATCCACCAGGCATTCGAGTTCGTGGCGCCCCGAACGCCCATCCCCTGGCTCCACATCGCCGAGGTGGTGGCGGCGGAGGCCCAGCGGACCGGCTTTACGCGCCTCGCCATCCTGGGAACCAAATACCTCATGGTCAGCCCGGTCTATCCGGCGGCCCTGGAAAGGTTTGGCATTGCGTACGAGGTCCCGGACGAGGACGACCGCGAGCGCATCGACGGGATCATCTTCCGGGAACTGGTGAACGGCGTGTTCACCGAGGAATCGAGACGCTATTTCAACCAGGTCATCCAGCGGCTCAAGGAGCGCGGGTGTGACGCGGCCGTGCTCGGCTGCACCGAGATCCCGCTGCTCGTCAATCCAGACGACTGCCCCTTGCCGACGCTGGATTCCACGCGCCTGCTCGCGCGGGCGGCGTTGAGAAAGGCCATGCAGGATTCTGATGCCTGAAACACCTACACCCATCGACGCCAACGAACTCGCCGCCATCGTCCGGCGCGCCCTGGCCGAGGACGTGGGCCGGGGCGACGTGACCAGCCAGTGGACGCTGCCGCCAGGCCTGCTGGGCAGCGGCGTGTTCCTCTGCAAGGCCCCGGGCATCCTGGCCGGGATGGCAGTGGCCTGCGAGGTCTTGGCCCAGGTGTCGGCCGACGTGCGCCTGGACGCCGTCCGGTCCGACGGCGACCCGATTGCGCCGGGCGAGCGCTTCGCCGCGGTGACGGGGCCAATGGCGGACATTCTCACCGCCGAGCGCACCGCCCTCAATTTCATGCAGCGCATGAGCGGCATCGCCACGGCTACGCGGCGCTACGTGAACGCGGTGGCCGGCACCCGGGCCGGCATCCTGGACACGCGCAAGACCGCGCCCGGCCTGCGCCTCCTGGACAAGTGGGCCATGCGCCTGGGCGGGGGGCAGAACCATCGCCTGCGGCTGGACGACATGGTGCTCATTAAGGACAACCACATCGCCGCGGCCGGGGGCATCACCGCCGCCGTAGAGCGAGTGCGGGCGCAGAACGCCCCGGGGTTGCCCATTGAGGTGGAGGTCAAGACCTGGGCCGAGCTGGAAGAGGCCGTGGCCCTGCGGCCGGACCGGATCATGCTGGACAACATGACGCCGGACCAGATGCGCCGGGCGGTGGAATGGGTCAGTGACCGCGTACCGCTGGAAGCCTCCGGCGGCATTGATTTAGGTACCGTGCGCGCCGTCGCCGAGACCGGCGTGGATTACATCTCGGTGGGCGCACTGACCCACTCGGTCACGGCGCTGGACATCAGTTTAGAAGTATCGCAACCGATTTCTCGACTGATAGACATCCATTGACACTATAGAACATCTGTGCTATACTCTGAGCATGAAGCTCAGTGACTATGCCCACAAAGTGAGGGTCCATTATCACGCTATCGCCTGACAAGCCGTACCGCTTGGCGCTGGTTCAAGGCCGGCAAGATCAAAGGCTACCAGATGGACACTGGCACAATTATCCTCACTGAGGACGATGCACCCCAGCGTCCTCAAAGTGCTGCCATCTACACGCGTGTCTCTGCCGCTGAGAACCGCCCTAACTTGGACACCCCGGCCGACCGATTGCTGGCCTATTGCGCGGCCAAAGGTTACCAGGTTCACAAGGTGGTCAAAGAAGTCGGATCGGGGGTCAACGACAACCGCCGGAAGCTGCTCAAATTGCTGGCTGATCCCACTATCACTGTG
>JAHJIN010000613.1 GCA_018823415.1 Chloroflexota bacterium | reverse complement strand
CATGCCGTTGGGCTGGATGGTGGGCAAGATGGACAACGTGCGAGACCGGGTGCTGGCCCAGCCGGTCATCGTTCACGTGCCCAAGATTCACGTGGACAAGCCCTCGGACGCCCAGGTAGACAAGTTGCTCAAGTCCCCGCGGGTGGTGATGCCGGCCATGCAGCGGGGGAGCGCCCCGGCGGGTGTGGGAGTCAGCCCATGAGCGTAGCCCTGGCCCTCTACGTCCAGGCCGTGCTGGATCAGCGGGGCTGGTCGCAGCGGCAGGCGGCCCAGCGGTGTGGCCTGGGTCATGGCACCCTGCGGCGGATCCTGGCCGGTCAGCCGGTGCGGCCGGCGACGTTGGCGCAACTGGCGCAGGGCCTGGGCGAGTCAGGGGAATTGATCAGCCGGCTGCACGACGCCCCGGCCGATTCCTGGCTGTGGCTGGGGGTGCGCTGGCTGGCCGACCAGCCGGCCGACGTGCAGGAGGCCGCGGTGCGGTTCCTGATGACGCCGGCCGAGCACTATTGTCCGGTCCAGGGCGGGGGACCATGCGCCTGCGAGCGGATGTAGCGGACGATCTGGCGGCCATTAGCCTGGGCCTGTGGATCGGCCTGCATCTGGTCGGCGGCCTCGGCCGACTGGCGCTGGGGGGCCGCGCGCCGGCGTTTGCCGGCATCGTGCTGGCGCTGGCCGCCCTGGCCCTGCTCGTGGCCCTGGGCGCACTGGCGCTGGCCCTGTGGTGGGACTGCCAGTCGGGGGAGGAGCACGGATGAGCCAATCCACACTACGCGGGCTGCTGCTCGCTGGTGCATGGCTGCTGCTGCTGGCGCCGGCCGCACCGCTGGCGCTCACCGCGACGGTCCAGGTGCGCGACGGGTTGTGGGCCGACGTCCAGGGCCACACCGATCCCGGCAACACGGTCATGGTCAATAGCCAGGCGGCGCCGGTGGACCGGCAGGGCCATTTCACAGCCACCGCCAGCCTGCGGCCCGGGCCGAATTACCTGCTGGTCGTCGCCCGCGACGGCCAGGGGCGCGAGCAGCACTGCATCCTGGAGGCGACGGGCACGGCCGCGCCCCTGACGGCCGCCGGCGAGGGCCTGGCCTTGACCCTGGACCAGGTGGTCATCACGGACACCTTGGGCGCCACGCCGCTCCAGGAGCCTGCGGCCGGCGCGTTCTACCTGGTCTATGTGCAGGCGGCCAACGAGGCCGTCACGCCGATTACGCTGGAAGAGGCCCATTTTGTCCTGCAGGACGCGGCCGGCCGCACGTTCCCGCTGGCCGGCGCGGCGGCCTTTGCCAAAGGCTGGGCCGCCGAGACCGGCTACCTGGTGGGGCGCACCATCCCGCCCGGCACGGCAGTGCGCGGGTGGCTGGTCTTTGACGTAGCGCCGGCGGCCCGGGGCCTGGTGCTGCACGTCCGGCCGCTTTTGGCGGCTGGCTGGGGCGCGAGCCTGGCGCTGCCGGCCGGCCCGGAGGTGGGCAAGTGATCCGCCTCACGCTGCAGTGCGCTCAGGCCGGGTGTACCGAGGATGTGAGCCAAGAGGAATAGCCCATGACCAACTCAGCCAACACGACCGGCAGCCCCGGCCCCTACTGCGGCGCGGCGAACGCCGCGTGCGGGCCGTGGCACCGGCCCGACTGCCTGCGCTATCTCGCCGAGAATAGCCATACGACCATAGAGGTAGACCATGCCTGATTCATTTCGCCAGTTCATCATCGTGGCCCCGGACGCCCGCCAGGCCACTCACCTGGGTGCGGAGTTGGGCCGGCTTGCTGGCGCTCCCCCGCTGTTGTACCTGGACGTCTGCGCCACCCGGGACGAGTTGCAGCATAGTCTCACCGAGGCCGAACCCGACGTCCTGCTCGTCGCGGCTACGCTGGCCGACCTGGTCGCCGATCTGGATTACCCGGTCGTCGTTTTTGGCCCGGACAGCGTCGTCCCCGACCTGGCCCAGGCCCTGCGGGACGCCCGGCCAGTCAGCGCGCCAGATTTATCGGCCCACGCCCGGCCCGACCGGCCGCCAGCGCCGCTGGGTCCCAGCCACCTGTGGGCCTGGCAGGGCCTGCAGGGCGGTGTAGGCGTGACCACGGTGCTGTGTGCCGTGGCCGCGCGGGGCGCGGCCCTGGGCTACCCGGTCGTCGTCCTGGACCTGGGCGGCGATTGCACCGCGACCCTGGGCCAGACGCCCGAGCCGGCCCGTCAGGAACCCTACATCACCCAGCATGGCATTGTCATCTATCCCCCGGAATTGCTCCCGCCCGACCAGGTGGGGCCATTGTGTGATATGCACCGGGGCCGGGGCGCGCTGGTGCTCGTGGACGCCGGCACGATCCAGGATGACCCGCCAGCGCTGGTCGCAGCCCTGGACCGCGGCGGTCACCTGTTTCTGCTGGCGACGCCGCGCTGCGAGTTCCTGGTCGACACGACCTATCAGGCGCGCTATCGCCCTCAGGTGTTGATCAATCGCGAGACCCGCGCCACCTGGCGGCACACCTACGCCCAGCATTTTCCCGAAGACGAGGGCGTGACGGCGGCCATCAACCACGGCCGGCTGGCCGAGCATCCCGGCGCGCTGCTGGCCGCGGCCGAGGTCCTGGTGCGCCAGGGAGGGTACCATGGGTAAGCTGGTTTTCGTTTGCGGCGCCAAAGGCGGCGTCGGCACGTCCACCATCGCCACCGCGTTGTATCGCCTGGCCCCGGCGCCGGGGCCGGT
>JAHJIN010000612.1 GCA_018823415.1 Chloroflexota bacterium | reverse complement strand
GTCCAGGTAAAGACGACGGTGCTGGTGGGATACCAGGTGCCGGTGTCGGGGTGGCTGGGGCTGGCGATGAGGGGCACGCCGGGCGCCACTCCCGGGGCTGTGGCCGGAGTGTCTGTTGCCAGCGGGACCGGGCCGATATAGGGCACGATATAGTCCAGCACCATGTAGGCCTGTTTGGCCCCGGCGATGGATCGGGCCTCCTGCATGTAGGTGTAGGGCACGTACTTGTATTGCTTGCTCTGCGGCGCATCCGATGGCAGGCCCCCGGTCTGCCCTTCCATGTACCAACCCTTGTCCCAACTGATGCTCTGCGAGCTGCCATCCTCAAAGCCATAGCTATTCGAGCCCTCGACACCGACGCCCATGAATTCGGCCTCCCAGCCGACCTCGATGTTGTAGGACTTGCTGGTCCCTGAGACGTACTCGGTGAACTGGGTGTGGTCTACCGACCAGGTGGGGTTGGCACCGCCCACGCTGACCACGATGGGCTGGTTGTTAGGGTCGGCGTCCCAGCGCCAGTTGACATCGCCGCTGACGTTCCAGGAGTGACCTTGGACATACATCTGGAACTGGCCGTCCGAGGGATTGGTGTCTGTGATGATGCTAGGGTATTGGTCCGGGTCGCCGCTGAGGGGCCAGTATTGGCTCACGCGCAGCCAGGCTTGGTTGAGGCCCAACATACGGTCAATCTCACCGATTACCAACTCGGGCCGGCCGTCGCCGGGCACCAGGTCGGCGGCGGCGAGGGCGGCGGAATCGGTCGAGCTGCCCATCGGGCCGGGCACGGGCAGACTGGGCACGAGCGGGCCGGGCACCCAGGAACCCACATAGGCCGCGCCGTCCAACCCCTCGCCGATGCTATAGGCCCACTCGTTGCCCCCGGTCTGTTGGCGCACCCAGGCGGCGACCAACTCGGGGTGACCATCGCCGTTCACGTCGGCCAGGGTCAGGCCCAGCCCCGCGTCTTCGGGGCCAAAAGCACCTTCGATGTGCTTGGGATAAGGCCACCAATTGCTGCTATCGCCACTGGCGTCCAGGTCCCAACCCACGCGATACCAGCCCTGGTTGACGTCGGCCGGGTCGTCGATCCAGCCAAAGAACAGCTCGGGGTGGCCGTTGCCGTTGAGGTCGAGGATGTCCAGTCCGGCGCCCTGGGTCGAGCCGCCTACCCAGCCGGGGATCGCTTTCTTGCCGCTCCAACTGCTGACCGCGCCAGTGGCGTCCAGGTCCCAGCCCACGCAGTACGCGGCCCAGTTCTCGCCGTCAGGGTTGGCCACCCAGGCCAGCACCAGGTCCGGCGTGCCGTTGCCGTTCAGATCGGTCACGGCCGCGCCCAGGCCAGCGGTCTCCCAGCCCACGCCGTTGGTGCCGGGTTCGGGCATCTGGTACGTGGCGCTCCAGCTCGCCGGCTGGCCGTTGGCGCCCACGTCCCAACCGACGCGATAGTGGATGGCGTTTTCGCCGGCTGGGTTGTCGATCCAGGCCCAAACATAGTCAGGCGTGCCGTTGCCATTGAGGTCGTAAAAATCCGAACCAGCGCCCTGGCTCGATACCCCCGTGGGGTCGGAGATTGGGACCGGGTCCATCCACCCGCTGCGATAGGCTGGCACCCACGTGGTGGGCGCGAGCAACCGCTCTCCAGTGGGGTCGTTCCAGTAGCTGATAGTCTTGGCGTCAATGGCGGCATCCACCGGCACACCCACGCGCGCCAGCGCACCGTTATCGCGGCGTTTGTACTGGTAGCTATAGTACGTGACGCCGTTAAGGGGCACGAGCCCATCCTCATTCATGGTCCAGCCGTCGTGCGTTTCGATCTGGGTGCCCGTGATCGTGCCCGAAGTGATCGAGTGCTCCCAGTCCTTGATGATGGACGGACCCAACTCGACGTCGTGGGTCAGGAAGGAGAGGTCGGCCGTCACGGAAGAGCCATAGGAGGTGGTGACCTCCTGGTCGCTCTCTTTTTCGCTGCCGGCCGACTTGCCATAGCCGACTTCGTTGTCGTCGGGGTTTAGCGCGGCCCAGTAGGGCGGCCGGCCCACCAGGGCGGTCATGCGGATCTCGGTGGTCTGGGTACAGACCCCGGTATAGTCGCCATAGATGCTGTCTCCGTCCACGTCACCCAGGGCGATCCAGAGCATCCCGACGTCTCCGCGACCGTCGTCGTGGTTCTCCCACACGTCACGCTTGATCAGGCCCGAGCTGTCATCGTCGGCACATGGGCAATCCGGGTTGTCGTTATACGCGATCACCTGGAGATCGGCATTATAGTCCTGCAAGGCCACCACGATCTCGGGCTTGCCGTCGGCGTTGATGTCGCCCACATCCACCGAGGTCCAGGCTGGCTCGGAGAGGTCATTGGCGCCGCTGGCCCAGGAGCCGTGCAACTGGGGCGAGCCGGTCTCGGCATCCAGGGTCACAAAGGCCAGGTCGGCATTGCCGTCCTTGAAAGAGGTAACGATCTCGTCATAGCCATCGCCGTCAATGTCGCCGGAGGCCGTGGAGATCATGTCCACATCATTGCGGTGGTGGTTGGTATCGCGCCACCAGCCCGGACTGGTGACCGCGCCGCTGGTTGGATCATACTCGACTTGCAAGACTTGCAGGTTACAGGCTCCGTCTCGAAAGGAGACGGAGACCTCGTCCTTGAAATCCCCATTGAAATCACCCGCCGTCACGTCGATTGCGGCGGCATAGTTCAGATTGATGCTGTCCCGCTCATGGCCCGTCCAATAGTTCCAACCGATTTCGCTCAGGTTCCAGCTCCCATTCCACTCCAGGACGACGACCTGGAGATCCTGATCGCCATCCGCAAAGGCCAGGACGATCTCGTCGTCATAGCCGTCGCCGTCCAGGTCGCCGACGTCTACCGAGACGTCCCCCACCCAGGTCCGGGCATGGTTGGTACCCCACCACTCGCCAAAAAAGTCGATCCCGCCGGACGCATTCCTCTCGACCAAAAGTACATGGACGGCGCCATCGTTATCCCGAAAGGCCACGGCCGCTTGTTCGGCACCATTGGCCGTGCGCTTCAGGTTGCCGGCGGCGATGTCAAAATGGTTCAGCTCTTGGCCCTGCATACGGGAATTCCAGCCCAGGAGACCATGGACCTGGAGATCGGCGCTGTTGCTGACCTCGGGGTTCATGAATGCTTGCACATCTAGCGTGCCATTGACGTCCTGGAACTTGCCGACGCCAACCACTTCGGCCTTGCCATCGGCATCCAGGTCGGCCGTGGTGACCGCCGGCCAAATGACGTCATGGGTGGGGCCTTCCCAGTCCCAGTCGTAGACGAGGCTCGTGGACTGGCTGGGGCTGTCCAATTTGACTAGCTGCATGGTCCCCGAATCGTCCCAGTTTCGGTTCACCGCACAAAAGACCAGGATCTCGTCGTCCGCTATCAGCCGGGTCACCTTACCTGGGAGCGGGTTGGCGCAGTCCAGGGGCGGCGGGTCGGCAGCCGGGGCTGTGAGGGGCACGTCGGCTGGCGTCCGGCCGGCGGCCGGGGTCGGCAAGGCGAGCGTGAGCGTGGGCACCAGCACCAGGACCAATAACACCATCAGCGTTCCACCAAGGACCTTCATTTCAGACCTTCTTTCTATGTAACTGCCAGAAGTGCGATTGGGGCAGTGGTTGATCCGCCAGCAACTGGCGGTCGGCCAGCGGAGAGCGGCCCGCTACCGCCGGGCGCCCACGAACGAGATGCCGTTCATGTTGGGCCACGCCGGCTCAGACTGGACTTCCCAGTGTTGCGCGTCGCGGGTACAGGCGATGATGCCGGGCGGCTTGCCCGCCAGGCCGGGGCCGACGGTCCAGGCCGTCTGGGCATCCAGGGCCGTGACGCCGAACAGGAACGCACTGGGCACACTCGCGTCATACCAGTTGGCACCGGCGTCGGTGGTGTATAACACGTTGCCATAGTCCCCCGAGGTCCAGCCGGTGGTGGGGTTCACGGCCACCACGCGGTTCATGTCGCCGCCACTGAGCGGATGATCGCTCACCTGCCAGGTGGCCCCACCATCGGCCGTGGTCAACAGAGGCATACCCCAGCCACCCACGGCCCACACATGCAGTTGGTCGATGGCGCTGACACCGATAACGGCATCCGTATCGGGATTGGTGAACACGGGCGTCGGTTGCAGGCCCCACTCAACGCCGTCGTAAAAGGCAATGACTGAACTGGTGCGCTCTCCAACGGCACCCACAGCCCAGATGTGGCTGGTATCCACGGCATCCACCGTCTGGAACTCGACGTTGCCGGGGACACCGGCGCCAACCGCCATCTGTGACCAGGTGGCGCCATCGGTCGTGTGCAGCAGCACAGACGACGTACCTACCACATAGACAGTGTTGGCATCCAGCGCCTTGAGGCCCAGTAGTTCAAACCCGGCCGGCAAACCGGTGGGCAAGGTCTGGGTCTGCCAGGTCTGGCCGCCGTCGCGGGTGCGCAGGATGGACTGATCCCCCACTATCCAGGCGTGCTGGGCGTCCACAGCGCTGACTTCGTGGAGCGTGGTATTGGGCACCGTCTGCGTACTGCCTTGTCGGACCCAGGTCTCGCCCGAGTCCGTGGTGTGCAGGATGGTGCCATAGCCGTCGCTGCTGTCACCCACGGCCCAGCCGACATAGGCTCGCCAGTCTCTCAGCGCCAGGGGCAGGTAGAGCTGGTAGCCGCGCCATTCGTAGGCGCCAATGTCCACGGCCGGGCCTTGCGGCCGGGCCACGCCGTCGGCGTCGTGGTCCGGGGCCGGGGG
>JAHJIN010000611.1 GCA_018823415.1 Chloroflexota bacterium | reverse complement strand
CCCTCGCGCCGGCCGGCCCGCACCTTGTTGAGCGCCACGCCCAAGACCGGTGCCTAGACCTGCGCCAACTCGTTTATGGCCCGGCGTGCCTCGCTGTCCCGCGTGCCGCCGGCCTCCACCACGACCAGCACGCCGTCCATCTGCCGGGACAGCACTGCCGCGTCGGTGACGGCCAGCACCGGCGGGGTGTCAAACACCACCAGATCCACC
This sequence comes from Chloroflexota bacterium, assembly GCA_018823415.1. Lineage (GTDB taxonomy): Bacteria > Chloroflexota > JAHJIN01 > JAHJIN01 > JAHJIN01 > JAHJIN01. Next base: position 5,787 of record JAHJIN010000611.1, on the reverse strand, counting down.
TGCTGCGCCAAGTGTTCGATGAACTTGGCCATGCGCTGCGACCCCAACAACTCGGACGGGTTTGGCGGCAGCGGGCCGGAAGCCAGCAGCCGCAGGTTCTCCACCGAGGTAGGCAGCAGCCATTGCTCCACGCCGGGATTGGCATCACCCAGCAGGCCGTTGGTAACACCCGTATCGTTAGACAGGTCAAAGAGCTTGTGCTGAACCGGACGGCGCAGGTCGGCATCCACCAGCACCACCGACTGGCCGGCCTGGGCAAAGACGATGGCCAGGTTGGCCGCCGTGAGGCTTTTGCCCTCTCCGGGGCCAGAGCTGGTCACCAGCAGCCGGCGCATGGGCTTGTCCACGCTGGAGAACTGGATGTTGGTGCGCAGCGTGCGAAACGCCTCCGAGATGGGCGACCGGGGTTCCATGCTCGTGACCAATCGCTCGGCACCGTTTCCACGCCGGCCGGACCGCAACCGCGCGATGGTGCCCAGGGTGTTCAGCCCCAGCACGTGGGCCACGTCCTCTGCGGTCTTGATCGTATCGTCCAGGTACTCAACCAGGAAGGCGATGCCCACCGCCAGGGCCATCCCGACGGCCGCCGCCAGCAGCACATTGTTCGTCGTCCGGGGGTAGATGGGGTTCTGGGGTGCGCTGGCCGCCTGAAAGATCACAATGTTCTCTATGGCATTGGCCTCGGACATGCGAATCTTTTCATAGTCGGCCAGCAGTTGGCCGTAATTGTAGCGATACCGGGCCAGCGTTGTCTCCAGGCGGGCCAGTTCGACCTCGTCGGCTACTGTGGTGGCCGTCCCAATGGCGTCGATGAGCGTTTGCGTCGCCTCGATGTCCGTTTCCAATCGCTTCAACTCTTTGGAGAGGGCCTCCTTGGACTCGGCAAAGCGGGAAGATTGCAGCGAGGCGTTGCGTTCGCCAAAGACCACGGGGATAGTGTTGGCGATGTCGGCGGCATTCTGCGGGACGTGGTCCCGGACCAGCAGCCGGATGATTTGCTGGTTTTCCTCCCAGTCCACCGTAACGTCCTCGCCCTTGACCCGGGCCAGTCCGAGCCGGGAAGCAGTAGTTTCCAGGATCACCGGCTGGTCGAGCAAAGTGGCATAGTTGCTGGCGAGCCGGCTGAGGATGATCGGGTTGGTGTTGGAACTGGAGAGGGTGGGATCTTCGCCGTAGGTGACGAGGAGCATGGACGCGGCCTCATAGATCGGCGGCGTGTTGATGCTGACGACATAGGCCGATCCGCCGGCCAGCACCGCACCGAGCACGACGAGCCACCACCACTTTTTGAACAGGCCAAGGTATTGTCGCAGTTCCAATTCTGCCAAGGGGTTCGCTCCTGGGCGAAAACTACCCGCCACGTTCTCACGCGGGTTACGATGGAGAGCAATGCGATGCGTGCTGATTATACCACAGGCCGTTCACGCGGGCCAGCGGCGGAATCCTCGTCGTGGTGCCCGCCCATGCCGCACTCGACGTGCCCGGCACCCAGGTGCATCGCCCGCGTGTAGTGCCGGGGCTCGGGCACCGGCAGGCTGGCCTCGTCCACAAAGAGGCGCAAGGGCCGCCGGATGCGCCATTGCTTCTGCTGGGTATCGTACTGTCCCACGACGTGCTGGCCCATCAGTAGTTTGAGAAAGGTCTGGCTCCGGGCCTGGAAGGAGAACACCCGGGGGCGCAGGGTGGTTGGCAGCAGGGAGCGAAAGCGACCAGCGCCGGCCAGGGCGCAATACGCGCCGTGTAATAGCCGCGAGACACCCCGGTTGACCACGCGCCGGGGCCGGCACGCCATTCCTCTCAGCACACCTCGCCGCCCCCCGACGATGCGCCGCCGTTTGTCGCCTCGCTGCGCTGCCACCACCTGCCCGATGATGTCGGCGGGCTGTAACAGGTACGGATCCTCCTGCGGGTTGTTGTCGCCCCGGGTACGAACGCCACCTTGTGGCACCTCACCTGGAGTTACCCGGACCACGCGATGCACCACCTCTCGACCCCCATCCGGTGGCTGAAAGTAGACCACGTCGCCGGGCTGCACCGGCCGGTCCCCGTAGGCCACCACCTCCAGCAGGTCCGGCTCGGCCAGGGTGGGGTTCATGCTGGGGCCGGTATAGACCACGTGTAGCACGCCGTCGTTGAGCATATCCTCGACGGTGGTCATTGCGGGGCGCGGTTGGTGCGCCAAAACAATCTCGTGGCGCCCGGCAGGAATTGCTTCAGGCGCTTGGCGCCCTCGCAATGACGGGGTAGTTGCTTCACGGTCTATAATGGTGGTCTCGGTACTCGCTAGCACCAGTTCTAGTTCCTTCCAGAACTGGCCGGTGAGGCTGATGTGAAGCGTATAGGCCGGGATGGCCCGGGCCAGGTCTTCCACCGCGGCCAGTTGCTCCTGGTAGAGGGCCTGCACTTTGTCATCCGGCATGTGGCGCGTCATGGGGCGCGATACGTGCTGCACGGTTTCCAGGAGCATGGCCGTGGCCTGGGTGACGTGCAGAGGCTCAGCCCGGTCGTCCGGTGACTGGGACAGGAAAAAGATGGCGCGCAGGGGTACGGCGCGCTGCACGTCCCAACTGCCGCCGGGGCCATCGCTGTAGAACCGGCTCCAGGTGGGCCAGGGGTGGGTCCAATACTGGCCGGCTGGGTCACGCACCACCAGGGCCGCGTCGTCGCACAGAGAGCGCCAGGGTGAGGGGAGCCGGTTGCTGGCCGTGGTCTTGCCCACGGTGCCGGGACCGGCGAGGATGATGCCGGCTCCGTCCCTGCGGGGCGGAGCTTGCGCCAACGCGCCGTGCACCAGCACGCCGCCACGCGATTGGGCATCGCGGACGATGGTCAGGGCCAGGTGCGTCACGTTGATGTTGAGCATGTCGTCGTTGAGGAGCGGGGATAGGTTGCAGACGACCGGACCGGGGCCGGCCAGGTTGGCCGGCGGCGTTTTGCCCCGGCCAACCGTCACCAATAGTTCGCGTCCGGCAGGAAACGCCCCCCCTCCCGTCCCCCCCGTTTCACAGGGGAGAGGCCGTAGTTGCATGGCGGCGCCCAGGGCCGAGACGACGCGGGCTGCGTCCGGGTCACGCTCGCGCCTGATGGTATCTCCGGCGCGGATGAACCAGCGTGTGCCGTCGGCCAAGGAGAGAGCCAGGCCGGGTTGGTTCCTTGGGTCCACGGGTGATCCTATCCAGAGGTTTCTTGCGCACAAGACAGCGCCGCTCGGTCAAGACAGGCCGTGCCGTGACCGAGCGGGTGTGTGCTCTCTTGAGACGTCGTGCAATGCAAGCCGACGCGGTTGCCGGTTATCTTGATGCCGCACTAGTCAAAGCCATTGCCCAAATCCAAGCAAGCAGTCAAGGCGCCAATGCCAACTCCGAGGCAGGTGGTTAGGGCACCATCGCCGTTCTGCTCGCAGCCACTCCCGTCCGCTGAGGTGCCGGCAACGCACCAATTGACGTTACTACTGCCACTTTGGCAGGCTGTCTGCCCCGTGCTGACGCCGGTGCCACCAAGACGCAGGGCGCGCGGAGCCTCGTAGGCCGGGCGGTCGTCGGTTGGTTGGGTTTTGTATTCTTGTGTCATTTGGGTTCCTCCTCTAAATGTGACTGGTCAATGGTTAACAACCGGTGTTTTTGCTGCACAGCACCTCCTCTCATCTGCAATTGGCCGTTGTCCAGGCATATCCACGCTGACACCGTACTCATTTTACCATTTTCTGGCGCCGTTGGCAATACGCCTCGCGCCGGCCGAGCACCGGGCCAAACCGCCCCCAGTCTCCGGCGCGGATGTGCCGGCGCGTCCCGTCGGCCACACGCAGTGTCCTGTGGAGGGACAGGCTGTAACATGGTACGTCCATACGCAGGGCATGCGGGGGTTCGTAGGCCGGGCGGTCGTCCGTTGGTTGGGTTTTGAGTTCGTTGGTCATTGCGGGTCCGCCTTGCTAATTGCTAATAGTGGTCCATGGTTAACGATCCGTGGTAGACGTGTTCTCGCTGTGCAGCACATCCCTTCATTGGCAATGGGCCGTCATCCAGCCCCTCGTCCGATCTTGCTGCGCACCTTACGCCGCAGCTTGAACCAGGCCAGGCGCACGAGCTGGCGCATCGGCAGGTGGCCCAGGGCGTTGCGCCACCAATGCCACCGGGCGTAGGGGCCAAAGCGGCGGGCCATCCACTCGCGCCGCTCCTCGACTGGGATGGCGGATAGGGTGTCCGTGTTGTAATAGCGCGTCACCGCCTCTTCCGTCCACTTGTGGGTGGCAAAGAAATCACCGCCCTTTTCCGCATACAACGCCGTGCCGGGAAAGAGGAGCAGGGGCGACCACTGAAACGACGTGGGCCGGGCGCTCTTGATCCAGGCCAGGCGCCGTTCCAGGTCAGCGATGGTTTCGCCTTCCAGGGCAGTCAGCATGTAGGCGTGGACGTCCAGGCCGGCCTGACGGCAGAGGGCGATGGCCTCCCGATTCATCTCGGGCGTGGTGCCCTTGCCCACCTGGTCCAGCTCGGACTGTGTCCCGGTCTCCACGCCAATCTCGACCAGGACACAGCCGGCGGCCTTGAGCAGCCGGGCCAGGTCCCGGTTCAGGCGGTCGGCCCGGGCCTGGATGGACCACTTGACCTGGCGGTGCAGGCCGGCGTCCAGGATACCGTGGCAGATCTCGCGCGCCCGCTCCTCGTCAAAGAGAAAGTCGTTGTCGTGAAAGTGGATGCCGTCCACGCCATAATCGGCCACGACGCGCTGTATCCACTCCAGCACGTAGGCCGGGCTGTGGCACCGCACCCCACGTCCGTAGGTCAGGGACTCGGCACAGAAGCGGCACTGGTGCTGGCAGCCGCGAGCGGTAACCAGGGTGGCGGCCGCCAGGTTGTGGCGGCGGATCACGCCGTCAGTGCGCTGGGTGTACCAGTCCATGTCCAGCAGGTCCAGGGCCGGCAGGGGGAGCTGGTCCAGGTCCTGGATCTGCGCGGACGGCGCGGACGGCGGCTGGATCTCGTCGCCCGCGCGCCACCATACCCCGGGCACCTGCCCCGGCGCCTCTCCGTTGGCCAGGCGCGACAGGGCGATCTCGCCTTCGCCGGCGACGACGCCGTCCAGGGCCAGGATCTTGTGCAGGGTCAACTCGGGCAGCGCCGTGGCGTGGTAGCCGCCGGCCACGATGGGACCATCGTAGACCGACCGGAGCAGGGCCGCGCAGTCCACGGCGTCATGGATCAGCGGCGAGAGGGTGCTCAGGCCCACCAGATCCGGCTGGAAGGCCTGCATCTGCTCCAGCATGGCCTGGTCCACGCGCTGCCGACCGCGCCCCACCCTGAACTGCACGGCGTAACGGTCAAAGATCGCCACCGGGTGCCCGTCGCGGCGCAACCGGGCGGCGATAAAGGGCGGCCCCAGGGGCAGCCACAGGGTCGAGTTGTGAGCGAGATAGGGCAAGATCAGCAGGACGTTCATGGACGCAGCGATCTAGCGGCGCAGATCTGACGTGGCATCAAGCAAAGCTATTGCCCACGGTGTTACATTCTGTGGTTGCGGTATTGCCGTCGCCGTAACAAGCCGTGCCTGCGGTATTGCCTGACGTATCACACCCGTAATCCGCACTGTTGCCCTCAACATAGCACCACCCGGTGGCGCTGGCGCCGGACCCGCAATCCCCGACGGCACTGCTGCCGGGTGTGGTGCAGGTGGGAGTGATTCCCCCCTCGCCAGTGTGTGGTCCGTCCAGGCGCAGGGCGCGCGGGGCCTCGTAGGCCGGGCGGCCGTCGGTCGGTCGAAGAATTTTGCTTTCCTTTTCCATTTCGGGAT
>JAHJIN010000066.1 GCA_018823415.1 Chloroflexota bacterium | reverse complement strand
GCTTCGGGCGCTGACGTCAAGACAGTGAGGCTATGGGATGTCACCCTAGGGCGGGAAGTATGCACTCTGGATGCGCACGACGCCCGGATCACCTGTATTGCTTTCTCGCCAAATGGACTGCTATTGGCTTCTGGCAGTGATGACAAAACGGTGCGGCTCTGGGAAGTGTCTTCGGGACGAAAGATAGGCACCCTCGTCGGACACACTGGTTCGATTTGGAACCTGGCTTTCTTGCCCGGCGGAAAAGCTCTGGTTTCAGCGGGCGCGGACGGGATGGTACGGCTGTGGGTAATCGATCAAGACTCGTCGCTTCCGGATCATACTATGCGCCTTGCGCGAGCTATGGCCGACGCAGAGTTCTGGCACGCTCGCTGGTTGGAGCAGTCTGACCAGGATCATCAGCGTCACATCGCCGAAATCCAAGCGCGCCACCATCAAGAACTGGCTGAGGTTCAACAGACCTACAACACGGCTTTTACTGAGATACAGAAAGACTTGCAACAGGTATTTGCCGCAGTCACCGGTCTGGGCGTCGCTGCCTTTGATGATGTCGCCTGGTCGCGCTTTGTCCCCTTTCTGGAAAACTACAATCCCCAGCCGGTCACTCGCGTGGGTCTGCTCACCGAGTCAGGGCCATGGGAGGCGCTGATCACTCCCACTGTCTTACCGGTCATTGGCGGGCGCGATCTGCTTATGAAGACCTCTGGTGCGGCCAAGCTCACCGCTGCTCATAGCCTCCAATCCCTTCTGCTCCGTCTACTCACCACCCTCCCCCCTGGCAAACTCCGCTTCATTTTCATTGATCCGGTGGGCCTGGGCCAGAACGTGGCCCCCTTCATGCACCTAGCTGACTACGACGAGGCCCTGGTTACCGGCAAAGCCTGGACGGAACCGCAACACATTGAGCGACGCCTGGCCGACCTGACTGAGCACATGGAGAACGTCATCCAGAAGTACTTGCGCAACCAGTTCGCCACCATTGAGGACTACAATGCCCAGGCCGGCGAGGTGGCCGAGCCGTACCGCGTGCTGGTCGTGATGGACTTCCCGGCCAACTTCAGCGAGACCGCCGCTCGCCGCCTGGTTAGCATCACCCAGAACGGTCCCCGTTGCGGCGTCTACGCGATCATTCTGGTTGACACCGCCAAGCCTTTGCCCCACAACTTCACCCTGGCCGACTTGGAGCGGGCCGCCACGATCATCGCCTGGAATGGGCAGCGTTTTGTCTGGCAGGACGAGGACTTCAAGGACTGCCTGCTGGAACTGGACACGCCGCCAGAGGCAGAACTGTGCAACCGCATCATCAACGCCGTGGGCGAGGCAGCCATAGAGGCCAGCAAGGTGGAAGTGCCGTTTGAGCGCGTTGCCCCGCCGCCGGTGCAGTGGTGGACGGGCGACAGCCGGGACGGACTGCGCGTGCCCCTCGGTCCAGCCGGAGCACGTCGGCTGCAATACCTGGACCTCGGCAAAGGCACTGCCCAGCACGCATTGGTGGTCGGCAAGACCGGCGCTGGCAAATCCACCTTGCTCCATACCCTCATCACCAACCTGGCCCTCACCTACAGCCCCGGCGAAGTCGAACTTTATCTAGTGGACTTTAAGAAAGGCGTGGAGTTCAAGACCTATGCCGTCCATCAACTGCCCCACGCCCGCGTCGTCGCTATCGAGAGCGAGCGCGAGTTCGGATTGAGTGTGCTGCAGGGATTGGACGCCGAACTCAAGCGCCGGGGCGACCTGTTCCGTGCTGCCGGAGTGGACCACATCGCCGACTATCGCCAGCGGAGCGGCCACCCAACGCCACGCATTCTTCTGGTGGTGGACGAGTTCCAGGAGTTCTTCACCGAAGACGACGCTATAGCCTCCCAAGCCTCGCAGATCCTGGACCGGCTAGTGCGCCAGGGCCGGGCCTTCGGCATCCATGTCCTCCTCGGCTCGCAGACGTTGGCCGGGGCCTATACTCTGGCCCGCAGCACCATTGACCAGATGGCCGTGCGCATCGCCCTGGAGTGCAGCGAGGCCGATTCCCGCCTGATCCTGGCCGACGACAACCCGGCCGCCCGGCTCCTCTCCCGTCCCGGCGAGGCCATCTACAACGCCGCCAACGGCGTGGTGGAGGGCAACAACCGCTTCCAGGTGGCCTGGCTCCCCGATGAGCAACGCGACCGCTACCTGGTGCAGGTACAGGCATTGGCCGAGGAACGCGCCTACCGCCCACCGCAGCCGCAGATCGTCTTTGAAGGCAACACCCCGGCGGAGGTGGAGAAGAACCGCCCGCTCCAAGACTTGGTAGCCGCTTCCACCTGGCCGCCCTCCTCGCGCACCTATCGGGCCTGGCTGGGGGAGCCCATCGCCATCCGCGAGCCGGTGGCGGCCGTCTTCCGTCGTCAGAGCGGGAATAGCTTGCTCATCGTTGGTCAAAATGACGAGTCTGCGTTGGGGATGATGGCAGTGATGTTGGTCAGTCTGGCCGCCCAGGTCGTCCCTTCAGTTAGCGGGAGCGACTTGCGCATCCTGGACTTTGGTGCGGTAGATGCGCCCTATGCTGATTTCTTCAGCAAACTAGCTGCTCATCTCCCCTGCCCGCCAAAGATCGGACGCCGTCGCCAGTTGTCCGAGATGATCGGTGAATTGGCGACCGAAGTGCAGTGCCGCATGGATGCCGACGAGTTGGGCGCACCGCCCAAGTGCCTGTTCCTGTACGGTCTACAGCGCGCCCGTGACCTGCGGCAGGAGGATGGATTGGGCTACCCCCGCAGCGACGAGCCGGCCGCGCCTAGCCTGGCCCAGCAACTCGCCACGATCCTGCGTGAGGGGCCGGACGTGGGTATACACACCATCATCTGGTGTGATACCGTCACCAATCTGAACCGCAGCCTCGACCGGCGGGCGCTGCGCGAGTTTGCCATGCGCGTGGTCTTCCAGATGAGTGCCGAAGACTCGGCCAACCTGATTGACACACCAGCCGCCAGCAAGTTGGGGCCATATCGCGCTCTGTTCTACAATGAAGAAGAAGGCCGCCTGGAAAAGTTCCGGCCCTACGGTTTGCCTTCAGAGGCCTGGTTCGCGTGGGTAGGGGAACGACTGCGAGAAAAAGCAGCGCGTACAGGTGACTAATAGCTCAAAGGCCTGATCAGTGGCAGTGGGAGCAACGGCAAGGCCAAGTAATGCACGATGTATAGGAAGGGAGGGCAGATACCCATGCGCTTCATCCACGCCGCTGACGTTCATCTCGGCTACCAGCAATACGGTTCCAAAGAGCGCTTCGACGACTTTAGCAGGGTCTTCCTGTATATTGTCGAGCAGGCCATTGAACAGCAAGTGGATTTTGTTCTGCTGGCCGGTGATCTCTTTGAGAAACGCACGGTGGACCCCATGGCCATGCGCGTGGCCGTCGAGGGCCTGGGCCAGCTGCGCGAGGCCGGCATCGCCGTGGTCGCGGTGGAGGGCAACCACGAAAAAGCCCATTACCGCGACCAATATTCGTGGGTGGATTTTCTGGATGCCTTGGGCTACCTGTTCCTGCTCAATCCGCGCTTTGAGGACGGCCGCGCCATCCTGGAACCGCACGGTGACGCCGGTGGAGCATACGTGGACCTGCCGGGTGGTGTCCGTGTCTATGGCCTCAAATACTACGGTGCGGCTACCGGCAAAGCCTATAACGCTTTCGCCGAAGCCCTGGCCAACATGAATCACCAGGGAGTCGATTTTGTCATCCTGTTGTCTCATGCCGGCCTGGAGGGGCAACTGCCGCGTTACTCTGGCACGCTCACCTATGATGATCTCGCCCCGCTACGGAAGCACATCCACTACCTGGCCTTCGGGCATATTCACAAGCCCTATGCCGTGGACCAATGGATCTACAATCCCGGCTCGCCGGAAACCCGGAGTATCGAAGAATCGGCCTGGCCGGAACGCGGCTATTACCTGGTGGAGATCCAGCCGGGCCGTAATCCCGATCACCAAGCTGAGTTGGTGTCCACGCCGCGCCGGCCCTTCCACCGCTTCCGCCTGGAAGTAGACACGCTCACCACACCCAATGCCGTCTACGACGCGGTGAGGGCACTCCTGAAACGCGAGGGCCGTCACGTAGTCCGCAACCCGGCCCCGGTCGTCGAGCTTACGCTGAGCGGGGTGCTCCCCTTCAGCCGCTTTGACCTGGACCTGGACTATGTCGAGGGCCTGGTGAAAGAGGCATGGGCGCCGCTCCTGGCCCGGGTGCGCAACATGACTACCCCTGCCGACTTTGAGATCGCCGTGGATATGGAGGCCAGCCGGCCAGAACTGGAGCAGGCCATTGTCCGAGAATTGCTGGAGCGTGATGCCCGCTACCGCCCGGCCGCCGAAGAATGGGCCCGGGTGGCCCTCGACGTGAAACGCCTGGTGTTGGAAAGCAGTGCGCCGGAAGCGGTGATCGAGACCCTGCGGCGCGCCCGGGCCGAACTGGGTTCCATCGCGGGAGGTGCGTGAGATGCAAATCGCTCAGATTGACCTGGAAAACGTCAAGAGTTATCGGCGCGAGCGAGTGATCTTTGCCGAGGGGACCAATGCCATCTGCGGGCCCAATGGAGCCGGCAAGAGCACTCTATTGGAAGCCATCGGTTTCGTGCTCTTTGATTCCTTGCCGTATTCGCAAGGCCAGTTCATCCGCGAGGGCGAGAAAGTCGCGACGATTACCATTCACCTGATCTGCGATGATGGGCGCACCTACCAGGTAGTGCGCCGGTGCGGTCACGGCAGCCAATACTACGTCTACGATCCAGAGATCGGCAAGCTCACGACCAGCAAAGAAGAGACCGTGGCCTGGATCCGCGACCGATTGGCCGTGGAGGAGACAGACGACCTGGCCGCGCTGTTCCAGGACGCGGTCGGTGTGCCCCAGGGATTGTTGACGGCGGTGTTTCTGGATCAGCCGAGGAAACGTAAGGCCACTTTCGATCCTCTGCTCCGCGTAGACGAGTACAAGCAGGCCTGGGATGAGCTACTGAAACCGCGCCGCTTTCTCGAACGGCAGATGGCCGGCCAGGAAACGCGCGGCGCGGGCCTGGAAGTGGAGGTCGAGAAACTGCCCGGCTGGCAGAAACAGGTGGCTGACCTGCAGATCGCGATCGAGGCTGACAGCAGACGGCAGACTGCCCTGCGCGCCGAGCTGGCAGACGTGACCCGCAGGAAGGAAGCCCTGGAAGGCATCAAAGAACGTCTGGAGGCGTTGAAACAGCGAGTCATCCGGGCCGAGGCTGCGGTCAAGCTGACCCAGGCGCGGCTGGACAGCGCCCAGGCCATCGCTGAACGGGCCCGGGACGCCCAGTCTGTGGTACGCGAGACCGCAGCCGGGTATCAGGCGTATCTGGCGGCCCAGGCAAAGCTAGCCGAACTGGAACGGCAGCGCCAGGCTCGCGACAGCCTGACCAAAACGCTGCAGCGCCACGCCACCAACCTGGCCTTGATCCGGCAGCAGCTTGGCGGGCTGGAATCGCAGCTACAGGCCATTGCTGCCGCCGAGGCCGAGATGGGGCGGTTGCAACCCCAGGCCGAGACCCAGGACCGGCTAGAGCAGGCGTTGGCGGAGGCCCAGCGTTTGGCCGATCGGCTGGCGGAGGCAGAACGGAACCAGCACCAGGAGCAGGTCCGGCTGACCGACTTGGAGACCCAGCTCGTGGTTGTACAGGCGGATTTGGTGGTGCTGGCCGGCGTCGAGAAGGATATCGCCTCGTTTGAGGCCGAGGCGAGCGTGCTGGACAAACAACGGGACGATTTGGCTGCGCAGGTCGCCGCCCACCAGGCCACGTTGGATCAATTGCGTGAGCAAACCGCAAGCGCCGCCGACGGACAGGCCGATGCAGAGCGAAGCCTGGCGCAGGAGAAAGGCCGGCTGGCTGATCTGGAAGCCCGGCTCACCGAGGTGCAGGCCGGCCTGGCTGAATTGGTGGATATTGAGCGAAAGATGGAGACTCTGCGGACGGATCTGGAGACTTTGGATGAGCAACATGTGACATTGACCGCTGTCGAGTCCCATAAAGTCGTGCCGGGCAAAGTCTCACAAAGTCGTACCGGTCAAGCCATTAGACTTGTTGCTCAATAAGGTTAGGTGGTGTTCTGCAAAGATAGTTTCCAATTCCACAGACCAGCGGCGACCAGAGCCACATCGTCGTCAAAGTCAGCGATGCGATTGCGGAACTTGACCACCAGGATGTTGAAGCGCTTCAGCCCGCCAATCGCATGTTCCACCACCACACGAATGCTACTGACGTGGCGATTCTCTTCTTTCTGCTCGGGGGTCAACTGCGGATCGGGGTTGGTCTTGGACTTGCGCGGTTTCTTGTGGGGGATATGGATCGCGCGCGCTATGTAGTCCCCTTTGATACCGAGGTAGCCCAAGTCCACCCACACCTGGAACGCTTTGAACCAATCCAGTTCGGGGGGGAACTCGCCTTTGAACAACCCGTAGTCATGCTGGTGTCCACTGACCGTGTACCCCAAGAACAAAATCACGCGCCGAGCATCGCTGATGACCGTATTCTTGACCGTGTGCTGTTTCTTCTTGCCGCTGTACTTCTCCTGTTGCTCCTCGTCATCCTGGGGCCGGTGGTGGGGGCGTTCGGTGGCATCAATGAACAGGTCTTCAATGTGGGCCAACACGGCCTCCATTTCCTCGACACTGTTGAACTGGCGCGGGGGCAGGACCCCGAGTTGGGCCAAGGCCCGGCATAAGACGGGCAGGAGTTTGTGGGCGTTGGTGCAGGCTTTGGACCGGTCCAGACTAAACCGGTCGCCCAAGGTATCAAACGTGGGGTAGTTCTTGAGGTAGTAGAGGACGAAATACAACTTCTTCCGCATGGTATCCAGCCGGCCTTTCTGCCCGGCCCCCGGCCGGCGTTGCCGTTTGGCCCGGTTCTTTTCATAGTTCTCGTGTCGGATTTCGGCGTGGCTGGCTGCAAACGCGGGCAGCAACTGGGCGAATTCCTGCTTGGATAGCCCGGTGAGGGCCTTGAAGCGCCGTTCGTCCATCTCGGCCAGTTCCTGTTCAAAGTCGGTGGTCATGTTTCGCTCCTGGTGTTGTGTTGAGGCGGTTACAAGCCTAACCAATTGTACCACCGATTTCGTCGGGCAACAAGCCTGTTATTGAGCAACAAGTCTATTGGCTAGCATCATCTCCCGCCACGCGGCTGGCGAGAAAGGTAAAGCCAGTTGGTACGCTGGTTGGGCCATCAAGAAGTCTAGTTCTCCCATCAAATCAGACTTGGTGAGCCCGGCGATCGGGCGCCGGATTTCTGGCTGACCATCCTCGGCCCGGCAGATCAACTCACTGGTCTGGGGGTCGAAGGTGATTTCCAACATGTGGTCGGCCCAGGCGCGGCCCAGTCCATAGCGCTGGCCCCCCAAGGAGAACTGGCCCGCTCCGCTGGTGCGGCGAAACCAGCGCCCCTGCGCCAGGTAGTCATACACGCGCTGCATATCCAAGAGCGCCGCTTCCCACTCCAGCCGGTAGGGGCGGCCCGAATGCCGGGCCTCGGGATGCGCCACCAAGGGCGGCTGACCGCCCAGAGCCCGCGACGGAAACTGGGTGTTCAGAAACTCGAGCCGTGCGGTCAAACTGTCCTGGAGGGCCGCGCCATCGGTGAACACCTGGCCCTGGAACGCCTGGTGCGCCACCGTCTGGTGCGTGCGCTCGATGACGCTATGCGCGGCTGGCGGGGGCTGGGTAATGAAGCGGACCTCAATCCCCAGGCCGATGAGCCACAGATGAACCGGCAGGGGAAACGGGGAGGCGCTGGTATTGTCATAGAAGACGCTATCATGGTCGAGAGTTATCCGCTGGGGCAAGCCGTACTGCCCGAACCCCTGGCGGAGGGCCACCTGGTAATCTGGTGTGCTGGGCCGCGAGACGTGCAACACCGGCCAACTCGCCACTTTCACGCGGCTGACCAGATCGGTGATGTTGATGACCGCCACCGAGCCGAGCCCAGCGACCTGGACCACGCCCTGGGCATCCATTTCCCACTCTTCATGAGCCTGTTGGGGGTCCTCAGCCGAGGCTTGGGGCAGTTCGCTATGCCGTTCATACTGCCGGGTCAAGTGCTCCTGCTGCAGGTAAGCGGCGATCCGCGACCGGCTGGGGCTGCGTTGGCCTGCCCGGTAGGGCCGGCCGGCCAGTTCGGTCCGGATGGTCAGAGGACCCCAACCGGGATGTTTGGCCCGCATGGCACGAATCGTATCGCGTATCTCGGGCGGAAACTGGCCCAACGCCCCAGTCGGTGGGCGACCCAGGCGAGATGCCAGGCCCGCGCGGCCGGCCTGTTGATAGCGCCGCCGCCACTTGCGGACCGTCCAGACCGACAAACTCAGGGCCGCTGCAATCTCGGGGTCCGTTTGCCCGGCTGTCCAACGCTCACCGATAGCGATGCGTTCGGCCAGACTCGTCACTCGTCCTCGTGGAACCATCGTCGTTCTCCTTGTCCAAAGTATGCTAGCGCAGACAAGGATAACCAGATGCAGCGATTTAGTCAACGAGGGCGGTACGACTTAACGAGACAATAGGGCGGCACGACTTTACGAGACTCGACACAGGACAGGTTTATAGCGGTGGTACTCGGCCGCCCCGGTCTGGATCCCGCCCACTCGGGCGCCCGGGTCGCAGTAGCCGGGTCCATAGACGACCGCGTTCCTGCCGTACTGCGGCACACGCACCGCGACACCTGAGCCCTAACCTGACATGGTGTGGCACCTTGACACCACGTGCGGTCCATCGGGTGGCTGGGTCGGGGAAGAACCCGGGCCCGCGAGGGTGCTCGCGGGTCGGGGTTCTTCCCTGGCCTGGAGAGCCGCTTTTGCTGCTCACCGCCTGCTGGCCGGGGCAATCTCAAGACACGGGAGGTGTGCCATGGAACTCGGGTTCGTCTTTGCGGTCATCGTGATCATAGCTGTCATCGTGTTCGTCGCTATCATCGTGATGACCGTGCTCATGGGACTGGCCGCGGGCGCCGTCCTGCTGGCCTGGCTCGGCGGCGTAGCCGCCATCGTGACCTTCTGGGTCCGCCTGCTGCGGCAAGTACGCCGCGGCCAGGTCGACCCGGAGGAGCGGGGCTTCACGCCCCTGCGGGCGATGCTCGCGGGAGTGTGGGGCCTGGACGTGGCAACGCCGGCCGGGGCGCTGGACGAGCGCGTGGTCCGCGTGCCGGTCCCTGACGGGGCGTAAGCCCCACCGCTGGCCCCCTGTTTCTCGGGGCCGGGGGCCGGCTATCACACGGAAGGGAGCCGACAGGGCGCCAGCCGGTCCAACGTTCGCCCGAGGGGACGTTGGGCCGGCAGCCCGGGTCTATCAACCGGACCTGACCGGCCCATAGATTTTCAGGAAACCAGCTACCACCGAGGTGTATCCATGACCCTTGCCGCGAGCGTCCGGCAACTGCTGAACGACCCGACCCGGGCGCAGGACCTCCTGGCGGCCCTGCGGACGCGGAGCCAGGCCCCCATCGAGGCCGCGCCCCACGACGTGGAGGTGCTCTCGCACGACGTGGTCTTTGGCGGCCCGGCCGGCCGCGAGCTGGACTATTTCTACTACGAGCTCGTCGAGTTCGAGGGCACCCAGCCCCACCACTACCACAAGGCCGTGGGGCTGGTGGCTCTGGACTATTTGCCCCGCGAGTTCCGCGAGACGGTGACCATGCTGGACCGCATGATCGCCGCGCTGGCCGGCCTGCACAACCAGCGGGCCGATTTTGTCTCGCTGGTGGCTGGCATGTTCGAGCCGGTCTACCGGGGCGTCTACCAGTGCTACGGCGTGCAGGGCTACGGCCCGACCAAGGAAGAGGCCGTGGCGACCATGCGCCGCAACCTGGGGGCCCTGCGGGCGGTGCTAGTCAACTTTCAGCAGAGCCGCTTTGTGCCCCTGCGCAACGACGAGGTCGAGTGGCTGCGGCGCTCGTTCGCGGACATGGACTATGCCCTGGTGGGCATCGGCCAGCCTGAACCCCGCCGTGCGGCCCGGGGCATGTCGGCCAGCACGCGAGACAGCCCGGTGCTGGACGAGCAAGTGATGCAGGGCTCCGAGTACCTCTACCGGGCGCTGCAGGCGCTGGCCGAGGAGTTCATCCACCTGACCCTGGCCGTGCGGCTGGAGCCGCGCCAGGTCAACCGCCTGGTGGAAAAGTATGGCCGCTGGCTCTCGGACTGGGCCTCGCGGCAGGAGGGGACGCGGGGCGTCAACGTGGGCATCTCCATGCCGGTATTCCTGAGCGGGATGGTGGCCGCCGGCGCCGGCACCTCCTACGGGGCCAGCGCCACCTACGCCGACAGCGTGGGCGCGGCCCAGGCCCAGAGCGTGGGCCACACCGCGGGCGTGGCGGACGGCGTGACCGTGGGCCAGGCCGAGAGCGTGGGCCGCACGCAAGCGGTGGCCCAGACCCGGGGCACGTTCGCCAGCACGAGCCGGGGCGAGGCGCAGAGCGAGGGCTACGCGCACGGCGCCTCCGAGTCCCGGGGCCAGGCCCAGACGGTGGGGCAGTCGGACGCGGTCGGCCAGAGCCATGTGGAGGGTCAGGCCCACACGGTGGGCAGCGCCGACGCGCGGGGCAGCAGCCGCACCGTGGCTACGGTCACCGGCACCTCGCTGGCCCAGGGCAGCAGCCAGGCGGTGACGGATGGCAAGTCGATCAATTCGAGCGTGTCGGCCAACGCGGGCGGCAGCGTGGGGCTCACGCCCAGCGGCAGCCTGGGCATCCCCGGCGTGGCCGGGGTGGGGCTGAGCTCGCCGATGAGCCTCAACACTGGCATTGGCGGCAGCCTGGGCGTGGGCCTGAACCACAGCGAGACCGCCGGCCAATCTGTCACCTCGGGCATCCAGGCCTCCGAAGCGGTCGCCCACGGCACGTTCAAATCGCACACCGACTCGGTGGCCGACACGACCTCGGTGGCTGATGGCACCTCCCAGACCCACGCCGACTCGCTGGCCAACACCCGGTCGCAGGGCCAGGCGACCAACGAGCAGTGGTCCCAGGGCCTGATGCGCAGCCAGGGTTGGGCCCAGGGCAGCTCGCGGGCCACCACGGTCGCGCAGGCCGTCAGCCAGACCCAGACCCGCAGCCAGTCCCAGAGCCACGTCGTCTCGCAGGCCGACAGCGTCGCCGAATCGGCGTCGTTGTCGCGGGGCCGCAGCGCCGGGCAGGGCCTGGTGGCGGCGCAGAACCTGATGACCAGCCGCGGCGGGGGGCTGGGCGCCGGCATATCGCCCTCCATCTCCCTGAGCGAGAGCTGGCGGCTGGAGGACCGGGTGGCGATGCGGGTGACGCAGGTCCTGGAGCTGCAGGAACAGTTCCTGGCGGAGGCCAGCGTGCGCGGCGGCTGGTACGGGGACACCTACCTGTTCTGCCGCACCGCGCGGGGCGCGGCGGCGGCCGAGGCGGCGATGGTGCAGGCCTTCCGGGGGGAACTGGCGGTGACCACGTTCCACACCCGGCGCTACGAGGACGTGGTCGCCGACTATTTGCGCCTACACGGGCGGACCTTCGTGCCCAGCCTGCGCCTGGAGACGGCGCCGGGGGCGATGGAACGCTACCGCGACGCCAACCTGTGGACCCAGGGCCAGCTCGCGGCCATCACGGCCCCGGCGCTGCTGGAGGGCGGCCGGGCGGTGACGGTGCAGACCCGGATGCCGCCCTACTCGGCCCGGCCGGACCACGAGGGCCCGGTACTGCTGGGCCAGATCATCAACCACGAGACCGGCGAGACCACTGGCGGCCTGGCGCGGCTGCGGCGGAACCAGGTGTCCAACACCCTCATCGTCGCCGACACGGGCTATGGCAAGAGCGTGCTGGCCACCTGGCTGGAAAAAGAGTTCCACCTGCGGCTGGGGATGCGGGTGGTGGTGCTGGACTTTGGCTTTGGGCACCGCACGCTGCTGAACCTGGCCCGGCCGGGGCGCTACGAGCAGTATTCGCTCTACGTGGGCGGGCCGCGGCCCATCCGCTGGAACGTCCTGCAACTGCCGCGGCGCATCGCGCCCGAAGACGCGCTGGACCGGGTGACCGAGATCATCTGCCTGGCCGGGCGGATGGGGCCGCGCCAGTTGGCCTTCCTGCGTCGGGCCTGGGAGCGGCTGTGGATGCAGGCCGGGGTGCTGTCCCAGGGCGACAACTGGGACGTGCCGGGCAAGGACGGCGAGCGGCTGCAGGGCATCGACGCGGAGATCCAGCGGCGATTCCACGTCGAGCCGGGGCCGGGCGAGCCGGACATCGCCGCGGTACGTGACCCGGGTAGGCGGCAGCAACTGGCCATCGAGCGGTCCCAGCGAGTGGACCTGCACGTGCTGTACACTTGGCTGGAGCTGTACAAGAACGCGCTGCCGGCGGCGCAGAACGTGGACAAGACCAGCCTGGATGGGCTGCTGGGGCGGCTGCGGCCGCTGGCCTTCGGCGAGTTGGGCCAGATGTATGGGCGCGGGGAAGGGTCCATCGCCATCGAGGACCTGGGCTGGCCGGACGGGGTGGTGGT
>JAHJIN010000610.1 GCA_018823415.1 Chloroflexota bacterium | reverse complement strand
TTGATCACCACCATCAAACACCCGATCATGGCCGGGCGCGAGTTGGTTGTTCAGACCGCACTCCAATATCCCGAACAGGTGCGGCAGAGTCGCAGCGACCCCACCGTGTATTTGTTCTACCAACTGGAACGGCCCGGGCGCTGGATCTGCGCCGTGGCCAAACGACTGAACGGAGAAGGTTTTCTGATCACCACCTATCCGACTGATGCGATCAAGGAAGGAGTACCCATATGGCCCAGGTAAAGGTGTTCTATGACCAGGTAGGCAATACCCTCACCGTATGGCTAGGCGATCCCCAGGACGAGTATGTGTGTGAAGAAACCGGCGACGAAGTCATCCTGATGAAGGATCAAACGGGTCGAGTCATTGGGTTTGAAAAGCTCAACGTCTTTGTGGCCGAGCCAGAGCCGCTATGCATTGCTTTCGAGGCCGTTGCTGCCTGATTGGACTCTCCTTCTCCACCGAACCGGGTTCTACAGTCCTCACTTTGACTCGCGACGGGCGCGTTGCCATGCGCCCGTCGTTTTTTCATCCGGCGGCCATTTCACGGACACGGCGACTAGTCCAACTCTTGCGCCCACGGTTCGCGCAGGTAGCGCGTGATCACGCGCCGGACATCGGCGTCCGGGTCGGAACGGGCCATCTGGCGCAATTGGCTGACGATGTCCGGGGGCACGTCGCGCCGGGCGCTCAGGTAGGCGTCGAGGATCAGGTTCGCTGCGGTGAGCCGGACCTCGGCCCGGCGGTCTGCCAGCCCTTCCCGCAAGGCCGCGTATGCCTCGGGTACGTTGTGGAACCGGGCGATGCGGGCCAGCCCCCACAGCGCCACCTGGCGACGTTGCGGGCCAAAGTGGTCGCCGCGCCGCGTATAGTGCAGCGCCTCCAGCAGGAACGACACCGACGCCGGGTCCGCCGTGGCCCCCACCAGACGCAGGAGCACTCTTTGAATCTCGTTCTGGCGCAGCCCACCCCGGTCCAGCACCAGCCGATACAGCGACTCGATCTCGGGCAGATCAGCCGGGGTCATGGGCAGGTCGCGCCCGGTATCGAAATAGGGGCGCAGGGCGTCGTGGACGGTGTTCATGTCCCGCTGTGGGTTTTCGATCTCGCGGCGCAGGCCGGGCAACATGGCCCGCACGGCGCGCTGATCGCGGCTCATTCGCCCATACAGTCGGGCGCGATCCGCCGGTGAGTCGTCCGGGTCGGGGTCATAGGGGTTCCAGATGTCATACAACATGACTGCTCAGCTCCGCGCCAGGCACCGCCTAGCTGCATTCTTCTTACTCTACTGACTCATTTCCCTACAAGTGCCTTTGGGCATGAGCCTACTCCTTGGCGACCACGGCTCTCCGGTCCTGGACGAACGCCAACACGTCGGCGGCGGCGAGGATGGGGATATCGCCAACCTGTTCCAGTACCAGCAAATCGCGGTCGCTGCTGACGATGCCGTCGGCCCGACCGACGACGGCGCAGGCGATGACGCAGTCATCTGCCGGGTCGCGGCAGATGCGGAGGATGGGCTCGGGCAGCTCTACCACCTCGCTCAATGCCGCGACCAGAGCGACAAAGCGCGTCCGCTCGGCGTCGGCATAGTACCGCTGGAGCCGCGGGTATCGCAGCACCCGGTCCAGTTCTTCCAGCCAGGCCGGGGCCGTCACCAGCACGACGTCCTCCCGGGCCAGATGCTCGTCGATGAGTGTGGCGATGGGCGGCCGGTGGGTGATGAGATAGCTGACCAGCAGATTGGTGTCTACGACGGCGCGGATCACCGGACGCGGGTCTCCCCCTTGGCGACGAGGCCCTCGTCGCCGAGGGGGGCGGCCTCGTCGATGAGCGCAGCGGCCTGGGCGTCCGAGAGGGCGGCCCGGGCGCTCACGTCAGCGGCGATGGCCCGCAGTTCGGCCAGCCACGCCGCGCGCTCGCGGCGGCGGGTTTGCCATTCCTGGTAGGCCTCGAAATCTTCGTAGGGGATGAGCACGGCCTGGGGCGTGTCGTAGGTGCGCACGACGACCGGCTCGCGCCGGGTCTGCACCTGGTCCAATACCTCGCGCACGCGCCGCCGCAGATCGGTGGCCTGAACAGTGCTGAGCATGTGACCGTTCTCCGAAACTTATGCAAACCTAGGCACCCTTCGACCAGGCTCAGGGCAGACCTAGACTGCGGTTCGGTTCCTGCTTCCCCGAGGAGCACTGCCCAACGGCTGTAACCTCTCCTCTCGACAGGCTTGACTTCCCGCCGAACTGGCGGTAGGGGCTAGCTGGGCCAGGTTGCAGGCCGCGTTCAGGTCCCGGTCGATCACCAGGCCACAGCATACACACGAGTATACTCGTTCAGACAAACCCAGCGTGTCCTTGACCGCACCGCACTGGCTACAGCGCTTGCTGGAAGGGTACCACCGATCCGCGACCAGCACCTCCGAGCCTGCCCAAGCCGCCTTGTAGGTCACCTGGCGGCCAAACTCGTACAACCCCACATCGGCAATCGCCTGGGCCAGGTG
>JAHJIN010000609.1 GCA_018823415.1 Chloroflexota bacterium | reverse complement strand
GCAGGTGGCCTGATCCACGAGGACCTCGCCGGCCTCGGCCAGGTCCTCGGCGCGGGCCACCTGCACTACGGCCGGCCCCATCACGGCAAATTCGAGCCGCTCGGCCGCGCCCAGGCTGGCCAGGAACAGCTGCCCGGTGCCCAGCGCGGCCGTCATGCGCAGGGAAAAGGTCCCCTGTGCGGTTTCGATGGCGGAAAAGCGCGCCATCGCCGCCTGCATCTCCAGGGCGGCCCGACAGCCGCGCGCCGCGCCGTCATCGCCCTGAAAGCATACGAGCACGGCATCGCCGCCGAACTTGAACAGGTCCCCGCCATGGCGGGCCATGATGTCCAGCATGACGGCAAAATACTCGTTGACAATGCCGGTGATCACCTCGGCGCCCTCGCGGCCCAGGTGGGTCAGGCGCTCGGACATGGCGGTAAAGCCGGCAATGTCGGCGAACAGGAGGGTGGCATGCGCAAAAGAGCCGGCGACGGCCGGGGCCATGGGGTCGGCCAATCGGGACTGGGCGACGTATTGGGGCAGATAGGTGAGCACCGTGCGCAGGACGCCCTCGAGATGCCGGCCATAGGCCCCGGCGTCTTCATCTGCGCGTGTTCGGAGGTGCTCGGGCAGATAGCGCGAGTCAACGGCGTCTGGATGGCCAGGTCTCAAGGTGGTAGACATGATCGCAGTCAAATCCCCTCTATCACCCGCTTCTGCGCACCAGGGGCAAGAACAGCTTGTACACCTCATCCACCTCGTACACACTCGCGCCGCCGTCGGTGCCGATCCAGTTGCCCCGCCCGTCAATGGCAATGGCGTGGACCCAGTTCGACCCCAGGCCATCGGCCGAGCTATAGGTGGTCCAGGTCCCAGGCAGTGTGCTATCGTCAAACACGCTCACCCCGCCGCCCCAGGTGCCGATCCACTTGCGCCCGGCCCCATCGACCGCGATCCGCCAGGTAGAGTCATCTGCCAGGCCACTGTTGGCGGTGTTGTAGGTCTTCCACGTGCTGCCGCCGTCGAACTCGGTCACACCCAGGTTGGTGCTGATCCACAGGTGCCCGGTGGACGCATCGATGGCCACATCCCAGATCCAATCGTGCGGCAGGCCGCTGTTGGCCTCTTTGTACGTGGTCCAGGTGCTGCCGACGAGCTTGGACAAGCCGCCATAGGAGCCGAACCACTTGGTTGTCCCGGCGATGGCGATGGCGTTCACATAGTCGCTCGGCAGGTCGCTGTTAGCCGTGTTATAGGTGGTCCAGGTAGAGCCGTTGAACAAGCTCACGCCGCCGCCGTTGGTGGCAAACCATTTATTCGCCCCGGCGATGGCGATGTCCTTGATATAGTTGTATGCCAGGTTGCTGTTGGCCGTGGTGTAAGAGGTCCAGTCGCCGGCCGCCGAACGCCGGCTCACACCGCCCATCGTGCCGAACCACGTGTGCCCGGCCTCATCCACGGCGACGGCATTGACAGTGTCGTTCACCAGGCTGCCATCAGCCGTGGTGTACGTGGTCCAGGCAGCGCCGTTCGCCGAGCGCTGACTTGCACCGCGCTGGGTGCCGAACCACGTGGTGCCAGTAGCCGGGTCGATGGCGATGTCAAACACTATGTTGTCCACCAGCGTCACGTCGGCGACGCGCGCGGCCCAGGTGCTGCCGTCGAGCTGGCTCACGCCGCCGCCGTCGGTGCCAAAGCCCATGCGCCCGCTCACGCCGGCGTCCGCGGCGACGGCCTCCACCGCGTCATTCATCAGGCCGCTGTTCGCCGTGGTATAAGTGGTCCAGGCGCCGGCCGCCGCGCGCTGGCTCACGCCGCCGTCGGTGCCAAACCACATATTCCCACTGCCATCCTCGGCGATGGCATAGACGAGGTTGTTCGCCAGGCCGCTGTTGGCGGTGTTGTAGGTGATCCAACTCGCACCATCGAATTTGCTCACGCCGCCACCAAGGGTGCCGAACCACTTGTTCCCATCCTCATCGATGGCGATGGCTTGGACGAAATCGTTCGCCAGGCCGCTGTTGGCGGTGTTGTAGGTGGTCCAGCTAGCAGCCAGCACGCTCGCGCCGTTATTCCCGGTGCCCACCCACACCTGCCCCGTGTCGTCGTCCACGGCCACCGACCAGAGGAAATTGCTTGGAATGGTGCTGTTGGACGTGGTATAGGGAAACCAACCCACGCCCTCGGCATAGTAGCTCGCGCCGCCGTCGGTAGCGAACCACAAGCCCCCGGTCACGTTGTCCACGTCGATGCCGGTGACCGTGTCGCTGGGCAAGCCCCCCGACGTATTCGCAGTGGTGTAGGTGGTCCAGGTCCCGAGCACGTCGTCGTACACGCACACGCCGTGGTTCCAGGTGCCAAACCACTTGCGACCCCAGGTATCGACGGCGATGGACTGGAGGTTGTTGGTGGGCAGCCCGTCGGCGGTGGTGTAGGTGGTATAGGTGCCGCTGGTCAGGTCCCATTGCACCGCGCCGCCGCCGGTGGCGGCCCACAGCGTGCCGCTCGACCAGTCCCAGGCCATATCCCGCACGTAATTGGCATTGGTGTAGGTGGTCCACGTGCCAGCGCTGCTCGCCGCCCGATCAGCAGCGGCTGGTGGTGGCCCGGCCATCACCAACGCCGGAAGCGACGCCACAAGTACCACCAGGATCAACACGGCCCATGCCTGCGTTTTCATCGCGCTACCCTCCCATCGCTTGATTCCACTTGCATTCTAGCACAATCGAGACCCGGAAGCAAGCATTTTCGGCACGGAACCCTGGGCATCTCAACGCAAAAAGGACCCGCTCATGCGAGTCCTCCGCGGGCATCGTTCTATGGCCCGGGTGGTCGGGCTATGGCTCTGGAAAAGAATGGAACAATCGCTTGCCCATGCTGACTCGCTCCTCCACCTGGTAGCCAAGCCGCTCATAGAACGCCACGACTGCGCGATTGGTAGCCCGGACCTGCAGGTTGAGCTTGGGACAGCCAGCAGCGGCGAGCCGGTGTTCCACGGCCCGCATCAAGGCCGAGCCGATCCCTTGCCGGCGGTGGCCGGGACTCACGGCCGCATAATACACCCAGCCCCGATGGCCGTCATACCCGGCCATGGCCGTGCCCACGATCTCGGAGCCCAGCAGCGCCACCAGAAATAGCTCCCGCTGCACGGCCAGCTTGCGTTGGATGTCTGTCTCCGGGTGGTTCCACGCCGGCGAGCCGGGAAACACCTCGCGCCACAGCGCGGCCACTGCCGCCTCATCGGATTCCAGGTACGCGCGAATCTCGATCATGACTGCAACACGCCTTTCGGGTTAGCGATAGTCCTCTCGCGGGGGGCTAAAGACGTCCACCACCACGGTGGGTTCCAGGGTAAACGCGCCGTGGGGCACGTTGGGCGCGGCGCGATAGCTGTCGCCCGGCCCCAGATCGTGATCCTCGCCGGCGACGGTCAGCCGCAGCCGGCCAGACACCACATAGCCCACCTGCTCGTGGGGGTGGGTGTGGCGGGGAACCTCGACGCCGGCATCAAAGGTGAATTCGCACAGCATCATGGTTGCGCTGTCGGCCAGGGTGCGCCGGACCAGGCCCGGCAACATTTCCACCGGCGCGGCGTCCGCGTGTCTGGTGATCATGGACTCTCTCCTTGCATGGGGTGTGCTTCGGCCAGCAACGACTGGCGCTCGTCTGCTGATAGGAACGCCACGGTCAGAGCGTTGCGCTGGGCCTGCCGAATGTGTGCCGCCGTCAACCCGGCCGCCGGCGCCGCCACCTCGTACTCGTGCCGCAGGTCAATGCCGCTGATGCCCGGGTCATCGGTGTTGATGGTGGCCAACAACCCCTGCTCCAGAAAGGCGCGCAGGGGATGGCTGGCATAGTCGGGTACCGTGCTAGTCTGCACGTTGCTGGTCAGGCACGACTCGATGCCGATGCCGTGCTCGGCTAGGTACTCGAGCAGCGCCGGGTCCTCCAGGGCTCGCACGCCGTGGCCGATACGCATGGTCCCCAGGTGCTGCACGGCCTGCCAGACGCTTTCTGGCCCGGCCAGTTCCCCGGCGTGGATGGTGACGTGCAGGCCCTGCTCCCGGGCACGTTGCAGATGCGCCACAAACAGATCGCCCGGCCAGTGGGCCTCATCCCCGGCCAGGTCCACCGCCACCAGCCGATCCCGGCAGCGCAGCAGGGCGTCCAGTTCCTGCCAGGCGATGTCTGGCCCATACGTGCGGCTCAGGATGCCGATGAGGTTGACCTTGACGCCCCCATCGCGCGCGCCAGCAACTGCACCAGCGGCGACGGCCTCGACCACGCCGGCCGAGTCCAGGCCATGCGGCTCGGCCATGAACCACGGGCTAAAGCGCAGCTCGACGTAATCGAGGCCCTCGCGCCCGGCATCCTCCACGTTCTCGCGCGCTATGCGGTAGCAGGCGTCATAGTCAGCCAGGACGCCGATCATCCACTGGAACTTGTCGATAAAGGCCATGACGCCGGGCCGGGGTTCTGTCACCTGGACGTGGGGGCGCAATTCCTCCACCGTCGCGGCCGGCAGCGGCAGGCCATGCTGCCGGCCCAGGTCGAGGATCGTCTCCAGTCGAACGTTGCCGTCCAGATGCCGGTGCAAATCACAGAGCGGCAGGGTGGGATCGATCATGTTCGTTGCCTTCGCAATGCTATTCCCAGCCGGGCCCGGCGGTGACTGGCTCACTCGCACAGCGGCTCCACGTGATACTGCGCCCGCTGCTGGCAGGTCAGCTCGGGCACATAGCGGTTGGCCGCGATCCAGGCCAACAGATCGTCATAGTCCAGGTCCACGCGCCACTCGCGCACGGTGCTATCTACGGCAGCCGAGAGAATGGTGCGGCCGCCCGGCATAAATACGGCCCCCAGAATATTGCCCTGGTGTCCCTGGTAGCGGCGGAGCGCCTCGCCGCTGGCCATATCCCACACGATGATGACGCTATCGCCCCCGGCGGAAAGCACCACACATCGGCCGGCCGGGTCAGGCTGGTCCGGATCGCAGCCCGGGCCAAAGGCCACCTGGGTGACCTCGGCCGTGTGACCCACAAAGCGCCGGATCTCGCGCCCGCTGGCGACATCCCACAGGATCACCAGCTTGTCCAGCCCGCTCGACAGCGCCAGGCGGCCATCGGGGCTAAAGGCTACCGCCTGCACCGTTTCGGTGTGCCCGGCAAAGGCGCCCGGCGGTGCCAGGTCTGCGCCAGTCTCGATGTCCAGCAGCCGCAAACGATAGTCGGGGGCGGCGCTGGCCCCCTTGCCCGGGCCAACCAGGACGCTGCGCCCATCCGGGCTAACGGCCACGCTGCGCGCAGCCTGCGGCGCCAGGTCGATCAGGACCCGGCCCTGGCTGGTGCCCGTTGCCAGGCTGGCGGGGATATCCCACAACTGGACGGTGCCATCGCGCGAGGCCGAGACGGCCCAGCGCCCATCCGGGCTGATGTCAATATCCCACAGTATGTCCGCGTACCCCTCAAAACGGTGCAGTTCTTGCCCCGTCTCCACGTCCCACACCCGCAGCGTCTTGTGCTGGGCCACGCCAAAGATATCGCCCGAACCAGAGATGGCGATGCGCCCATCCGGCCCAAACTTGACCCCGGCATAGGGCATCTCGGTGTGCCCCACCAGGCGGCGGATCTCCTGGCCGGTAGCATAGTCCCACAGGCTGATGTCGCCCGACCAGTGCGCCACCAGGCCCAGCTTGCCGTCCGGGCTGAGGTCCAGGCTGGCGCCGGAATTGGGAAAATATAGTTGGCGCAATTCTGCGCCGTTGCTCAGGTCCCACAGGCGCAGGCTGCCGTCGGCCGAGCCGGACAGGATGCTCTGGCCATCCGGGCTGACGTCCAGCGCCAG
>JAHJIN010000608.1 GCA_018823415.1 Chloroflexota bacterium | reverse complement strand
TGGGTAAGAGTATTGCCCACATAGTGTGGGTGAATCTCCCACGACCTGTCATTGCGAGCTGCCGAAGGCGGCGAAGCAATCTCGTTTTGCCACACGGAGATTGCTTCGGGCGCTACGCGCCCTCGCAATGACAGTGCCACCCACGTCAAGTGGGCAATACCCGGGCAAAATGCTTCCGGGTAAAGACCAGCGGCGGGATCGCCAGCACCAGCAGCAGCGTGTTGAAAACGGCGTTGAATACCACGCCAAAGTACAGCGAGATAGGCGTGTCGATGAGATACCAGAGCAGCAGCCCGATGAGGACGCAGTTCCAGGCCCACTTTTCGCGCGCCTTGAAGGGATAGTGGGCGATAAAGGCCAGGAACACGCCCCAGCCGGCCACTGTCGCGCCCAACACGCCATAGATCCACTGCTGGAACCGAATGCCGACGTCGGGAATGGTCTCGGCTCCCCAAAAGACCGGGCTGATCTGGTTGTTGAACAACAGGTCAAACACCGCCGTCCCGTTGAGCAAGGCCATCGCGACCCCGAACACGATGATGATGAAACTCACGACCAGCAGCCAGCGCTGCCAGAACGAGAACGTTAGCACTTGGGCACCTCCTCGAAAGGTTTAACACAGGCAAACATGGGGACATTGTCTTCATCGAACTCGAGCTGCGCGACCTGGAACCCCACGTCTCGCAAAAGCCTCAGCCAGGTGTCCAGCGGAAACAGACCGCTCAGGTGCCGGTCGGTCTCGACCTGCAACTGACCACCGCGCCGAATCAGGTACACGAACGTGGACTCGTAGGTGGTGTCCGCCTGGTCCGGGTCGTAACTGTGGTAGACGAACGTGATCGCCACGTCGCCCTGGGCGCGGGTAAAGCAGTCGGTCTTGTGCTGCCGAAAACGCTCGACTGTTTCTTCGGCATAGGTGCAGAACACGCCGCCGGGCTTCAAACAGACATAGGCCGTCTCGAACGCCGCCCGCAGGTCTGGCTGTGTGAGCATATAGTTGATGGAATCGCCAGCCATGACGGCGTCAAAGGGCTGCTCGAATCGCGCGCTGCGCATGTCGCCCGGCTGATACGCGACCTCGGGGTTCAAGCGCCGGGCCAGGGCCAGCATGTCCTCGCTCACGTCGATGGCGGTCACGGTGAAATAGCGCTTGAGGGTAAAATCCAGGTGCCCGCCGCCGCAGCCCAGGTGAAGGAGCATCTGGGCCGGGATGAGGGCGTGCTCCCGGATGGCGTCGCGGAACGCCTCGGCCTCCTCGACATAATTCTCCTTCCGGCTGACGATAGGCCACGTCCAGGCCAGGTCGCCGTACATGCGCCGCTGGTCATTCGATGTGTCGGTCATGGGGTCACTCACGTCTTACGCGCCCAAAAGATGGCGCGCTCGCTCGGCGGGGTGTACGGGTTGCCTTGCCGATCCCCAAACATCTGCACGACCGAGAACCCGTGCGCTCGCAGCCAGCCCTCCACCTCCCCGGCGCTGACCGGGTGCTTGCGGCCCACGTACTCGATGGTCTGCTCGACGCCGGCCGGGGTGCGGGTGAGCCAGGTGCGTTTCAAGTGGAGGACGCCAAAATCCTCGTCGAAGCGAAGGCTGGTCAGGGCATACCGGCCGTAGGTGCCGTCAGCGCCGGTGCCTTCCAGGACCACGTGCTCCTTACCAAACGCCAGCCGCCCCCAGTCGCCCTTGTAGTCGTTGTTATCCACAAAGAGGTGCCCGCCGGGAGCCAGAGCCTCGTGCGCGAGCCGGATGCAACGCTCCTGCGCTTCCGCCGAGGGCAGCTCGTAGAAGGCGTTGCCGCCCAGGATCACCAGGTCATAGCCGGCGCCCCAGTCCCCGTCCAGCACGTCCTGCGTCTTGAGGGCCACGCGCGCCTGCACCTCGTCACCCAGCGCGGCGACCTTGGCGGCGGCCCGGGCGTTCATGGCCGGGGCCATCTCGATGCCGGTGACGTGGTGCCCGTCCTGTGCCAGGGGCACCAGGATGCGTCCGGTCCCGCTGAATGGCTCCACTATAGTGTTCAGCGACCCGGCGTCGCCGATGAGGGCTATAAGCTTGCGGATCAGCGCCACGTCGTCCGTGTACGTCTCTTCCCGGTCGTACAGTTCGGCCAGGAGGGGGTCATCATAGCTGCCGGAGTATGGGTATTCCTCCACTATGTTTCCTTCCTGCGGGTGCCAGGCGGCGGCGAAGCAACGCCAGACAGGAACTCTTGTGCGGTCATTCCCAGGGCCACCCAGGCCAGCAGTATCACCGCCGCAGTAGCAAATATAGCCCACGCTATGCCCGCGCTCACCTCCAGGACGAAATCGGCACCCCAACCAAAAGTAAACGCAAACAGGAACGTCCACCAGGCCCATCGCGCCCTTTTTCGATAAGCCGACAGGACGATCAGGAACACGACAACTACGAGCAGGTGCGCCAGACCGATGACGGCCATAAACTGGGACATGATGTCGGACACATCCGGGTACGCCTTGGCAAGTTCGGTGAAATACGCGCTCCACCAGCCCGGCGCGAGCAGGATCGTCAATCCCGCAAGCACGTGCAGAATGATGGGTATCGTCAGCAGTTTCCAGGAGATACTCAAACGCCTTGATCCGTCAAGCACTTTCGACTTCCAATATCGTCTCGCCCTTATCCGCCTCGATCCGCCGCACCAGCGAGATGAATGCCTCTTCCATGCGCGGCCGGGTCTCGCGCGCGTCGCTCACGGCAATGCCGGCTCGCTCCAACGCGGCCACCAGCCGGGGCATGGTCAGGGCGGCGTCGTCCACAAAGGCGTGGAGCAGCTCGCCGTAGGTTTGCACCTCCAGCACGCCGGGCACCGCCTGCACCACCGGCTCGGCCGCGCGCACATCAGCCGGGCGCAATTCCACGAGCTGGCCTTCCACCATGTTCTTGATGTTCTCCGGCGTGTCGCACACCATGAGCCGGCCCTCGTACATCAATCCCACCCGGGTACAGCGCTCCGCCTCGTCCATGTACGGCGTGCTCACCACGATGGTCACCCCTTGCAGGTGTAGCTCCAGCAGGATGTCCCAGAACTCGCGGCGCGAGACCGGGTCCACGCCGGTGGTCGGCTCGTCCAGAAAGACGATCTCGGGCTGGTGGAGCAGCGTGCAGGCCAGGGCCAGCTTTTTCTGCATCCCGCCGGAGAGGTGGGCGGCCCGGCGCTGGCGAAACGGTTCCAGCCGCGAAAAGCGCAGCAGCCGGTCGATACGCTCCTTGCGCTCCGGCCCGCTCAGCCCAAACACGTCGGCGAAAAAGTCCAGGTTCTCGGTCACGCTCAGGTCGCGGTACAGGCTGAATGCCTGGGCCATGTAGCCAATGCGCTCCTTGATGGACTCCGGGTCACGCATGGTGTCATAGCCAGCCACGCTGGCCGCGCCCTCCGTCGGCTTCATGATGGCCGCCAGCAGGCGCAGGGTGGTGGTCTTGCCGGCGCCGTCCGGCCCCACCAGACCAAAGACCTCACCCCGGCCCACCGCCAGATTCAGGCCGTCCACCGCCACCACGTCCGTGCCGCGCAGCAGCGGTCGAAACACTCGTGTCAGGTTTTCTGTCTGGATTATCGCATCCGACACAGCACTACTCCGGTTGTTTCCATGCCCCAACTACCGATCCTTCTCCCAGATCAGCGTATAGTAGAAATAGTTGCCCAGCCTTTTTCGCAATCGAAACCCGGCCGAGGCGGCCCACCGACTCACCGTTTGGACGAGTGGATAGTCCGGGTCTAACAGGACCTCGCTGAACACCAACGTGCCAGACGGCGACAGCACGCGATAGAACTCGTGCATGGCCCGCTCCGGCTCGGGGATCTCGCCAATGACCGCGATCATGTAGACCAGATCAAAGGTCCCATCGTCAAAGGGCAGGTCGTACACATCGGCCACCCGGGCCTCCACGTTCGTGATGCCCTCTGCCTGGATTCGACGCTCGACGCGCTCGATCATCCGGGGCTCGATGTCGATGGTCACAACCTGGCCGCCGTCGCCCACCACGCCAGGGGCCTGGCCTGCGGCGCGCCGGGCCGCCGCCAGGGTGTAGGTGCCGTTGCCCGGCCCGACCTCCAGCACGGTCATTCCTGGCTCGAGCCCGTGCCGGACCGCCGTTTCGTCCGGGGGTTGGATCCGGCGGCGCAAGGGATTATCGATGAGATCGGCCAGGAATTGCGGTATCGGGAATTTGTGGAACTTGCGCACGATTCGTATCGCCGTGTGCAGGAGCACGACCAGGAGCGGTATCCCCAGCACGATAGCCGCCAGTATCCACCATGCGTCGATCATCTTTTCCCTCCCACTCGAGTTGGGATTTAGAGTTGGCGCAGCCCACACGCAGTGTCCTGTGGACTGCGTGTGGGTTTTGCCCTAGCGCACCGTCTCCTGTACGCTCGCGACCACCACCGGCCGCTTGTCTGCCTCGTCATAGTACCGGCCAAACCGGTCCACCAGGGGATCCTCGTCGTGGCGCAGGTCTGTCATGAACCCGCGGGAAATGCTCTGGTAGAGCAACTCGGCGGTGACCGTAAAGGGGCCGGCGGCTCCCTGCGTGTCGATCTGGTACGTGACCCAGTCCTCACCGCCGGCAAAATTGCGGTCTAGAGTAGCCGATCCATAAACGGAGAAATCCTGATCGGCAGTGGCCTTGTCGAACCCGCGCGGGAGCAGGCGATTGTCCTTGATGTAGCCGGACCCGCGCAGAAGCGTGTACGTAACCTGGCCGTCCAAACCGTGCATGATGGCCTCATAGATCTGCACCTGGTCGGGAGACGTGATCATGTCATAGTGGGACTCGTATCCGTTACCCTGGTCCGTATCGCAGCCGGCGATGGAGCCATCAGCCTGGGGCTGGCCGGACTCAAAGACCACCTTGCCGTTGGCGTCGGTCACGGTCACGTGGAGCCAGGCCCGGCGCCACGGGAACCCGGTGGGGAACTTGTGCCCGGCCTTGTTCTCCACCTTGAGCGCCACCGTCAGGGTATCACCGCTGACCTCTGACTCGACGATAGCCAGGTTGGCGGTCCGATTCTGGAATTGGTTCATCGTGCGCGTCCGAGTGGCGTCCAGATTGTCCGTGGAGGCCGTCAACCCCAAATCCTCCACATGGGACTTGAGGACGTCGAGCATAAAGACATTGCCGCCCACAAAGTGGTGCTGGGCGAACGGGCTGCGCGCCTCGAGATTCCGGGGGATGTTGGATATCGCCACCGGGCCGGCGGGTTCGGGCATGTGGCATCCCTGGCAGGTCTGGCCTTCTGCCGCGTACGCGCTGTGCTGCCATTCCAGGAAAGGCGTCTGCTCCGGGAACGTCCCCTGCACGTTCCCACCATCGTCCACGTAGGGGGTATAGAGCGTGTGGCAGGTGGCGCACAGACCGGGATCGGTGGTCTGCTGCCCCAGCAGCGGCGTGAACCCGGTGCTGGCCCGCATCATGTCCTGCGGCGGATCCGGGAACGGCCCAAAGGACGGCCGGTCCGGCTCTTTTATGCTGGTATCAACAAAGTACTTGCCGCTAAAGCTCTCTGCCTGACCCAGGTCCTTGTCCTGGATCTGATGGCAGAGAGTGCAAGAGACGCCGTCCGAGCCGGCTTCCGACAAGGGGTTGTCCGGGTTGAGGAACCCGCTGTCCAGCAGCGCCACGGCCGTGCCGTCGGCGAGGGCCTGGTGCCGTGCCATGGGCGTGTGGCAATTGGCGCAGGTGTCCTCGATGACGGACCGCAGGGCCGGGAAGCGCATCACCTCCGAGGCGACGGTGGCCTGCCAGAATGGGTCCCGGGCCGCGTTCGCCATCATCGCCGAACGCCAGTGCGTGTCGATAGAGACGTCATTTCCGGCGGTGTCGGCCAGCCGGGTATGACAGGTGGCGCAGTTGCCGGACCCGGAAAAGTGGCTGCTGGTGAACGTGGCGAGCGGCAGCCCGGGCTGTGTCGCGGCCGTAGGTTGTGGCGCGGCTGTTGGCGGCGCTTGCGTGGGCAACGGCGCTGTTGGGGATTGTGGCGCGGTCGTCGGGGCGACTGCTGTGGGTTGCAGTTTCGCCGTCGGCGGGGCTTGAGTGGGCGCAGTCTGCCCATCGCAAGACGTCACGGCACACACCCCCAGTACCGCGCCAGCCAACAGAATCAACGTGACCACATGTTTGCATCGAGATAGTCTAGACAGCATGTTCTGGCCTCCCTTCGCTCTCGGGTCGATACGGCGCTTCTTTCAAAAGATGGCTGACGAGCAGTTTCAGGAAGAACACCGGCGCGAACCATTCCAGGCCCGGCGTCGGCGGGAACGCGTAAGCATTGAGCAGGAGCGCGCCCGCGTACAGGAGCACAGCCACCGGACGCTGGAGATACAGCGGCACGCGCAGGACGACGATGGCTGCCGCCAAGAGGTAGCCGTACATCGCCAGGAAGAAAGCCCAGTCCAGGCCCCGGAACAGCCAGGCCACCAGGAGTATCTGCACCGCATGGATGGCCACAAACCCCAAGTGTTGCGCGAACCCCTGGCCTTCCCGGTGATACCAACGCTTGGCGGTGGACGTGGCGTTCGTGACCACGCCGCCGGCCAGGTCCAGGGCCAGCAGCCCGGCGACGACGAGCTGTAACGGGTCCCAGCCCAGGTTTGCCGCGATGGCATAGAGCGGCGCGGCAATGCCGGCCGTGACGGCGGTCCCAAATAGCAGCCATAGCTCGGCCGGAGTTGCGCCCGGCCCCACGAAGCGATCCCACGCCCCGGCCAAGCCGGTCCTCGGCTCCGGCGGTTCCCAACTGATGTTCATGGTACCTCCCAATTCACTGCACCGTTTTACGGCCCGGCGCGATCAGGCCGACGAACAAAAGCCTACTTTACTCGCCAAGACGATAGCCGCTGGCTTCCCACGCCGCCCGCATCTCGGGATTGCGTTCCAGATACGCATCCACGACGGGCTTGGGGACGGTGTTGATCGGACAGGAAAAGTTGATGCACCGGCTACAGCCGGTCTGGCGCAGGCCATACACGGCGCTGACCGCCCCCGCCAGTCCGATCAGCGTCAGCAGGTACTCTTGCCCCAGCAGCAAAAAGATGAACGGGAAGCCCAGCCAGAGCAGCGCGCCGACGATGAACTGGGCCTGCTCCCAGCGGCTCATGGGGCCGGGGCGATATTTCCAGATCTTGATGACACCGCTGTTGGCGTGACAATGCAGCACGCGACTTTCCTCGGTCCACATGGGACAGTGACTGCACAGGATGCGCGCCTCCCATACAAAGAAAAAGAACAGCGAGTAGGCCAGCCACAACAAGAGAGCCCACCAGTACCCGGCGTGGATCGTGCCGGCGATGGCCGTCACCCCAAAGGCCAGACCGTTCATCAAGAACGTGAGCATGTCCTTTGACTCAAAGCGACACATGAGCCGGCCTTCGATGGAGCAGCCCTGGCAGTCTGAAGAAGGTTGCCAGCTACAAGGTACTTCTAGAGACATCGGTGTTTCTCCTCGTGTGCTGTGTCTTGAACGGAACACGAACCCGCGTTCCGCTCACCAAATACCAATCTACCAATCCCCAGTTCCCAGCTAATCCAACCGCCGCCGGAACACCATCAGCGTCACCGCATTGGCCGCCAGCGCCAGCACCGCCATCATGCCAATCTCATAGCCGAAATACGTGAGACTGGACCCTTTTAGCATGATCCCGCGCATCACGATGAGAAAGTGCTTCA
The DNA here is from genome assembly GCA_018823415.1 of Chloroflexota bacterium. Classification (GTDB taxonomy): domain Bacteria; phylum Chloroflexota; class JAHJIN01; order JAHJIN01; family JAHJIN01; genus JAHJIN01. The sequence continues at coordinate 32,033 of JAHJIN010000608.1, read as the reverse complement.
TCGGCACAAAGTTGGCGATGAACTGTAGCGGCTCGGGCATGGTGGACACCGGGAAGGCATAGCCGGCGAACACCACCTCCACAAAGATGACCACGAACACCAGGAGCAACGCCTGCTGCTGGGTGCCGCTGATGGTCGAGATCATGAGCCCCACGGCCAGTTCGGCCAGGATCATGAGCAGGGCAATGGCGGCCAGCGCCAGCCACGACCCGCGCATGGGGACGCCGAACAGGAAAATGGAGATGGACAGCGCCAGCAAAAAGAATACAAAGGCAATGACCAGTGCCGTGGACGCCTTGCCCACCACGAGTTCCAGGGGCCGGGTGGGCGTCACCAGGAGCTGCTCCAGTGTGCCCAACTCGCGTTCCCGGACGATGCCCAGGCAGGCGATCATCTGCGTGACGGCCGCCAGCATGAGCCCCAGCTCCGAGGGCACCTCAAAGTTGGCCGCGCGCAGGTCTTCGTTGAACCAGACCCGGACCCGGGGATCGATCTCGGGCGGCGGGAGGTTCTGCGCAGCGGCCAGTTGCCGCACATAGCTCCAGCCAAAGCTGGCAACAGCGCCCTCGGCCGAGGCCGATACCACGGCTGCGGCTGTGTGGTCCGACCCATCGGCGATGACCTGGACCTCCGGCTGACGGCCGGCCCGCAGGTCGGACTCAAAGTCCGGGGGGATGACCACGACCGCCGTCACCGTGCCCTGGTCGATGAGGCCAGCGATGCGGTCCGTATCGTCCAGGTAGACAGTCGGGTCAAATGTCTTGCTGTTCTGCAGCGTCACCACCAGCGCACGGCTCGCCGGCGACCGGTCCAGGTCCACGATGGCCGTGGGCAGGTACTCGATGGGCGTAGACGTGGCCCAGGCGATAAGCGTCAGTTCGGTCAGCGGTCCCAGGATGATAAAGGGAGCCAGGAACCGGTCCCGCGCCAACTGGATGAACTCTTTTTGCACCAGGTTCAGAATTCGTCGTAGCATAGCCTACCTGTATCGTGTATCGTGCATCACGCCAATCGCTTCTTGAACGCCACCACATCCACCGCGATGAGTCCCACCGCCATCGCCAGGAGCACGAACGTGGGGAATAGCAAATCGCCCAGGCCCAAGCCCTTGAGGAACATGCCCCGACAGATGGTGACATAGTGTGTGCCCGGCAGCGCGTACGCCTCCATCAGCATGATGGGCGACATGGCCGCCAGGGGATAAAAAATGCCGGACAGGAAGAAGCTGGGAAAGAGAAAGATCAGCAGCGTCACCAGCAGGGCCACCTGCTGGGACCGGAACAGGATGGAGCAGAGCAGGCCCAGGCTCAAGGCCGCCAGCAGGAAATCGGCCGAGAGGATCAGGAACAAAAAAAAGTTGCCCCGGAACGGCACCTGGAACCAGTAGACGGCCACCAGCGCGCACAGCACCACGCTGATCATGCCGTTGACCACGTAGGGGATCAGCTTGCCCACGATGAGCTCCAGCCGGCTCAACGGCGTGGCGATGAGCGTCTCCAGAGTACCGATCTCGCGCTCGCGGACCAGGGCCACCGAGACGGCCACACCCAGCATTCCCATGGCCGCTGCCACCATCACCGGCACAAAGGCCACGATGGTGCTGAAATCCGGGTTGAACCAGGTGCGGACACGCAGGTCGATGGGGGAAGCCGCGGCTGCGTCCAGGCCGCCGTGCCGAAGCGCAAAATCCATCGTGACGCCGGCCAACTGGCTCAGGCAGTGATTAGCCGTGTTGGGGTCTGTGCCGTCCACCAGGATCTGCACCTCGGTGGGTCGCCGGGCCAGCACGTCACGCATAAAGCCCGGGGGGATGATCAGCGCCGCCTTGGCCTGGTCGCCCAGGAACAGGTCTTCCACGTCCTGGGTGCTGTTCACGTAATAGGCCAGGCGAATGTCGGCAGTGCTGAACGCGGCCGCGATAAACTCGCGCGAGAGCGAGGTCCGATCGAGGTCCACCACAGCCACGGCCACGTTGGTAATGTCCACGGAGAACGAGTAGGCGAACGTCAGCAGGATGAACAATGGCGACAGCGTGACCAGGGCGAACGAGCCGGGATTGCGCAGGATGTGCCGGGTCTCTTTTTTCACCACGGCCCAGGTCTTGCGAATGCTCATGTCGGCTCCTCGCCGGTGCGGGGCCGGAGCCCATCCACCAGGACGTCGACAAAGGTGTCCACTGTGGCCGACCAGTCGAATTCGCCGACGCCCAGGTGCTTGACCATCATCAGGCCATCCAGGCCGGCCATGACAAAGGCCGACACGTGCGCTGCGTTCACCGGCCGGAACTCGCCGCGCTCGATGCCGGCCTGCACCAGATCGCCGATCATCGCCATATAGGTTTCGTACACCTGGCGCATCAATTCCTCGGTTTGCTCGTCGTGGATGGTGGTAGCCCAGAAATCGAGCATCACCGGCACCAGGGCCGGGTCCTGCTCCATCATCTCGACGGTGGCCCGTCCCACCAAACGGAGCTTTTCCCGGACAGGGAGAGCCGGATCGGCCAGCACTTCGGCCATGCCCTCCTCGCTCCCCTGCATGATGTCCATAAAGATGGCGATGGACAGGTCGCGCTTGCTCTTGAAATACCAGTAGATAGCGCCCTTGCTCAACCCGCTCTCCTGGGCGATGTCGTCCATGGTGGTCCGGTCATAGCCCTTGCGAGCAAAGCAGCGCAGGGCGGCCTCCTGGATCTGCTGGCGCCGCTCGTCGGCGACGTCGGTTTTGGAAGGTGTCATGAAGCCCTCCTAGCTGCGCTTCTTCCACCACCGCATGAGCCACAGCGCGATGAGCACGCCGGTGAGCGGCTCCAGGATGGCAGCCACGAACTTGATCAACCCATCAAACTGAGGAAACATGGCCGGGATGATGAACCAGTCTCCCAGGCCGATGACGATCATGACCACGATGCTGACGATGAGGTCCGCCGCCAGACCATAGGGCGGCTTGCTCTTGGCCAATAGTGGCACCAGCCACCCGGCCAGCGCCCCGACGACGATCCACACCACGAACATGACGATCAGTGCACCACTCATTTTTCGCCTCCTACTGGTTGCTCGTTGCTTGTCGCTTGGGTATGACGAATCCGGTGTTCCGTTTATAGTCCTCATACGCCTGGCCGTAGCGGATAACCAAATCGCGCTCTTCGGCCAGGCACATGAGGGCAAAGATGGGTAGCCAAATGAAGGAGACCAGCACCAGGAACGGCGAGTGCAGCAGGAACGCTATCACCCACCAGAACGTCACCTCGCCCAGGGCCTGGGGGTGCCGGATGGTGCGGTAGATGCCGCTGTAGAGGGTGTGCCCCTTCTCCGGGATCATGGTCTCTTTCCCGGCATCCTTCATGCCCCTGAGCCAGAGGTAGCCGCCGGGAATGGCGATGAGCACGGCGATGAGAGCCGAAACCCACCAGTCCCAGGGAAAGGTGCGAGGCAGGGAAATGGGCAGGGGGTAGAACACATAGACGACATAGTTGAGGCTAGCAATCGTCATGAAAACCGAGGCGATGACCCGGTACCACGCGCACCGGCGATAGGCCCGTTCCCCAATCCGGCGCTCCAGGGCCGCCGGCCCGGCGCTCTTGGCGTAGAAGAATAGGCACAACAATGCCGAGAGGATCAGTACGATGACATTGAGCCAGGCGATGAGGTTGACGTCCATCCATCCCTCCAGCAAGCTCTAGACCGACCAGTCAGTCTAGAGTTATTATACGCCTGGCGGTCCGTCGTTGTCAAGAGGTTTGAGACCATTAAACCTTAAAACCAGACCGACTGGTCGGTCTGGTTTTGGCAATCGGGAACGATATTTGTCAGCACTCGACCTGGGGCGCAAAGAACCCCTCTCCCAGCTCGACACCGGCGGCCCGGATGCGGTCCAGAAACGCGGGGACGTGGCCGGTGGCGGTATAGTAGCCGGTGATCCGGCCGTCCTCCACGCCGGTCTGCCGGAACTCGAACACGTCGCGCAGCGCCACCACGTCGCCCTGCATGCCGGCCACCTCCGCGACCTTGAGCACCTTGCGGGTGCCGTCGGACAGCAACTCCTGGTACGTGATCAGATGAATGGCCGAGGCCATCATCTGGCGCACGGTCAACAACGGGATGGACAGGTTGGCGAACGTGACCATCATCTCCAGTCGGGCCAGCACGTCGTGAGGGCTGGTGGCATGAATGCTCAACAGCGTGCCCTCGTGGCCAGTGTTCATGGCGTGCAGGATATCCAGCGCCTCTGGCCCCCGGCACTCGCCCAGAATAATGCGATCCGGGCGCATGCGCAAGCCATTGATCACCAGATCCCGCACGGTCACTTCGCCCCGCCCTTCCTGGTCTGCTGGCCGGCTGTCCAGCTTGACCAGGTACTTTTTGGCGATGTGCAACTCGTCCACGTTCTGGATGGCGACGACGCGCTCGTCGGCGGGAATCATATCGGCGAGGATGTTGAGGATGGTAGTTTTGCCTGATCCGGTGCCGCCGGCCACCGCAATGTTGAGCCGGGCCAGGACGCAGGCCCGGAGGAATGCCACCATGTCCGCGCTCCAGCAGCCAAAGCCCAGCAGATCATCAACGGTCAGCGGCTGGCGCGTGAATTTGCGCATGGTCAGCACCGGTCCGATAGGCGAAATAGGCGGCAGAACCACGTTCATGCGAGAGCCATCAGGCAAGCGCGCGTCGATGAGCGGGGACGCTTCATCGACCTTGTGCCCCAGCGACGCGAGAACCGCGTCTATGACCTCCATCAGATGCGCGTTGTCGCGAAAGCAGCCGGGCACGTCCTCGAACTGGCAAGACCGGCCATAGCGTTCCACATAAACTCGCTCGTAGCCATCGACCATGATCTCGTCTATGTCGGGGTCGTTCCACAACGGTTCCAGGGGACCCAGCAGGTGCGCGTATTCCGGGGTGTTCATCGTTTTTCCTCCTGTTTGCAAATTGGGGATTGGCGGATTGGTTGACGCCTCTATTGTAGCAGGGCGTGGGGTCAGGAGGAACGGGCAGATGACGGGTTTTGACCTGTTAACCTAACCTGGATAAACCAGAGCCAACCTGGGTGGCGCTTTTGGATATTCTTGTTCACTGTACAAAAATTCCGCTGGTTAGGCTCTAACCAGGGTCGCGCACCCAGCCACGCTGCAGAGCATAGACGGCCGCCTCGGTACGCGAGTGGACGCCCAGCTTGGCATAGACGTTGTCCAGGTGAAAGTTGACGGTGCGGGAGCTGATAACCAGTCGCCGGGCGATGTCCCGGTTGCTCAAGCCCTGGGCCAGCAATTGGAGCACCTCCATCTCCCGGGGCGTCAGTTGGGCCGGCGTCGCGATTGCCAGGCGGATCGTCAGCGCCAGGCCGCCGTGAGGCCCGGTACCCATCTCGACGAGGCCGCCCAGTTGCTCGATGCGCTGGCACGCGGCGCGGAGGAGAGACAAATCTCCCCCTCCCTGCCCCTCCCCGGCTGCGCCGGACCATGGCCCCGCTGGGGGAGGGGCAGGGAGGCCGTTGTCGGATAAGCGAAAGCTCAGGTACGCATCGCGGCGCTCCAGCCGGATGCTGACCCGCGAGGCCCTTGCGTAGCGCACGGCGCGGTCCAGCACATCCTGGGTCACGCGGAACAGGGCCAGCTCGACGGAAGCCGGGAGCCGCTCGGGGAGACGTTCCACGGCCAGGGTGACTTGCAGACCGTGGGCACGCACGAATTGGTTGACCAGGGCATCCAGGGCCGGCTCCAGTCCCAGGGTCTCTAGGATGGCCGGGTGCAGGTTGGCTTCCAGATCGCGCGCCTGCTGGAGCGTCTGGCGGGCCAGGCTGGTCAATACCGACACAGCCAGGCGCGCCTGGGGATTGGCGCCCAGGCTTTGCTCGTACACGTTGGCCTGGGCCAGGAGGAGATTGAGGGGTTCGATGACGCGGTCCTGGAGCAGCCCGGCCAGACGGCGGCGTTCGGCTTCGATGGCGGCAGCAGGCAGGTGGTCGTCCATGATGCCCCTCGGTCAGGTCACGGTCAGTCGCTCGGCCGGGTAGCGCCGGTATCGTCCTTCCGTCACCGTCCGCCGGATGCGGGCCACGGCTTCCCACACCTCGCGGAATGACGTGTATAGCGGGACCACGGCCAGTCGGATGAGGTCAGGCTCACGAAAGTCGGGCAGCACGCCCATCTCGTCGATGAGGGCGCGGTTGATGCGGTAGGCGTCGGGGTGGCAAATGCTCACGTGCGAGCCGCGCTGGGCCGGGTCGCGCGGCGAACCCAGGGTAAAGCCCATCGGGGCCAGGATGGTGTCGATCAGATAGATGAGGTATGCGCCAAGCTGCACCGACTTGGCGCGGACCCGGTCCATGCCGGCCGCCAGCAGCAGGTCTACGCCCGGCTCCACCGCCAGCATCGAGAGGACCGCCGGGCTGCTCACCAGCCAGTGGGCAATCCCCTCGGCCGGCTCGTAGGCCAGGTCAAAGGCAAAGGGCGACCGCTGCCCAAACCAGCCCCAGATGGGCGACAGCGCCTCGTCCTGCCAGTCCCGGCGCACGTACAGAAAAGCCGGCGCGCCGGGGCCGCCATTGAGGTATTTGTACGTACAGCCCACGGCCATATCGACGCCCCACCGGTCCAGTTCGATGGGCACCGCGCCCACCGAGTGGCTCAAATCCCACAGGACCAGCGCGCCCATCTGGTGCGCCCGCGCGGTCACGGCCTGGACATCGTACAAAAAGCTGCTCTTGAACGCGACGTGGGACAGCGTGACCAGTGCCGTGTGCTCGTCGATGGCGTCATGGAGGGCCGTCAAATCGGTGGTGATGCCGTCGATGGCGGGGGCCAGATGCAGACTGTGCCGATTGCCCAGCAGGCGCATGATGCCCTGGAGGACATAGAGATCGGAGGGAAAGTTGAGCACGTCGCTGACGATGCGGCCACGGCCCGGGCGCATCTCCAGGGCGGCCATCGCCAGCTTGAACAGGTTGACGGACGTGGAATCACTGACCACGACCTGGCCCGGGGCAGCGCCCACCAACCGACCGATCTTGTCGCCGATGCGGGCCGGGGCCGTGTACCAGGTGGTATTCCAGGCGCGAACGAGTTCGCGGCCCCATTCGTCGGCCACGGCGGCTTGCAGTCGTTCCATCGTCTGGCGCGGCAACCGGCCCAGCGAGTTGCCGTCCAGGTAGATCAGGTCCGGCTCGGCAGCGACGAATGCCTCGCGAAACGAGGCGAGCTCGTCCTGGGCGTCCAGTTGGCTGGCAAAGGCCGGCCCGGGCTCGAATTGCATGTTGGTTGTCTCCTAATTGGCCGTACCAGAACCAAACCAGAAATTTGACCGCCGAGAGCGCAGAGAACGCTGAGCAGACTATGAAAAACCTCTGCGCCCCCTGCGTGCTCTGCGGTGAAATTCTTGCTCACTGGGCAAGAATTCCACCGGTCTGGTGCCTATCGCTGGGGCACCTTGCCGTCCTCCCGGCGCTGCTTGATGATGGCGGCGGCAATGGACTCGGGCACCAGGTCATAGCGCGTGAATTCCATCGTAAAGGTGCCCCGGCCCTGGGTCATGCTGCGTAGATCGGTGGCATAGCCAAAGGTTTCGGCCAGCGGCACCTCGCCGATGATGACACGCCGGTCGCCGCGCACGCGCATCTCGCGCACAATGCCACGCCGCCGGCCCAGATCGCCCACCAACGCACCCACGTATTCTTCGCTCACGGTCAGGTCAATGGTCATGATGGGTTCCAGCAGGGCGGGCTGGGCCTGGCGCACGGCCTGGCGCGCGCCCATCGAGCCGGCGATCTCGAAATCCATCGATGCCGAATCGACCTCGTGGAACCGGCCGTCCAGCAGAGTCACGCTCACGTCAGCAACCGGATACCCAGCCACGACACCCTGCGCCAGCGCATCGCGCACACCCAACTCGGTGGGCCGCACAAAATCGCGGGGAAAACTGGCCGGGGGCGCAGCGTTCTCAAACACGACGCCGGCCCCGCGTTCCAACGGCTCCACGCGCAATTGCACCTCGGCAAAGTGACCTCGCCCGCCACTTTGCTTTTTGTACTGGCCCGTCGTCTCGACGGCCTGCCGCACGGTTTCGCGATAGGACACCTGGGGCGCGCTGGACTGCGCAGTGATGCCAAACTCGATGCGGAGCCGGGCCACGATGACGTCCAGATGCAGCTCGCCCATGCCGGCCAGCGTCAGCTCGCCGGTTTCGGGGTCTGAACGGCTCACCAGCGTAGGGTCTTCGGCGCACAGCCGGATCACGGCCTGGGTAAGCCGGTCGCGCTCTTCGCGCGACGACGGGGTGAGCGCCACGGCGATGACCGGCTCGGGAAATTTAAAGGTCTCCAGCAAGATGGGGTGGTCCTTGTCGCACAGGGTGTCACCGGTGATGGCCGACTTGACGCCCACCACCGCCACCACGTCGCTGGCGGCCATGTGGTCCACCTGTTCGCGCTGGACGCCGTGCATGCGATAGACGCGCCCCACACGCTCCTGGACGTCGGCGCGCGGGTTGTAGACGCTCTCGCCCACGTTGACGTGACCCGAGAACACACGCACCCAGGTGAGATGCCCCACGTGCGGGTCAGCCACGATCTTGAAGGCCGACGCGCAGAATGGGGCCGCCGGGTCGTCGGGCCGCTCGCTAACCTCCTCGTCTGTGCCGGGGATCACGCCCATGATCGGCGGCATGTCCACCGGCGCCGGCAGGTAAGCGACCACGGCGTCCAGCACCGGCTGCACGCCGATGCGCCGGCGCGAGGCCCCGCACAGCACCGGCACCAGCCGCCCGGCAATGGTAGCCCGGCGCAGGGCCGCCTGCAACGCGACCACATCGGGTTCGCCACCTTCTAGCCGCTGATCCAGCAGCGCGTCATCCGTCTCGCAGATGGCGTCCAGCAGCGCATCGCGGGCGGCCGCCACCTCGTCCAGCATGGCCGGCGGGACCGGCCCAATCGTAGGATCATCGACTCCGCTGGGCCAAACTAACGCCTGCTGGCTCAGCAGGTCAACCACGCCATTGAACGTGCCTTCACGACCAACGGGAAGCTGCAGGGGCACGGCGTGAGGCGTGAGACGCTCGCGAATCTCGGCCAGCACCCGCTGGAAATCGGCGCCGGTCCGGTCCAGCTTGTTGATCAGGAGAAAGCGCGGCAGGTTTTCGCGGCTGGCGTGCGTCCACACCGTCTCGGTCTGCGGCTCCACGCCGCCCACGCCGCACAGCACGATCACCGCGCCGTCGATGACGCGGATCGAGCGCACCACCTCGGCAGTGAAATCCACGTGGCCCGGCGTGTCGATGAGATTGATGCGATAGCCCTGCCAATGGCAAGCCGTGGCAGCGGCGGTGATGGTGATACCGCGCTCGCGTTCCTGCTCCATCCAGTCGAGTTGCGTAGTCCCATCGTCCACGGCACCAGCGCGATGAATGCGCCCGGTGTAATACAAGATCGCCTCCGACGTGGTGGTCTTGCCGGCATCCACGTGGGCGAAAATACCAATGATACGTACCTTGTTCAGGTCGGTCTCTTTTTTGTTCATGTTTTTACCTCATAAATGACTGGCCCATTCTACCACCAACCCAGGATTGGCGCAAGCACAAGTCCGGCCAACGCCCACCGAGATGACCACTGGCAGAACGAACGATTTTCGTGTATACTTGTGGGCGCAGACCAAAACCCGAAGAGGAACCATAATGACCAGCGAACAACTGTGGAGTCAGGCCGTATTCTGGACCAATACCGTTTTGGGATGGTTGATTCGACATGGCGTAGCCGTCATCGTCATCCTGGTACTGACCATAGTGTTCTATCGCCTGTGGGTGATGGGCGTGCGCCGGCTGGAAGCCCTGGTTCACGATGACGACCCGGACGTGAACGCCCTGGAACGGCGGGTGAGCACCATCGGCAGCATGGCACGCAACGCCGGTCTGGTCGTCATTCTGTGCGTGGCGTTCATCATGGTCCTGCAACAATTGGGGCTAGACGTGGGACCGCTGCTCGCCGGGGCCGGTGTGGTGGGCATCGCCATCAGCCTGGGCGCGCAAAGCCTGGTCAAAGATTTGCTGGGTGGATTTCTCATCCTAATGGAAGACCAGTTCCGGGTAGGCGACGTGATCCAGGCGGGGGGCGTTTCGGGTACGGTGGAACGCATGAACCTGCGCACCACGGTGCTGCGCGGCAGAGATGGTACCATGCACGTGGTGCCCAACGGCGCGATAAACGTCGTCAGCAACATGACCCGCCAATGGTCGCAGGTGCTCATGGATGTGGGTGTGGCTTATGAGAGCGAGCTGGAACACGTCACGGCGGTGCTGGCCGACATCGGGCACGAGCTGGCGGCCGACCCGGCCTGGGCATCCAGTATCCTGGAGCCACCGACCGTGCTGGGCGTACAGAGCCTGGACCCCTCCTGGGTCACGCTGCGCATGGTATGCAAGTGCGTGGCCGGCAACCAGTGGTCGCTGGGGCGTGAATTGCGCCGGCGCATCAAAGACCGCTTGCAGCGCGAGGGCATCGACATGCCGTACCCACAACAGGTGATCCATCTCGAACAAACGTCAGGCTGAGCGGGGGAAATCATGCGTTATTATGATATAGTCCATGGCGCGGTCGAGATTCGCGACGAATTGCTCCTGGAACTCGTGACCACAGACGCGCTGCGCCGCATCGAGGGGATCCACCAGACGGGAGCCACCGCCTACATCTATCCCCGGCGAAGTCACACTCGCTTTGACCACTCGATGGGCGTGCTGCTGCTGCTGCGCCGGCTGCGTGCCTCCTGGCGCGAACAGGTAGCCGGCCTGCTGCACGACATTTCGCACACGGTATTTTCTCACGTGATCGACAAGGTGTTCCCGGCGACTGTCGACGCGCCCAGCTTCCATGAAACCTTGTACAAAGACCTCTTGTGGGGTTCCGAAGTCCCCACGGTCCTGGCTGCCTATGGGTTGGCCGTGGCCGACGTATTGGACGAAACCCCTTACACGCTCCTGGAACAGCCGCTGCCGGCCCTGTGCGCCGACCGACTGGACTATTTTCTGCGTGACGCGCTGATGGAGGGCCTGCTCACGCCCGCGCACATCTCACGCTTTTTGCCGCATCTCGTCGTCCATCAGGGGCGCATCGTCATGAACGATCTGGTCGCCGCGCGGTGGCTGGGATACGAATATATCCGCGTTGACCAACTCGTCTGGTCAAACCCGCTGGACATTTGCGCTTATCAGATCCTGGCCGAAACGCTCCAGTTGGCCCTCGATGCGGGATTTATCACCACCCAGACCTTGCTCTCGACAGACGATGCCGTGATGACCTTGCTGCGCAGCAATCCCGAACCGGCTATCCAGGACCGGCTCGAGCTGTTGGCCCCCCATATAGTCTATGAGGTGGATTCCACAGACCATGACTATATGATCACCATCGACAAGGTGCGGGCGATAGACCCCCCGGTGCTGATGGCCGATGCCTGCGTGCCCCTGTCCGAACTGGATGACGAGTTCCGCCAGGCGATGGCCGAACACCTGGCTCGCCGGGGACAGGTCGTGCCCGTTCGAGTCCGGGCCTGACCCCAGAACAATCACGACACATCGAGGAAGTGTATGCTAAAACAGTTGATTCACAACGGCGTGGTGGTGCCGCCCCCGCCACAGCCCGTCGGCCTGGTGCTCACCATTCGAGGCCGGTCGGTGGCACTGGACGCCGCGCAAGAAGAGATGGCCCTGGCGTGGGCCAAGAAGCATGATACCCCATACGTCCAAGACCCGGTCTTTGAACAAAACTTTATGGCCGATTTCAGCCAGGCTTTGGGCATCGAGCCGCCGCTTGCAGCCGCCGAGGTGGATTTTGGCCCGGGGATCCGCATCATCGAGGCAGAACGGGCGTACAAGGCCAGCCTGGACAAAGAAGACCGCAAGGCCCTGGCCGCCGAGCGCAAGGCCCTGCGTGAGGCCCTCCGCGAGCAATACGGCTATGCCAGAGTAGACGGCGAGCGGGTCGAACTGGCGAATTACGTGGTAGAGCCCAGTGGCATTTTCATGGGCCGTGGCGAACACCCCTTGCGCGGGCGCTGGAAAGAGGGCGCCCGGCGGTCTGACATTACCCTGAACCTCAGTCCCGAGGCCCTATCCGCACTGCCCAATGCCACCGAGTGGGCCCAGGTCGTCTGGCAGCCCGAGTCTCTGTGGGTGGCGCGCTGGTCCGACAAGCTCTCGGGCAAGCTCAAATATGTGTGGCTGGGCGACACGGCTTCGATCAAACAAGAGCGCGAGGCGCAAAAATTCGACCAGGCTCACGAGTTGCACGCCAACCTGGCCGAGGTGCGCCGGCGCATCGAAAGCGACCTGAATCGTACCGACCCGGCGCAGGCAACCGAGGCCAATCCCAAACGCCGCATGATCGCCACGGCTTGCTATCTCATCGACGCCCTGTGCCTGCGCGTGGGCGATGAAAAGGACGAGGATGAGGCCGACACGGTGGGCGCCACCACGCTGCGCCCGGAGCACGTCGCCCTGCACGAGAACGGCACGGCCGAGTTCGAGTTCCTGGGCAAAGACTCGGTTCTGTGGCACAAAACGCTCGAACTGCCTGGCGTGGTGCGGCGCAACCTGGAACGACTCATCCAGGACGCGCGTCCTTCCAATGCCAGCGCCAACACCCGGGACAAGCCGCAGCTCTTTCCCGATATCAGCAGCCGGAATGTGAACGCGTATCTATCCGAGGTTATGCCCGGCCTCACGGCCAAGGTGTTCCGCACCCACCACGCCACCATCGCCGTCCAACACACCCTGGCTCAGTCGGGGGTGCAGGCCAGCGACCCGGAGCACGTCAAGTGGAAGGCCGCCAGCCTGGCGAACCTGGAGGCGGCCCAACTCTGCAACCACACCAAAAAAGCGCCGGCCAGTTGGCAGCGCGGCCAACAGCGCTATGCCGAACGCCTGCTCAAGGCCGCAGACCGGATCCGGTCTGCTGAAGCCAAGGTGCAGGACGCTCGCCAGGCCGTGGCGGCCTTGCAAGAGGAGGCACGCGACAAGCAAGCGGCCGCCACCGAGTCGCAGCGCGAAAAGGTTGGCGCGCGATACCAGAAACGCACCGCCAGCGCCGAACGCCGGTTGGCCCAGGCGGAGGAACAGTTGAACAAGGCTGAGCTGGCCCACAACAAAATCGAGGCTCAGGCCCTCATCGCCGCCGAAAAGCGCACCTGGAACCTGGGCACCAGCCTCAAGTCTTATATTGACCCACGTGTGTACCATGCCTGGGGCCGGCAAGTGGACTATGATGTGCTGGAGAGTTATTATCCCACAGCCTTGCGTCGCCGGTTTGCCTGGGCCCGGGGCGCCGACGAGGACTGACGCGGTGCGAACCGTCGCGCGTCATGGTCCCACCGCGAATATCAAGAGGCTCGGTCCCGCTGCGGGATCGAGCCTCTGTTGCTAAGAAACTTGATATCTGCGTTGAACTATCATGCCGCATACTAGAAGTTTCTTGTCGAAAAAGCTATCCGGCGCGGCAGTCCGCCGGACGCTGTGCGTGCCGGGCTATTGATCGGCCAGTGCGCGCAGGCGCCGGCGCACCTGACGCTGTACCTCGTGTTCCGACCACACGGCCAGGGCCGGTAGTGGCGTGCCGTCCCGCTCCAGGTCCCGCACCACCTCGTGCCCCAGATAATACCCCGTCTGACTGTGTCCCTGGATGTCATACCACGACCCGAAAAATTCGCGCACCGGCTCGCCGGCGTCCAGGCGACGCAAGAACTCGGCGGCCAGCGCCCCGACGTGCGCCTGGCACCACGCCAACCACGCCTGATCCTCGTCGCCCATGTGCCAGGCATCGCACCCCAGGGTCACGTGCTCCACGCGCTGGGCAAACCCTTCGCTATACAGGAGAAAGAGGGGATCGGCTTCGCTCTCTTCCAGGTCACTGGCGCCGGCCCGTTCTCGCCAGACCATGTGCGCCAGGTGGCCCAGCTCGTGGGCAATGAGGCCTCGCAGCCGCTCCGGCGTGTGCCGGTCCAGGTTGGCAATGGCTTCCAGACCCAGCAGACAGGCCGGTGTACCTTCATAGGTGGTGGCCCAGCCGGCCCCGCATTCCAGCCCCACATAGATGACCAGTCGCCCCGAAAAATCCACACCCAGCCGCGCGCCAAACTGGTCCAGCACCGGGGTGTGGACAGCCAGGATGACATCGTGGGCGGCGGCCATGCGTGGGGCGCGCTCTGCCAGGTGAGGAAAAACCCGGTCACGAGCCACCGTGCGCCAGTCCACGCCGGCTGAGGCGTAATCGGCGGTCTGCTTGGCAAACAGGGCCGGGTAGCGCGCCATGTATTCGTTGGCCCAGGCGTCGATCTGGTCATCCAGCGGGGCCTGGGCCACGCGCGCCCACACCGCCTGCCAGTGCGGCCACGTGTCCAGCACCGGCCAATCGGGCATTATGCGAGTCTGGTTCATGATGATCCCGGGTTGTCGCTGCGGATGCGCCGGATCGCCACCCAGGCCAGGTCAGCGATTTTGCCCAGGTACGGCGCGCGCGACTCGTCGTGGCGCAGCATTTCCAGAACGGGGAGGGCGCGCTTGTCGCCCAAAAAGCCCAGGGCCTCGATGGCCCAGCCGCGCACGCTGGGGTTTTCGTCGCGGAGCATCTGGATGAGCGGCAGGACGCTCTGGCGGTCGCCCAGCTTGCCCAGGATAGCTGCCGCGCGCCAGCGCACGCCGGGATCGGGGTCCTGAAGCGCAGTGATGACAGCCGCCACCACAGTAGCGCCGCCGACGCTGTTCAGCGCATCAGCCGCACGCCAGCGCACGCTGTGGTCGCGGTCCTGGAGCAGGTTGACCAGGACGGGGATGGCCCGGGGATCGCCGATCATGCCCAGTGCTTCGGCGGCCCGACCACGCACACCAGGGTCCGACTCGTTGTGCACCAGCGAGATGAGCGCCGGGGTCGCCATGCGGTCGCCCAGGCGGCCCAGGGCATAGGCGGTGTGCCAACGCACCCGGGCATTCTGATCCCTGAGCCGCTCGATGAGGTCCCGGGTCGCGCTCCGGTCCCCGCGAATACCTAATGACATGGCGGCACGCCCTCGCACCTGGGCATCTGGGTCCTGCAGCCGCTCGAGCAGGGTCTCTAACGGCAGTGCCGGCTCGTCTGTGTCCAACGCGGTTTGAAAGGCACCAAATAGATCCATGTTCTCGGCCATTTACGTACCTCGTATGTGCCTGGCGAGCCGGAGGTTGGTGAGCGCGGCGGCGGCAGCGCCGAGTTCGCGCATGTTCGGGGGGGGCTCATAGGGTTGCCGTACCCGGTCAATGGGCAAGCCGCGCACGTCGATGCGCCGCGCCTCCAGGGCGCCCAGGCCCGTCCAGTCGGCCAGGTACAGGTGCGGGATGAGGGCCGGATCCAGGCCCATGATCCGCGTACTCACAGCGTCCACGGCCACGCCATCGACGCCCATGACCAATACGCCGGTGGGCCGAGCAGTGCCCATCAACGGCCCGTCGCCTTCCAGACCCACCACACCGTCTACTACGGCCAGCCCGGGCCGAAGCGCCTCGTAGAGATCCAGCACAGACAGGTGGATGTTGTGCAAGTGCACAATGTTCTTGGGCCAGCCGTATTTGGCTCCGGGCACCACGCCGACCAGGTTCTTGATGCTCAGGGATACGCCGGTCCAATGATGACATTTCATCTTGGGCGCCGAGATGAGCAGGTCGGCCTCCACCACGGTGCGCGGCAACAACAACTGGCCCAGGGGGGTGTAATGGCCCGGCAGCGGGGTGCGCACCAGTTCGTCCAGGTTCAAATCGACAAAAGTCACGTCGCGCCGACGCAGCACGGCCCCCAGGCCCGATGCCTCCACCAGGGCCTCGGCGTCGCGCTGAAAGGCTGACCCATCGGCCACCACCACGCGCCGGGCGCCGCTGGCCTGGCACCAGGCCACCAGCGCCTCGATCACGGCCGGGTTGGTGCAGGTAGGCCGATCGGGCAATACGTCCACCAGGTTGGTTTTGATCACGACGGTCCGGCCCTGGATGGGCGGCAGTTCGTCACGCAACAGGTCGCAGGCGTCGGTCAGGCTGGCGGTCACGTCCTGATAGGTGGGGCAGGCTGTGACGGCCACCGGTGTGGACTGGCCCAGCAGCCAGGCGGTACGGCCCCGCAGGTTCCAACGTAGCCAATTGTCCAGGCCCACCGGCTCGGTCTGGCGCCGCACGAATTCCAGGCCCAGGAGGATGCCGCCTACCAAACCCAGGCGCAACAGGGTCCGGCGGCTGAGACGCACGTTCATGGCTCTGGCTCCGATCCGCGCAAAGCCAGGATCGCCAGCGCCGTCAGGTAGGGGCTGTGCCGCCAACCGCCATCGGCGTCCTGGTGTGCAACGAGCCGGTCTATCGCCGTTTGGGGCAGTGGTTGCTCGCGAGCGTGCAGGCCCCACAGGCCCCAGGCCAGGTTCGAGGGGGTGATAGCCTGCTGCACCAGATCAGTCAACACGATGAGGCCGTCACGCTCCAGCGCCTCGGTATCTGGCGACTCGGCCGCGTGCAGGGCCAGCAGGGCCAGGGTGGTGGGAGACGTGGCGACCGGGATGTTTTGACCCAGCATGTAGGGGTTGCCCACGTTCCACCCGCCCCCGGCGCAGGCACGATCCCGGAGGTATTGCAAACCCTCGATTACGCGAGGGTCCTGGCGCTGGCCGGTGACGCACATGGCCATGATGCCCAGGGCCGTAGGCTCGACCCACGACGCGCCACCCGGGCTCCAGGGCCAGCCGGCCACCGTGGGGTCGATCCAGAGGGCCTCATCGCGTTCCTGGCCGGGTTCGCCCACCCAGGGCTGCCAGTGGCGCCACCAGTCGATTCCCCGCGCCACAGCCGCAGTCGTCGCCGGGACGGCAGAATCGGCCAACGCCCAGACGGCCCAGGCCGTGGCCCAGCAGCCTTCCGGGTCGGCAGGGGTCACACCCCAACCGCCGTCAGCAAGCTGGTTCGCCATCAGCCACGCCACGCCGGCCTCACGCATGGCCGTCCACTCGGCGCGATCCGCCAGGGCCAGCACGGTCAGCGCGGTGGGTTCCACAAAGGCGACCTGGTCCTGGTGATACCCCCACCCGCCGGTGGCATCCTGGGTCTGGACCAGGTAGCGGCCAGCCTGGTCAATGACGAGTCGCGCGTTCATCGCTCACGCCCCAGGGTCAAGGCCCACACCGAGGTGGCACCGGCCTGCCGCAACACCGTCGCGCAGGCGTCCAGAGTGGCACCGGTGGTACACACATCGTCCACCAGCACTACAGTGCGGCCCGAGAGTTGCGCTGGCGCGGCGGGGGCCACCGAAAAGGCTCCCCGCACGTTGCCCTGGCGCTCCTGGGCGTTCAGTTGGACCTGAGATTGAGTGGCACGCTGGCGAACCAGGGCTGCTGGGTAGACCGGCATGCCTGTTAACTGGCCCACGGCCTGAGCGAGCAGGGCCGCCTGGTTATAGCCACGCTCGCGCTGCCGACGGGCATGGAGGGGCACCGGGATCAACAGGTCACCGGACACGGCGTTTTCCTGGCAGGTTGCGGCCATCAATTGGCCCAGCGGCCTGGCTGCGGCCCAGCAGCCTTGATACTTGAGTCGATGGACGGCCTGGCGCAGCGGGCCTTCAAAATAGGCCACAAAGTGCAGCCCATTAAAGCCCGGGCGATGGGCCTGGCAGCGAGCACACAGCCGGGGACTCGCTGGCCGGGCCGCTGTGGGGAGGGGATTGCCGCACAATTCGCACATGGGCGGCTGAGGCCGGGTCAATTGCTGCACGCAGCCCTCGCAAAACCACTGCCCCCGCGTATCGCAACCAACACAACGCGGGGGATAGAGCAGATCCAGCACCACAGACGAAATGTGTCGCCAGGAATTGCGCAGGTCAGACATGGGTCCCCAGCCGCCGAGCTAGAACGAAAACACCCCAAACTGGAGCGCTTCCAGGATAATGGGCACAGACGGCCCCAGGATCACGACAAAAATCGACGGGAGGATCAAGAAGATCATGGGGAACAACATCTTGACGGCGGCTTGCTGGGCCTGTTCTTCGGCTCGTTGGCGACGCTTGACTCGCATCTGGTCGGCCTGGATCTGCAAGACACGCCCAATGCTCACGCCCAATTGTTCGGCCTGGATGATGGCGGCGATAAAGTTGCTCACGTCTGGCACCTCAGTGCGGGTCACCATGTCGCGCAATGCCTCGCGGCGCAGCTTGCCCACGCGCACCTCGGCGATGACGCGCCCAAACTCGCGGGCCAGGTCATTGTCCCACTTTTCGGTGACCTTGGACATGGCAGCATCAAAGCCCAGGCCGGCCTCCACACAGATGCACAGCAAGTCCAAGGCATCGGGCAGGGCCTTGGTGATCGCGGTTTTGCGGGAACTGATCTTGCTCGACAGCCACAATGTGGGCAGATAATAGCCCAGCCCGGCGCCGATCAGGCCACCGCCAATCGTCCAGAGCAAATCGCCCTGGTATAAAAAGAGCAACACTGTTACTACGGCGCCCAGGATCAGCGCAAACAGGCCCTTGAGACCCATAAAGTCGCTGGCTTGCCAGTTGTTGGGATTACCCGCCAGGATCAGGTTATGCCGGGTATTTTCGATGCTGCGTTGGGGCGTATAACGCATGATAATGCGAGCCAGCCAGCCAACAATGGGCTTGACGACCCGATCCAGGAAGGGCTGTTCCAGTTCCATTTCTTCCAGCGTGCGGGGCCGGGTGGCATATTGACCCAACCGGCTCTGGATGGGGTTTTCCTGCCGGCTGGGCAGCGCAATGCCCAACACGATCATGAGCACGGTCAAGGCCGCCGAACCGGCCAGGGCCACAGCCAATAGATCCATGTTGATCACCTCCTCATGATGCCAATGGCGCCAGCGTTACACGTCAATGTTGACGATCTTGCGAATGACCAAATAGCCGATAAAGATCATGAACAGGGCACAGCCGGGCAAACACAAGATGGGGCCGGGCTCGAACAGCTTGCCCATGTAAGCAGGGTTGATCATATAGATCACGCCCGAGAGGAAAAAGGGCAGGGCAATGATGATATACATGCTCAGGCGCTGCTGCGAGGTGAGCACTCGAATCTCGCCCTTGATGCGCACTCGCTCGCGGATGGTATGCCCGATGGTATCCAGGATCTTGGCCAGGTTACCGCCCACCTCACGTTGCACGTTGATGGCCGTCACGGTCAGGTCCAGGTCGGCGCTCTCGATGCGCCGGAGCAGATTGTCCAGGGCCTCTTGCTGGGGCAGCCCCAGCCCGATCTCGCGTACCACGCGGGCGAATTCTACGGACACGGGCGGGCCGGCCTCTTTGGAGACCATTTCCATGGACTGCAATATGCTATACCCAGAGCGCAGCGAGTTGGCCATCAGGGTGATGGTATCGCCCAATTGATCCTCAAAGGCATGGAGCCGCGCCGTCTTGCGCTGGCGCAATATCAGGCGCGGCAAGACCAACCCCACCAGGGCCGCACCCACCGCCACCAGGAGCTCGCGCGTCAGCAAATAGCCAGCCAGCGCGCCCACGATGGTGGCGCCGCCCGAGAGCAAAAAGAATTCGGTTACGGTGATTTTGAGATTCGCCCGCGCAATTTCCTGGCCTAGACTGGTGGCAAACCCTTGCTTGGCGATGCGTTTGTCGATTTGAGCCATCATTTGCGTGGTGGATTGTGCCGCACGGGCGGATTCGCTGGCATGCCCCTGGCGAGAAGCGTATTTGTCCAGGCGCGATTCGATGGTGTCGCCGCCGCGTGACAAGGCCCCGCCGATTCCAGCCATGAGCAGGATCACCGACAGCGCCGCGGCCGCAGCGACCACGATTGTCACCGGGTCAAAGTTCATGATAGGTCCCTCCTGCTAGAGCCGGCCGTGGAAGCCAAAGATGTCGGGTGGCAAGTAGATGTTGGCGCCCTCGATCTGCTCCATGAACTTGGGCCGGATGCCGGTGGGCTGGATGCGGCCCAGGATACGGCCATCTTCTATGCCAGCCTGCTCAAAGCGAAAGACGTCTTGCAACACGATCACGTCGCCTTCCATCCCCTGCACCTCGGTCACGTTGACCACCTTGCGCGTGCCATCGCGGAACCGTTCCTCATGGACGATCACGTCAATAGCACGCGAGATTTGCTCGCGGATGGCGCGCATGGGCAGGTCGTACCCGGCCATGAGCACCATGGTTTCCAGGCGGGCCAGGGTATCGCGAGGGCTGTTCGAGTGAGCAGTGGTCATGCTGCCATCGTGGCCGGTGTTCATGGCCTGCAACATGTCCAGGGCCTCGGGGCCACGGCACTCGCCCACGATGATGCGGTCGGGACGCATGCGCAAGCTGTTGATCACCAGGTCTCGGATGGGGACTTCGCCCTTGCCCTCGATGTTGGCCGGTCGTGATTCCAGCGTCACCACGTGTTCCTGTCTGAGCTGCAACTCGGCGGCGTTCTCAATAGTGACGATGCGCTCGTCGTTGGGGATGAACGAGGACAGGACATTGAGCAACGTGGTCTTGCCAGAGCCGGTGCCACCAGAAACCACCACGTTTAGCCGAGATTCCACACACGCCCTGAGGAACTCGACCAATTCGGCAGTCAAGGTGCCAAAACGCACCAGGTCTTCGATGGTCAGCGGCGTTTTGGAAAACTTGCGGATGGTGATGACCGGTCCCACCAATGAGAGGGGCGGGATGATGGCGTTGACGCGGGAACCATCCTGCAATCGGGCGTCTACATAGGGCTGGCTCTCATCGCAGCGCCGGCCCAGGGGCGAGATGATGCGGTCAATGATCCGCATCACGTGTTCGTCGCTCTCAAAGGTAATGTCGGTACGGTGCAGGCGCCCCTTTTGTTCAATGTACACCTGGTTGGGGCCATTGACCATGATTTCTGTGATGCTTTCATCCTTGAGCAAGGGCTCAATAGGCCCCAGCCCCAGGATCTCGGCGACGATTTGCTCAAAGAGTCGATAGCGCTCGGTGCGACTGAGCGTGAGATTTTCTTGCTCCAAGATGCTGTCAAACATCTCTTGGATGTTGCGACGCACCTCGTCGGTGCGCGAGAGATCCATCTTGGGATCCAGCTCGGCAATGAGCCGGTTTTGCACGCGCGATTTGAGATCAAAGTACGTATCGCGGGCCGGGGCCAACACGGGGCGCTTGAACGTCAGACCGGTGCCCCCACTACTGCTGGGGGGTGCACCACCATCTGCTTTGGGTTTAACGCCTTCGATGCGTTTGAGGAGTGACATAGCGAGCCTCCTTTAGAACAGAAATACCCAGGCCAGCCGGCTCAGGCGCGATTGAACCACCGCAGGCCTGGGCGAGCAGCTTCGGCCGCGGGGGCCTCGGGGGACGCGGGTTCGGGCACTGCCGGCTCGACCAGGAACAGATACGCCAGTTCCGTCACAGACCGCGCCAGGGCAGATTCGCGGTGGCTGATCACAAAAGGCACGCCGTGGTTCACGGCATACGTAGCCAGCCGCCAATCGGCCACGATCTGGGCGCTGAGCGGATGCTGAATGCTCATTTCGATGTCGCGAGGACTGATACCGCCCCGGCTGTCTACGCGGTTTAACACCAGCATCACGCGGTCAGCCGGGTATTGCATCGCTTCCATCACTTCAAAAAACAGTTTGGCATTTTTGACGGGAGGGATCTCGGGACTCAGGACCAATAACAACCGATCACACATGTCCATCACGGTCAGCGTGATCTCGTGTAGAAACGGCCACGTATCCACAAAGATCAGGTCATAAGACTGACGCAAGGTACCCAGGATGCGACGCAAGTGATCGGCCGTCACCAGATCGGCCATTTCGGGACGCAGCGGGGCCAACAGCACACGAACACCGGACGAGTGCGGTAGCAGCATATCTTCTACCAGTTCGGCGTCCAGGTCGTCGATCATGGTTACCAGGTCCACGATGGTCTTGCCAGATTGCATGTTCAAAAAAATGCCCACATCGCCAAATTGCAGGTTGCAATCTACCAACGCGACGCGCTTGTTCGAGTTGGTCTTGGCGGCGATGGCCAGATTGGTTGCCAGAGTGGTGCAGCCAATACCACCCTGAGGGCTGAACAGCGCGATGATCTGGCCGCCCTGCCGGCCCGGGGCTGGTACAACGGGCGTGGCAGCGGTTGCAGCAGCAGGAGCCGGTGCCGCCACGCGCCGGGTGGCCCCCATTTCATAGACCCGGTGGATGGTGTTGACCAGATCGTCGCCGCTAAAGGGTTTGATCAAAAAGTCGCGGGCCCCGGCCAACATGGATCGGCGCAAATAGTCGGCCTCGCCCTGTACCGACATCATAATGATCTGGACGTGAGGGGCCTGGGCCGTGATGATCTCGGCGGCCTTGATCCCATCCATGTCCGGCATGTTGATATCCATGAGGACGATGTCGGGTTCGAGCTCTTTGACGGCCTCAATGGCCTCTCGGCCATTGAGCGCGGTGCCAATGACCTGGATGTCTTTTTCAAAGTATAACAGTTTGCTTAAACTTTCCCGGGTTTCGTTGACATCATCCACAATGAGTATCTGGATGGCATTCGCGGCCGGGGATTGGGGCTGAGACATGGTATTCTCTCTCACGCCACGATTATTCGGCCACCACGGGGGGCCGCGGGAGATCGTAGGCCTCAATGATAAAGTCGACATGCACCGCTTCGATGGTGCCCAGGTCAATGATGTTGTGGTCTGTCGCCGGTCTCAAGGCCAGATCCACAGTACCGTTCTCCCGGACCCACTTGAGGATCAAGGCGTCTTGGCGAGTGACCTGAAAGATCAGCACGGCCGCGCCACCCTGTTCGACCTCGCCGCCGGCCGCCACCCACTGGCCCACGTGCAAGACAGTCAGGTCCTGGAGCGTCAACTGGGTGGTTCGCCGGCCGCCGGTCTCGCCTTCCTGGGGAGACACATCCATCGAGATCAGCAGGTCTACAGTGTCGCCGGCCCGAATGGCCCCGGCCACACCACTGATATCCGCGATAGGAAAGGCCACGCCCACCATGCCATCTGGCAGCAAATAGGGCACGCCATACAGCGTGGCCGTGATAGCCAGGTTCACGTCCAGGATGGGCATCCCTTCATACACGCGGTTGATGGTGGTCTTGCCGATCACGTCATCCATGCGCCGCATCGCACCCGGCGGGTCTGATCCCAGGGCAAAGCCGCGCAGCCCCACCCAGGTACCCTGGATCTGGCTACGCTCGGGAATTTCCTGGAGTGCGACTACCAGATCAACCGTTTCGACCTTTTGTTCTTCTCCCTTGGGCTGCGAGAGCACAAAGAACACACCGGCAAAGGTGATGACCCCCAACAAGATGCCCAGGATGATGAGGATACGTCCACGCTTCATGTTGCCTCCTTGGATTTCACTGTTCTACAGACACGCACAGGATTGAGTATATTGTACCCCGAAACCGGCATTTTTACAATAGTACCCAGGTCTGGTATAACCAAGCATCCCGAAAGCGAGTGCTTTCGGGATGCGGGAGCAGGTCTGTTGCCGCGCCGGCCTGATCGCCGCGAGCACCCCAGGGGCGATCGCGGGTTCAGAACGTGCGCAGGACGAGGGGCAAATAGACTTTGAAATCGGTCACCGGCTCCACCACCACCGGCCCAAACGTGTTGTTGTCATAGCCTGGTTCGGGGATCGTGGGGTAGCGGTCGGCATTGATCTGGGCATACAGGGTATAGGGCTGTGTGCTGGCAAACTGGTAGGTGAACGCATATTCCCGGCTATTGCCCGGCGCAAGGTGGGTATCCCAATGCGGAGGCACGTTGCCATAGTCGTAGGCCCCTGGCACATGGCCTGGGTTCACATACAGGTCAGTCCAAAAACCGTGACAGCAACCCGACAGATACACGTCAACATCGCCCTGGTTGGACACCGTAACATAGATAGTGACGTTCACCCCCACACCGGGTGGGTCGGGCACGACTCGAATCTGCGTGACCGCCAAGTCGGGCCGGCGCAGGGTGTTCACATCCGAGGCCGAATTGTCGCTCTGGTTTTCCGGCTCGGCGCAGCCGATCACCACCTGGGTGGTGAATGTGTTGGGCCAGACCGGGTTGGCCGCTGACTTGGTTACGCTTGTGGCCCGCTCGCGTTTGTCGCCAGCGAGCACGCTCTGCGCCGGGCTGGTGCTAGTGATGACCAGCGATATCGAAGCAACGCCGCTGTCGCTCGGGTTCACGATGCCCACCGGTTTGTGGTAGCGCTGATTGCCCAACGGCACCCAGCCTTGCCCGGTGTTCACATAGGTGGCGCTGGCCGGCAGGGTGACCGTGATCGCCACGTCGGTGGCCTCACCGTCACCCTGGTTGGTATAGTTGACGGTATACTGCACCACCTGGCACAGCGCGATGGCGGTCATCCCATCCGAGAATGAGGTGATCGCCAAATCTGGCGATTCGACCAGGATGGTATCGGTATCAGTGGCGGTATTGTAGGTCAGGTTCACCTCGTAGCAGGCGCGGATGGACACAGTGTTGGTGATTTGACCGGTCGCGCCAGCATCCACCTGCACCGTAACCAAGGTCGCCGCGTATTCGCCGCCGTTCAGGTTGGCAACAGTGCGGGTGTAGGTGCGCCCGCTCACCAGGTGCCAATCGCCCCCGCCTTGCATGACAGTGTGTTCGGGGATGGTCTCGGTAAGCACGATGCCGGTGGCCTGCCCACCCCCGGTGTTGGTGTAGGCGATGGTATAGGTCAAGATGTCGCCAGCCCGCACGTAGGCGGTATGGTCGGTCTTGGTCACGCTCAGGTCGGGGAGCTGGACCAGGTCCGTGTCGGTGGCGGTGTTGAGGTCAAGGTTTTCTTCATAGGCCGCCCGCACCGTGACCGTGTTGGTGATGGCACCGGCGGGTGCCGCCTCGTCCACGAGCACGGTGATACTCGCCGTCGCCTGCTGACCAGCCAGCAGGTCCGGCGCCGTCCGCTGATAGGTTTGGCCGCTCACCCACTGCCAATCGCCCGGCCCCACCAGGGTGGTGTAATTGGGAATGGTTTCGGTGAGCAAGATGCCCCGGGCCAGACCCGGGCCGGCGTTGGTATAAGCAATGGTGTAGGTGAGCACGTCGTCGCCGGACACGTGATCCCGGCCGTCGGTCTTGGTCACGCTCAAATCAGAGGGGAGCGAGATGATGGGATCCTGGCGTACCAGCACGTTGTCATTGGGCGTGATGTCTGGCCCATGCGCGCCATCATAGTCAATGGCGATGCGGTTTTCCACCGTGCCCTCGGCCTCTGGCCCCACCCAAAGCGTGAACCAGGTGGTGCCATGACCGCCATCACCTGCCAGTGCGCCGGCCAGGGTCAGTTGATACTGGTTGTCCCCCAGGTGGACCCAGCCCGCGCCAGTGTCTACATAAGACACCGGGCCGGTGAACATCTCGGTGAGCACAATGCCTGCCGCTTCTGTGCGGCCGGTGTTGGTGTACGAGATGGTGTACGTGAGCAGTTGCCCCGGCAAAACCTGGCTGGCAGTTTTGGCCTTGCTCACCGCCAGGTCCACCCAGCGCAAGAACGTGGTATCGTGCGTCTTGTTGTTATCCTCGCGCGGGTCGGGACCGTGGGAGCCATCGTCGCGGATGGTGGCATAGTTGGTCAACTGGGTCGGCGCTCCCACCGGGTCCGTGAGCACGCGCACCACAAAGTGGCTTTGCGCACTGGCGCCGCCCACCATGCTCCCCACAGTGGCGGTGTATACCTGGCCCCCGGCCGAGTGAAACGCGAGATCGCTGTACGCCAGGACGGTATATGTGGGGATGACTTCGGTAATGACCACGCCTATCCCAACCTCGTCGCCGTTATTGGCATAGTGCAGGGTATAAGTGATCAGTTGGCCCAAAGAGACCTCGAGCAGGCCATCGTCTTTGGTAATGCCCATTTCGGGCGGGGGTGGAGGTGGTGGCCCCCAGCTAAAGTCCCACACGCCAGACCCGGCGGTGCCGGCGTGCAGGGTTTGCGTCACATAGTCGTCGATAGCGAGCGAGTAGACGTAATAGTTGGGCAAGCCGGCATTCAACTCGCGCCACTCGTTTGGCGGGTCATAACGCTCGTCACCATAGAACAGCACGCCGCGGCCGCCAGTGCCGGCCAGGACGATGGTGGGGGTGATGGGGTTGACAAGAAGAGCAAAGGCCGGTTGCACGCCGGCGGTGACGTCGTTCTGCCAGGTAGCGCTAATGACGCGGCGCTCGTAAATGCCGCCGCTACTCTCGCCCACCCCGGCAAAAACCATGTGATTGGCGTCCACGGTGAGAGCATTGACCTGCAGGGCTTCGCCGGTCAACCCCTGGCTAAAGTCAGCCCACGTGTCGCCGGCATCGGTGCTGCGATAGACCCCATGCTGCTGCGTGCCGGCATAGATAATGGTAGGGGTAATGGGGTCAATGGCGAGCGAGTAGACGAAATAATCACTGCCGGTGGGGCTGGGATTCACGCGCTGGTGCGACCAGGCTTCGCCCGTGTTGGTGGTCTTGTACACGCCGTCACCGGTCCCGGCATAAACGATGGTGGATGACACCGGGTCGATGACCAATGCGCGCACATAGGCCGACTCGGGGCTGGTCAGGCCATTGCTCGCCAGGGTCCAGGTGATGCCATTGGTAGTGGTATAGATGCCGCTATCGGTGCCGGCATAGACCGGCAAGCCGCTGGGATGCGTCACTGCCAGGGCAAACACGGCGCGGTCGGCAATGATGCCGCTGCGACGTTCCCAGTTGACGCCACCGTCAGGGCTGCGGTGCAAGCCGCCGCCCTGGGTGCCGGCATAGATGCGCCAGTCGTAGGCCGGGTTCACCGCTACCGCATAGACGATTTCCGCGCTGAGCAAGGCATCCGGCGGCGTGCCGTTGGCCGTAGCCCAGTTGATCCCGCCGTCTGCAGTGCGATAGACGCCTCGGCCCGGCGTGCCAGCATACAAGGTATTGCTGGCCGGACAGAGCAGCGTGCGCACGCGATGGGCATTGCTGTCGACCTGGCCGGCTTCTATGTCTGGGTCAGTGTTGCGCGCGATCCAGGTGGCGCCAGACCATTCGTACACGCCGTTCTCGGTGCCGGCATAGAGAGTGCTGCCGTCCAGGACCAGCGCATTGACCTGGCGCGATTCGCCAGCGGGCAGCGCGCCCAACGCCTGCCAGGTGGTGGTGACCACCGTATCGCACCAGTAGACGCCATAGCCAGTGATGGTGTCTGTCACCACGGCCGCGCTGGCGTACAGGATGTCACCATCGGCCACCATGGCATAGACCGAGGCATCGGCCGGCAGGCCGGTGCGCATCTCGTTCCACGAACTGCCGTCTAGCCGATACACGCCCCAGTAGACAGTGGTACCCTTTTCGACGCCGGCGTACAGGTTACCGCCGGCCAATGCCAGCGCCTCGGTGCGGAACCACTTGGAACCCACGGCGCTCCAGGCTGTCGTTGGGAGCGCGGTGGTGAGGCGGCTATTGACACCCCGGGCGGTGCCAGCATACAGAGTGGTCCCATCAATGAACAAGACGCGCACGTCCTGGCTATTGATGCCGCTGTTGGTGATATTGACCCAGGTATTGCCGTCGTCCGTGCTCTTTTTCACGCCGCCGCCATAGGTGCCGGCATAGATATCATCGCTCTCATCCAAGGCAACGCACTGGACTGTGCGGGCCTGGGCAGCAAAGCCATAGTTCTTTAGGGTCCAATACAGGTTAGATCCAGACACCGTGCCGCGAAAGACCCAACCCTGGTAGGCGCCGGCATACAGGTTGCCGGCCGAGTCAGCCGCCAGGGCCAGAATGTCGCCGCCCTCGGGGCCGTGCGAGGTATGCCAGTATTCGCCGGCCCACACGAACGAGAGGCTCGCCAGGAATATCAAGAGCACCACGCCCACCGCCAGGAACACCGCCACCGGCCGACGATTAGCATTCATGCCATATTCCTCCCATGCAAAAAGTCGCCGGCACTGGAACCCAGGCCGGCGACTTGGTCACAATGCGGCTATCCGCCGACTCCTAGTCTGTAAATCTGTCCGAGCCTACCATAATAGCTTGCTTTCCTGGCGCGCCGGGTTCAGATCCACACCATAGATCAGGTTATCGCACCCACCGAAATAGATCCAGTTGCTGGATGCCACTTCCATGTTCGAGTGCAGATCGGCGTCTAGCTTGTATTGCTGCTCCGACTGGCCGGCATTCTTGGTCAGGGCCTCAAAGTAACCCCGGCCGCCATCGCCATAGACGCTGCCAGACCGGGTCTGGCTGCCAAAGTACACATAGTCCTCGGACAGGGCCGGCGAGCAGTGCCAGGCGGCCTTGTCGTTGGGGTTGGGGTCCTTGAGTCCCAGCGTCGCCGACCACTCCTTGTTGCACGAGTTGCCCAGGTCCCGCAGTTTGTAGGCCGTGCCATTTTCGCTGGAAAAGTAAACGTAGCGGTTACCGCCCACTTCTTCCACGGCCGGCGTGCTGGACACCTTGTTGTTGGCGGTATAGTACCACTTGGCGGCCCCGGTCTCCTTGTTCACCGCATAGACTTTGTTGTCCCGGCAGCCGATGTACAGGGTATCGCCAAAGAGCACCGGCGAGCCATCAAACCCCTCAAAGTTGTTGCTGGAACTGATCTTGCTTTCCCACTTGACGGAACCATTCGAGTAATAAGCATAGACCTTGCCATACGGGCCACTGCCAGAACCCGCGCCATCCTTGGGCCGGGAGCAGGCCGTATAGATAATGTCCGAGCGCCCGTCCAGCCCGTGATTGATGGCATCCGCATCGGTGCGAGCCTCTACCCAGGGGTTAGAGATGGTCCCGCCATACAACTCTACTCGACCATCCGCGCCATAGTTGTCCCAGGCAGCGGTGTCGACCGGAGCGCCGGTGTCCGAGTTGAAGGCATATAGATAGCCGGCCCGCGACCCCACATAGACTACCTCGTTGTTGCTGGACAGGTTGGGGCGCGAGTCCACATAGCTCATGCCATAGACGCCCGCGTGATAACCTGGGGCCTGGATGTTCTGAGACCAGATGCGCTGCCCGGTGCTGCCATCCAGACAATACAGATAACCCTTGTTGGTGCCGCCGGGGACGGTGGTGAAATAGATCCGCGTCTGACCGCCCCGGTCTACCACCCGGACCTGCCCCTGGATCATCGGCCAGGCATCCTTCTCGGCGGTGCTGGTACTTTCCAGGGTGTAGCCAGAGGTGGTGCCGGTGCCGTTGTTGGCCGGCCGGAACCGCCAGTAGGCCCAGGTCTTTTTGCTGCCATCCTGAAAGCCCAGCGCATCCAGGCAGTATATATAGCCATCGCGGCAGCCGATATAGACCACCTCGCGGTTGCCGGCGTGTGGATCTACATAGTAGAACGGCGTGGCGTGCACGTCTTGGCCATAGTTGCGAAAGGTCCAGGTCACCTTGAAGATGCCCCGAAAGCCCGCGGCCGAGGCTGCAATGTCGGTGTCCTGAAAGCCGATGGCACCGGCAAAGAACATGGGTGTGTTACGCATGACATCGACCCGCACGCACAACTCTTTGGCCACGTCCTGGGCCTGGGTGATGGCATCCTGGTAGAACACGGTCACCGAGACCTGGTCCCCGCCAACGGTGGTGCTGTACTTGTAGTTGGTGCCGGTGCCCCCGTTCCAGTTGGGCGCAAAGTCAGACGCGCTAAAGGTACTCGGTACCGAGTTGGCACTCAGGCCAATATTGCGGGCATAGCAGGCCAGCGCCTCATGCGTGGTGTTCTGGACAGCCTCCCATTTTTCAGTGGACGTGTCCACACTGGTAGGCGTCATGCGCGCGCCGGCCATGGTGGCCGCATCCACGATGCCTTGCAGGTCGCGCTTGGTATAATACATATAGCCCACATCGGTCACCAAGACCAGGAACCCCAGCAAGGCCACAAATAGAAACGCCATGAAAACCAGGCTTTGGCCTGACTC
Organism: Chloroflexota bacterium; assembly: GCA_018823415.1. Taxonomy (GTDB): domain Bacteria; phylum Chloroflexota; class JAHJIN01; order JAHJIN01; family JAHJIN01; genus JAHJIN01. The sequence continues at coordinate 2,150 of JAHJIN010000608.1, read as the reverse complement.
GCGAACTGGTACTGTTTTGGGTTGCTGCGTATGCATGTTGCCCCCTCCTCTATTAGGCGAGCCCCAGTGTGTGTACTGCCTACTGGCTACTGACGTACCATTTCCACCCGTTGGGCTCGCAATATGATCTCGTCACCGGTGATCAGGTTGATGAATGGAATGAATACCTCTTGTCGATAAGTGACCTCGACGCCGACATAGATGCCGACGCCACAACGCTCGGAATTGACAAAGTTGCCCGTGCTGCTGCCGCTGGCTGGATTGATGGTATCTTTGGTGCCGCCTATACTGCCATCGTCGCCGGCCAGATACACCACGATGGATTGTACATTGCCTTTACCTAGCCACCCCAGGGCATTCACCACCGCGTCATAGATTTCGGTGTTGTGGTGCCCTGTTGGCGGCAGGGAGCAATATTCCTCCACCACGGCCTGACGTGCGCCGGCCGTAGCTGCCTCGGTGAGGGTGATCTGCACCCCAAACACGATACCGAACAGCAACAACCCCATCACCAATAACAACAAGATGGGGAGCAACAGTGAAAATTCAACCAGGCTTTGGCCTTGCGCTGCTCGCGTGTTGAACCGTATGGGCATCAACAAGCTCTCCGTAATTACTCGATACGCCGGCTCTCGCGCACCCGGATCTCGATATGATCGCCGGTGATCAGGTTGATGATGGGTATCCACACCGGCTCGTGGTAGACGATCTCGACGCCCAGGCTCGAGTTTGTCAACCGATAGGCGTTGGTATAGTTGCCGCCGCTCAGGCTGCCGTTGGCGGGATTCAACTGATCGTTGCGGCTGGAAACCCCGCCGGTGCTGGTGGGCTGATAAACGGTGATGGACTGTATGCGTCCCATGCCCAGCCAGCTCATGTTGGTGACGACGGCGTCATAGATGTTCTGGTTTTCGTGACCGCTGACGTGATAGTCGGAATAGTTGACCACCGAGCCGGCGCGGGCCGCTGCCGCTGCCGCATTCGCCACGGTAATCTGGGCATTAAAGATCAGCGCAAAGGCAAAAATTCCCATTGCCAGCAGGATCACCAGCGGCAAGAGCAAGGCAAACTCGACCATGCTCTGCCCATCGGCCCATCTCTGCATACCTGACTGCTTGCCCACTGGCCTGCTGCTCCTAGATATATGTATTCAATTTGCAAAGATATTATATAACATTAGGGTGTAGACTGCAATAGGACAATGGTACCAATAGACCGGTTCTTTGATCCTAAATTGGGGGAGAATACACGCTTGGACTAGTCGGGGGGATCTGACAGGTGCAGGTCATCGAGCGCGACCGGCAGCCGGGTGGTGCGAACCCCGGTGGCTGCATAGATGGCATTGGTGATGGCGGCTGTAGTGGGAATGCTGGTGATCTCGCCCACGCCCTTGGCGCCATAGGGGCCGGCCGCAGCCGGGTCTTCGACGATAATGGGTGTGATCCGGGGTCGCTGGTCGATGCTGGGCACCTTGTAGCGAGCAAAGGTGTCATTGAGCACCAGGCCGTTGTCTAGCTCGAGTTCTTCGGTGAGCGCATAGCCCAGGCCCATAAGCACGCCGCCTTCCAGTTGCCCTTCCACACCCAGGGGGTTGATGGCCTTGCCCACGTCGTGGGCAGCGATGACGTGCAGCACACGCACCTGGCCGGTCTCCACGTCCACCTCTACCTGGGCGGCCTGGGTGCCATAGCCATAGGCAAAGTGGGTGTCGCCGGGGGTTTCCACGTCCACGGTGGGCGGCGCGGTATAGACCACCTGCTCGCGGGTGGCGCGGCCCTCGCGGTGGGCCAGGGCGATGGCTTGCTCCAGCGTGAGCCCTGCCGCACGCGGGGAAGAGACGTACACCTGGCCGTTGGCAAAGACCAGGGTATCCGGGGACACGCCCAGTTCTTCGGCGGCAACCCCGGCCAGCGATTCGCGGACCCGGATGGCAGCCTGGCGCGCGGCATTGCCGGTGACAAAGGTCTGCCGTGACGCAGTGGTGGCGCCACCATCCGGTGTCTGACCGGTGTCGGCCAGGATCACCTGCACGCGCTCATAGGGCACGCCCAGCTCTTGCGCCGCAATCTGGGCCAACACGGCCGGCAAGCCCTGGCCGTTCTCGGCAGCACCGGCCCGGACGATGCACTGGGCCTCGGTGGCCTGCCCTG
>JAHJIN010000607.1 GCA_018823415.1 Chloroflexota bacterium | reverse complement strand
CGAACTGCGCCGGGTGGTGAGCTTTGACCGGCTGACCCTGGCCCTCCTCAGTGCTGATCGACAGCATTTCACCATGTTCGCGCTGGCCGATCAGGAGGCTATGCCCTTGGGATCTGGCGCCACGATGCCGGTAGCGGCGAGCGCGGCCACCGAGGATGTGCTGGCCGGGCGCCCGCACCTCACGCCCGACCTCGCGGCCGAGTTGGACTACCCGGCCGCGCGCATCCTCTATGACGCCGGGCTGCGCTCGCGGCTCAACTTGCCCTTGCTGTTGGGTCAGACGGTCATCGGGGCCCTCAACCTGGCCAGTTGTCAGCCGCAGGCCTTTGGCCCTCAACAATTGCCACTACTCGGCCAGGTGACCGCCGCCGTGGCCGCCGCCGTGCAGAACGCGCAACTGTTCGATGAAACACGGCGCCGGGCGGCGCACCTGGCGGCCCTCAATGCCGTCATCACGGCCGCCATCGCTGCCCCCAATCTGGCGGAGCTATTGGCAGCGGCCCTGGAGCACACCCTGCACGCCCTGGGACTGGAGATGGGCAGCATCTGGATGGCCGACCGGCACACCCTGCGGGGTATTACCCCGGAGACGCACACTGCCATCATCGAGGCGATCCAGACCAACGGGCTGGAGCTCGCCGGGGCGGTCGCCGTGGCGGACTGGCAGGAGCCGATCAGTGCGCCGCACGCGGTTCTGGCCTCCCTGATGGCCCACTATGGCATTCGCGCCACCCTCGCCATGCCCCTCCTGACCGGGGGACACCACATCGGGGGACTGACCCTGGTCGCGGCCTCGCCTCGGCCCTGGGACACTGAAGAGCTAGTCCTGGTGGAGGCGGTGGGCCGGCAACTGGGGGTAGCGGCGGAGCGGCTGCAGTTGCTGGAACAGACCCGCGAGCAGGCGCAGCAGGTCCAGCAGATCATGGACACGGTGCCGGAAGGGGTGCTGTTTCTGGATGCCCAGGCGCGGATCCTCCAGGCCAACCCGGCGGCGCTGGAATACCTGACCGTGTTGACCGCAGTCGAGCGGGGCCAACCCGGGGTGGGTGACCAACTAACCGATCTGGGAGGCAGGCCCATGCCGGCCTTGTTGGAGCCTCCGCCACCGGGCGTGCCATATCACGAGATCACGCGGGCCGGTATGCCCCCGTTGGTATTCGAGGTCCAGGCCCGGCCACTGGCCACAGGAGCAACGACTCGGAGCTGGGTGCTGCTCATCCGCGACGTGAGCGCGGCGCGGGAAATCCAGGGGCGGGTCCAGCAGCAAGAACGGCTGGCTGCCGTGGGCCAACTGGCCGCCGGCATCGCCCACGACTTTAACAATATCCTGACCGGCATGATTGGCCTGGCCCAACTGGTGCAAATACGTCAGGAGTTGTCGGCCGCCACGAGGGCCGATCTGGGCCGCATCGTGCGGGAAGGGCACCGCGCCGCGCACCTGATCCGGCAGATCCTGGATTTCAGCCGCACGTCGTCCCGCGCCCCGCAGTTGCTAGACCTGGTGCCCCTGCTCAAAGAGATGGTCAAATTTCTAGCCCGGACCATCCCGGAGCATATCCGCCTGGATCTGGAGATCGACCCCAGCGAGTACCAGGTGTACGCTGATCTGACCCAGATCCAGCAAGTGGTGACCAACCTGGCCGTGAATGCCCGGGACGCCATGCCCCAAGGCGGGGATCTGGTGGTGCGCCTGACACGTCTGGTGTTGCAGCCCGGCGACCATCCTCCCTGTGCCGACTTGCCCTCCGGGGAGTGGGTGGTATTGTCCATCCGCGATACCGGCACGGGCATCCCGCCCGAGATCATGGCCCGCATCTTTGAACCCTTTTTCACCACCAAGGAAGTGGGCCAAGGATCGGGACTGGGGTTGGCCCAGGTGTATGGCATCGTCAAGCAGCACGGCGGCTACATTGATGTGGTGAGTCAGGTCGGGGAAGGGACGATCTTTTTCATCTACCTGCCAGCGGCGCCAACTGGCGCGGTGATCGCGCCCGAGGCGCCCCAGGAGCCAGTTCCGCTGGGCCAAGGGGAGCTGATTCTGCTGGTGGAAGATGATCCCACCGTGCGGGAAGTAGTCCAGGCCGGGTTACAGCAATTGGGCTACCGCGTACTGACCGCCGCCAACGGCCAGGAGGCCCGGCAGGTGTATGAGCAGCGCCCGGACGAGATTGCCCTGGTACTGACTGACCTGCTCATGCCTGTAATGGACGGGCTGGCCTTGTGCGAGTCGTTGCGGGCGCTGGATCCGGCGGTCAAGGTGGTGATGATCACCGGCCATCCCCTGGGAGACGGGGAGCACCTACTGGTTCAGGGCATAGCTGGCTGGATTCAGAAACCGCCCGACCAGGCGCAGTTAGCCCAGGTCTTGCGGCAGGCCTTGGCGCCGTGAGCGAATGGACCAACCGCCGGCTGGCGTTAGCCGCCCGGGCCGGCATCTTGATCTCTACCCGGCCAGACCGGACCGCCCGGGAGCAAGCCCTCTTGGTGACCTGACCTGGCCGTTTTGTCTCCTGATCACGCGCTACCCCGTGCCGGTGGGGGCTCGATACTCAGCCATGCGAACCTCCGATCACCGGATCGCGGTTGCAGCCCCGGCGCTGCCCGGAGGAAGCCCTTGCCAGCCGCTGATGCCACCCGCCAGTCCGCGGGCCGGCCCGCGGGCATCTCGTATCCGCGCCGCTATGGCCCAGCCCGTCAGGCCCGGCACTGGTTCCCGGCCGGGGCCGGCGGGGCCGATCAGCCCCCGGCTGCCGCAGCCCTGGCTGACTTGCGGGGCTACTTGGAGCGCAATCGCCCCTAGCTGCCCTGTTACGCCGTCCGCAAGCGCTTGGGCTTGCGCAATTCGAGTAACCAGAGTGAAGAGGCCAACGATCTGGTCGTGTCTGGCCGCCACACGCAGTGTCCTGTGGAGAAGCACAATGGGATGAGTTGGTCACGGGTCGGCTCCGTGGCCTTGGCCGCGGTCACGGCGGTCGTCCGCAATCAAGAGTACCAGCAATGGTTCCAAACCCGTACCTTGTCCTTTCGTCTAGCGGCCTGAAGCTAACCGCACAGGTCGGAAGTTTCTTCGGTTTGGGGCACTCGATACAGGGG
>JAHJIN010000606.1 GCA_018823415.1 Chloroflexota bacterium | reverse complement strand
GGTACACATAAGCCAGCACACCCATGAGCGCAAGAAACGCTGGAACCCCGGCGCCGACCAGCAGATGAAGGTAGGCATTGTGAGGATAGCCATACTCCCCAAACCAGTACTCCACTGACCAAGAGTACGAGTAGGTAGAGTATTGGCTTAGAGTCTTGGCATACATGTAGCCGTTGTTCAAACCCTCACCAAAGAGCAGAGGAAAGTGAGGCAATGCTTGCAGTGTCTTGGTCCACAAAGGAATCCGTTCCGATCCGAGCAGACCAGGAATGGTCTTTGCTGGCTCAACAGTGTCAATCTGGAGAACACCGATGTGGCTCATGCCCAGGACAAAAGCCAACAAGATTCCCCCAAGCAAGAGCATTTTGGGGATCCTGCGTCGCTGGAAGATCAGGAACACAATGCCTGCCACCAGACCCCCTAGCCAAACTGCCCTGACCATGTATAGAAAGACATTGAGCGCCGCCGATACTGCTATCAACCCACATAGCCCGCGGAACAACGGGTGCTCTTTGGAAGAGAACAAGAATGCGAGAGCCAGAGGAAAAAAGGGGACTAGGAAAACACCAGCTCTCACGGTCTGGTTTGCATATGGAACAAAATAGCGCGCAGTGAACACACTTCTGACGAGTTCTTTCCCCTCGCTGACTCTAACCCAATAAACATCGGGTATCCCCCGAATGTGCAGGAACGATGTACCCAGCACGATATCGGCACTTTGCGCAAGAGATATGATAGCACCTATCAAAAGCAACGCCAGGATGAAAACTCGCACATTTCTTGGGCTTGCTGCAGCCAGCACCCTCCACGTCAGCGCAAAGGCCAACCCACTTCGCAGGCCGAAGTACAGAGGGTAGGAATAGGCTGGGTTCACTTCATCTGGCCCATACTGAGCTGACAACGCCATGCCGAACAAACAGATCGCGAAAACCAGAAACAGGGCATCAGTTACATTCAACAGGGTCTGCTTCCCGTCGTCTGCAAGCACCTTTCGATCCACGACCATCTGGTTCAGGTAAACCACGCAAAGGGCGAGCAAGATCGCATCCGAAACACCGATTATGTAGACATCATACAGAATCCAGTAGCCATAGAAAACAGTTTCAACAATGAGAGCAGCTGCCAAACAGCAGACAATCCCTAGCTCCAATCGGCCCAATAGCAAGACGAACCCGAAAACGACAGCCAGCGCCAGTCCCACCAGATAGAACCACTTTTGGGCAGAGATAAGAGCAGGAAGCAACGCCCCTCCTGTCAGGAGCATAAAGGTAGCGATAAAGATGCGCAGAGAGCCAAACCTATACGCGGTTCTCTCCGCAATTCTCCCGAATACTGAAACTACACTCGCCATCTACACTCCGCCTATCAGCATAGAGCCGGACATCACTGACCAGTCTCTGCCACCACATAAGGCTGTGTCTGGCCTGCACCGACTGGTGCCAGAAAGAATACTCTCGGCTATCCTATCGCTTGCCTTGCCGTCTCCATACGGATTCGCCGCCCGCGCCATTCGCTCGTACTCGTCCCTATTATCCAACAGGCGCCTCGTCTCTTTCAGAATCACCACCCGCGCCGTTCCCACCACCCGCGCTGTTCCCGCCGTCACGGCCTCCGGCCGTTCCGTCACCTCCCGCAGCACCAGCACCGGCACCCCCAGGCTGGGCGCTTCCTCCTGCAGGCCGCCAGAATCAGTGAGCACCAGGGTGCTCCGCTTCAGCAGGTGCACAAACGACAGGTAGTCCAGCGGCGGCAGGAGCGTAATGTTGGGCACGCCGTCCAGCAACTCCCGGGCTGGCTCTTGCACGTGCGGGTTCAGGTGCACCGGGTAGACGATGTGCACGTCGTCACGGTATTCCTCCGCCAGCTCTCGCAGCGCCAGGCAGATGTTCCGCAACGGCTCGCCAAAGCTCTCCCGCCGGTGGGCCGTGACCAGGACAATCCGTTTGTCCCAGGGGAGGCCAGCCAGCGGTCCCGTATCGGGATCATAGGGCCGGCTGGCCGTCATCAGCAGCGCGTCGATCACCGTATTGCCGGTCACGTGGATGCTAGCCGCCGGTGCACCCTCTCGCAAGAGGTTCTGCCGAGCCGTCTCAGTGGGCGCAAAGTGCAGGTCGCACACCACGTCCGCCACCCGGCGGTTGACCTCTTCCGGGAACGGCTGATATTTGTCGCCGGTCCGCAGGCCCGCCTCTACGTGCCCCACCTTCACCCGATGATAAAACGCCACCAGCGTCGCCGCCATCACCGTCGTCGTGTCTCCCTGGACCAGCACCCAGTCGGGCTTTTCCGCCGCGATGACCGGGTCCAGCCGGGTGAATACCTCGGCCGTGACCTGGGAGAGGGACTGGTTCTCCCTCATGATGTCCAGATCATAGTCGGGCCGGATCTCGAACAGGCTCAACACCTGGTCCAGCATCTCGCGATGCTGCGCGGTGACACACACGCGGGAGACGAACCGATCTGGGCGCCGTTCCAGCGCCTTCACCACCGGCGCCATCTTGATCGCCTCCGGCCGCGTGCCAAACACGGAGAGTACCTTCAGCCGGTCACGCATTGCCACAGCAGCACGCATTCACCGCCCCTTCCCCACGCCGCGATACGTGAACCCCACTGCCCGGCACGCCGCCTCGTCCCACGCATTCCGCCCGTCCACCAGCGCCCGGCCCCGCATCCACTGGCCCACCTGCGCCCAGTCCAGCTCCAGATACGCCGCGTGCCGCGTCACCAGCACCGCCGCGTCCGCGTCCTGCAGGGCGGCCGCCAGGTCCCGCGTCAGGGGCACTTCCTGGACGTAGGCGTCTCGCCACCGGGCCTGCGCCCCCTGCCACTCGGCGTCCTCCGCCCGTACGTAGGGGTCGTGGGCGG
>JAHJIN010000605.1 GCA_018823415.1 Chloroflexota bacterium | reverse complement strand
GGCGATGACCAACTTGGGCGCGTCGCTGGCCGTAGTCGTGAGGTAGCGCAGCAGCGTCGGCCAGGCGGGCACGGGGTCATCGTCCAGCATCCAGGCCTCGGGGCCGAGGAAGGTGCGCAGGCTGTCGCGAAAGGTGCGGCGCTGCATCAGGTCGGAACTGGCGTCGGCCAGGTGATAGAAACCGGGTTTGTCGCGAATGAATTCAGCGATGAGGCGCGTTTTGCCCACCCGGCGGCGGCCATAGATCACGACGAACCGACCGCCGGGGGTGTGGTACTCGCGATTCAAAAAGGTCAACTCCTGCTCGCGGTTCCAGAACATGGGGTCGCTCCAATAAGATAAGATGACTTAGTATAAGTTAGTTTAGCATTGCGCACGGATATTGTACCACAGGATGGGCCAAAGCGAAAGTGACACCCCGGGTCTCAGGTCGTCAGTTGCTCCCATTCGTTCCAGTACCGTTCTCCCAGTTCCCCCTGGCTTTGCAGCAAGTGCTCTAGCCGCGCGGGGGGCAGGCTCGCGATCCATTGGGTGAACGAACCCGCCTGCGTCACCGCGGCCCAGGGCAGACTGTACCAGAAGTGTCGCAGCTGGATGTGCCGCCGGCAGCAGTACGTCGGCGGCTCGCCACGGCGGTACAGCGGGCCGGCACAGGCCCCGTGCCCGCGGTCAGCACACCTTGGTCGGGCCATATGATCCTCCTTCCAGTCCCAACGTCAGGGTGGGGCAGTGCCCGGTTGGGCACGAGTCCTGCACCCGGCAGCGCACGCAAAAGGCGCCGCTCCGGGGCTGCATCTCACCCTCGATTAGCCCCCCCACCACATCGGCCAGCCACTCTCGTGCCCGGGCGGCCACCGCTGGCGGATAGGCTATCTCCCGCCGCACCACGCCCTCCGGCCGCAGGTAGAGCACGGTGACCCGGACCTCGGCATAATGCGGGTAGTGGGCCCGGGCCAGCAGATAGTAGGCAAATATCGCCGGGCTCAGCGCCAGCTGCCGCGCCAGCGGCGGCTCTATGCGGCTGACCTTGTAGTCGACCACGGCGATACGCCCGCCAGCGCCGGGCGACGGTCCGGCTATGCCGGGCAGCAGGTCCACCCGATCAAAGCGGCCGCGCAGTTGCAGCCGGTGACCGTGCAACTGTACCGTGCAGCGGCGATAGGCTTCGTGGGCGATGGGCACCCCCGGCCCGGGCCCGGCGGCGTAATAAGCCCGCAGGCTGGCCTGACCACGGTGGTAGCTGGCCGCTTCCGCGGACCGGTCGGCGTACCCCTCCCGCCGCCAGTGGTCTGCCAGCAGGGCCAGTAGGGCCTCCTGGCCCAGCATGCCAAAGCCACCGCGCTGGTGCCAGTGGAATAGCGCCTCGTGTACCGCGGCTCCCAGGCTCATGGCGGCCGTGGTCTCACGCTGACCCTGAGTGGCCAGGTAGCGGCGCGGGCAGTCCTGGTAGGCAGCCAGTTGTGAGGGCGAGAGTTGCAGCTCGGCCATCCGTAGTTTCCTGGTGCGCCCCTCTCCCCCTACCCGCTGGGCTTGACAGCCGGTCTGCAATACAGTATGATCTGGAGCGGCGCACGCGGGCGCCGGTGCTCTTCCCCGGCCCGGCGCGGTCGGCAGCGGGTGGTTCCTCCCAGCCGCTGCTGATAGGCTTGTTGCGCATTGCCGTGCCCAACAAGCGAAACGGTGCGTGAAACGGCGCAAGAGGCCCCGAAACGGGCCTCTTGTTGCATTTTCTGCTAGTTATTATAGCACATGTGTTCTATGTTTGTCAAGGTTCTGATACAATCGCATAACTTACGTCTATGTCAAATGGTATCAACATGGGTTATAGCCTGAGCGGTATCCTCCACTTCATGGGATAGTCAATTTCTTGTCACGATCTTGGCTGCTTCAAGCCGGGGTGGGGCGTGATATGCAGAAAGTTATGTGGTGCTGGGGTAATAGACGCGCTAGAACGGGAGGATGTCTGAATAGACCGAGGTGGTCGTGGCGAAGAAATCGGTGGTAGCGACTGCGGCCGGCCTATGATGCAGCTTGCTCGTGAAATAGCCGGGCATTACGTTGGCGTCGTACTAATGTTGCGCCAAGCCTGTGATGAGTAAGCGGTGGTTGAGAGAATGCCGGAACAGTTGGGGAAACGCCTGTGGCCGGTGGACATCCGAGTGGCGAGAGTTGGATTGGCCGATCAAGGCAGCAAGCTTCTTGGTGCGGCGCCTTGACCGCTCATGCCCACGCCGTCCAGGGGCGTATTGCAGTAGGCGCAACGGCCGTCGGGCCGGACGTGATCCTCCAGGATCTGGTAATCGGCCCGGCGGATCAGGAGCCGACCGCAGTGGTGGCAGAACGTGTTCCCGTCGCCGGGCACGTTGCCGATATAGATGTAGCGCAACCCTTCTTCCCGGCCCATTTCCTGCGCCTGCTGGAGCGTTTCAAAGGGCGTGGGTGGCACATCGCTCATCTGGTACGCGGGGAAGAAGCGACTGATGTGCCAGGGGGTCTCCGGTCCCAGCTCCTGGGCGATGAACCGGGCAGCATCCCGCAGTTCGACCGGGTCGTCGTTGACCCCGGGGATGACCAGCGTGGTCACCTCCACCCAGACGCCGAGTTGCTTCATTTTCCTCAGGCTATCCAGCACCGGCTCCAGCCGCGCGCCCACGTACTCGCGGTAGGTCTCGTCGCGGAAGGCTTTCAGGTCCACGTTGGCCGCGTCCAGGTACGGGTGGCAGGCGTCCATCATCTCGGCGGTCATGTAGCCATTGGTGACATAGATGTTGGCCAGTCCCGCCTCGGCGGCCAGGCGCGCAGTGTCGTAGGCGTACTCGAAAAAGATGGTGGGCTCGGTATAGGTATAGGCGACGCTGCGGCAGCGGGTGCGCCGCGCGGCATCCACCACCTCGGCCGGGCTCATGTCTTGCCCGCCGATGACGTCGCGCTCGCGGGGCATCTGGGAGATGTCCGAGTTCTGGCACCACTGACAACGAAAGTTACACCCTGGCGCGGCGATGGAGTAGGTCCGGGAGCCGGGATAAAAGTGGTAGAGCGGCTTTTTTTCCACCGGGTCCACGTGCTTGGCGATGGTCCGGCCGTAGACCAGGGTGTACAGCGTCCCGCCCCGGTTTTCTCGCACCCGGCAGATGCCGCGCTTGCCGTCCGCGATCAGACACTCGTGGGCACACAGGTGACAACGCACCCGGTCATCCGCTAGCTTTTCGTAGAGCCTGGCTTCTTGCATGTGATGTCTCCTGTCTAGGGCATCCTTACGGAGCCGTGCCGGGGTGGCTCAGATCTGTCAAGTCGAGACTGTCTTATCTCATCAGTTCCAGCCCGGCCAACGGGCTGACTATGCCAAGCGACGGGTCGGCCGCATCCACCACCGGCAGGCACGTCGTCGCCGGCGGAACGGGACAACTCCACCACTCCATAGCTGGCGGCAAGCTCATCCAGCAAGCGCAGTGACTCTGCCGCCTCCTCCGTTCAGTACGCTGATGGCATACCCGGCGTGGATGTACACATAGTCGTCCACCCGGGCCTGCGGCGTCAGCCATAGGCTCACGGTGCGCTGCACGCCGCCCAGCTCGATCTCGGCCTCGGGGTCCTAGATAGTTCTTGTCTGGAAACCCTGTCAAGCCACAGATGCCGCCGGTCGCCGTTTGCGCCGCTGCGGCTGGAGACTGGCCTGAACGATAGCAACGAGATTATTGACAATACAGCCCCAGCCGACCCATTTT
>JAHJIN010000604.1 GCA_018823415.1 Chloroflexota bacterium | reverse complement strand
TGGTGGCAACATGATCACGCCTGGGAGCGCTACGATTACACGTACAAAGAGGAAGAGCTGGCCGAATGGGTGCCCAAAATCCAGGAGATGGCCCAGCAGAGCGAGCAGGTGTACCTGTTCGCCAACAACCACTGGCAGGGCTAGGCGGTAGACACGGCCCGGCAACTCAAGATGCTGCTGGGCATGTGAGACTCGCCTATCTTTCCAGTGAGGCACCTTTGCTCCCCGTGGTATCGCGGAGACCTGCCCGGCATAGCGCATTAGGTAGACGCCCACGACGCCAAACACGATCAGGGCTACCACCAGACCGTCGATGATCACATACGGCAGCAAGGTCTGCACGGTCAACAAGCCCTGGGCCTGGTTCGTGATCCGCACCAAGCCGCCGATAGCGTCGCGCATTGTGTATGCGCGCTACGCGTCGGCGTTGACCCCGGCCTGAGCCTGTGCTGCCTGGGTTGTCACGAACTGGGCTTCGGCCTGGCGCTTCGCTTCCGCCTTGATCACTTGCCAATGATAGTGGCCATTCACGTGCGAAGTCAGCTCGAACCCAAACCCAAGAGCATTTTTGTTACTATCCCTACCCCCACGGATGCATCGCCCCGAACAATAATTGCCAAGTTGCCCGCTGGGAGAGATCGGGACCTGAATAGACCAAGCCCTGTCCTGACTGAGTCAGAACAGGGCTTTTCGCGCGCGGTGACTCTTGGATGGGCTATGTCTGACGAGATGGGCTTCTGCGCAAAAACCAGACAGTACTGCTTTACGACCCCAGGTCAAGCAGGGTACAAAACGGGATAGCGATGGGGCGGTTGCGACCACTCGGTGAGCATCGTGGCGATGAATCACGTTCAACTGCGTACAAGGCGTCCCTTTTCCACGAGTTCCTCGTCACGCTCGATCCCGATCCAGCCCGGTCCTCGCTTGCATCCACCCAGTCTTTCGGATACAATATCGGTCGTCAGTACTCCAGCAACGAACGATGGGTAGTGTCACAGAGTCGCCTGCGCTTCCACTACGTGGGCAACTGGCAGGACATTCCCTGTGAGGGCACCTTCGTCGAACGGTACACGGGAGAGCCATAATTGACTATGCCAAACAATCACCCTGATATTCGTACGGATATCCGCAATATTGCCATTATTGCCCACGTGGATCACGGCAAGACCACTCTGGTAGATGGCATGATCCGCCAATCCCATGTCTTCCGCGACAACCAGGTCATTCAGGAGCGGCTGATGGACTCGTTTGACCTGGAGCGAGAACGCGGCATCACCATCATGGCCAAGAACCTGGCTGTGGTCTACCAGGGGGTCAAGATCAACATCTTGGATACCCCCGGCCACGTCGATTTCGGGGGGGAAGTGGAGCGGGTGCTCACCATGGTCGACGGAGTCTTGCTGCTGGTGGACGCCCTGGAAGGCCCCATGCCGCAAACCCGCTTTGTCCTACAGAAGGCCATGCAACTAGGCCTGCCAGCTATCGTGGTGATCAACAAGATCGACCGCCCCGACGCCCGGCTCCAGGAAGCCCTCAACGCTACCTACGATCTGTTTATTGACTTGGGTGCCGACGAGCACCAGTTGGAATTTCCGGTACTTTTCGTCAACTCGCGCGACGGTTCAGCCGCCCTTTCGGCAGACGCGCCGGGCACTGACCTGGTTCCGCTCTTTGAGGCGATCCTCAGCTACATCCCCGCGCCGGTGGCCCAGGTGGATCAACCGTTGCAAATGCTGGTGGCCTCCCTGGCCTATGACAATTACAAGGGCAAGATCGCCATCGGGCGGCTGGTGCGCGGCAAGATCCGTCCGGCCCAGACTGTGGCCCGTATCTTGCATGACGGCACGCGCACCCGAGCCAAAGTGGCGGAGGTTTTTACCTACGTGGGGCTGAACAGGGTCAGCATAGCCGAGGCCAGCGCTGGGGACATCGTGGCCGTCACCGGCCTGGATCCTATCTATATTGGCGAGACCATCACCGACGTGGAGAACCCGGAGGCCCTGCCAGTCATTCTGGTGGAGGAACCTACCCTCAAAACGACCTTTGGCGTGAACACCAGTCCCTTTGCCGGACTGGAAGGTACCTGGTCCACCAGCCAAAAACTGCGCGAGCGGCTGTGGAAGGAACTGGAGACCAACGTAGCCCTGCGCGTGGCAGAGACCACCAGCGCCAACGAATTCCTCGTGAGTGGCCGGGGAGAACTGCATCTCGCCATCTTGATTGAGACCATCCGCCGCGAAGGCTACGAGTTCCAGGTGAGCAAGCCCGAGGTGATCACCAAGACCATTGCCGGTCAAACTTGCGAGCCGCTAGAGTTGCTGGTAGTGGATATTCCCGCTGAGTACATTGGCACGGTGATAGAGCAGATCGGCCAGCGTTTTGGCCAGATGACCGATCTGGTCAACCACGACAACGGTTATGCGCGTCTGGAGTTCACGGTGCCCACGCGGGGGCTGATCGGTTTTCGCAATCTTTTTCTGACCGAGACCCAGGGCCGGGGCGTGATGAACACCATCCTGGCTGGCTATGCGCCCTGGCACGGGGAGTTGTGCAACCTGCGCCGGGGCGTGCTCATCGCCAAAGAGGCCGGTGAGGCCACCAATTTTGGTCTCCATAACGCCGAGAACCGGGGCACGCTCTTTATCACCCCCGGGGTCCGGGTGTACGGGGGGATGATCGTCGGTGAGCACCCCCGCGAGGGGGATCTGGTGGTCAACGTCTGCAAGAAGAGAAAATTGACCAACGTTCGCCGCAGCTTCAAGGAGATTACTGTGCGGCTCAGCCCGCCGCGGGAGCTGAGCCTGGAGCAGTGCCTGGACTTTATCGCCGAAGACGAGTTACTGGAGGTCACGCCCAAGGCTCTGCGCTTGCGAAAGCGAACCCTTTCCAGCCAGGAACGTCACCGACAGCTCTATGGCCGGGGACGTCAGACAGAAATGGAAGCAGAGTGAGAACCCTCCAACGGTGGCTTTCCAGACTGCTCCCGATCTGAGCACCTACCAGCGCGTGGAACTGGCCGGCGAGGACTGGACAGCATGACGAGTGGACCTGCTAGACCACCTGTGCCAGCGCACTTGGCTACTTTGTTCACCCTCGCGTCAGGTCTTCCTGGGTCAGGAGCGCGCCCTGGCCCCTGGCTTCGGGTCAACCGATGGATCTTGCTCTGCCGCAGAGCGGCGACGCCCCCACGCAAGGTCCTGGCCTGGCCTATATCGCGCTGCTGGTTCAGGTACTGCTCAAAGTACTCCTGCATCTGCTCGAAATAGGTGGGGGCCATAAACGACGCCCGGTGCAAGTCCCGACTGATCTGATCGGTGACTGCGGCTTCGGGCGACTTGTTCGCCAGACGGTCGACGGCATTTTGTTCCATGATTGTCCCTCCGTGGTAATCCTGTTGTACCATAGTGGGCCATTTGAACCAATAGGCAGTGCAGCTACAAGTTAAAAGTCACACCTTTGACACGCACGCCGGCCCCGGGACTTGTTCCCGGGGCCGTTCTTGTGCGCCACTTGGGTACAACTGCCAGATTGATGCGCTAGAGTGCTCGACAGACCAAGGTCAAACGTGCTACACTCGGTTTGTGGTATGATCCAAAATGGATTTCAACTGCCAGGTTTGACACGACTGGCCTGTAGTACAATGTATCTATCCTACGGGGGCAAGATACATAAGCGCATGTCCCTGAAAAATAGGGTCGGGTGTCAATTGCACGGACGTCCCGGGTATGCTATGCTGGATAGGGAATGTCTTTTATCCGAGGCGTCAATCCCAGAGGGAGGAGGTGATGTCAACCGGGTGCCTGCCCACAGCCACGATGTGATCGGCGTGGTATGGCCCCGGAAAGCGAAATCCGCGCTTGATGATGTACTATTCTATTTGCATTTTACCAGCAAGGAGGAAACGAATGGCAGAACTTGAACAAACCTTGGAATGGGCGCTCTTGCGCCGGGGCGTGTCCCGGCGCGACTTTCTCAAGTTTAGCACGCTCATGGCCGGCACCCTGGCCCTGCCGCTGAACGTCGCGCCGCGCATCGCCCAGGCCCTGGCCGCGACCAAACGCCCCCCGGTGGTCTGGTTAGAGTTCCAGGACTGCGCTGGCTGCACCGAATCGTTCCTGCGGGCCTCGCGGCCCACGGTGGCGGAAATCGTGCTGGACGTGCTGTCCGTGGACTATCACGAGACCATCATGGCGGCGGCCGGTCACCAGGCCGAAGAGGCCAAGGCGGCAGCCCTCAAGGATGGCGGCCATCTGGTGGTGGTGGAAGGCGCCGTCACCAGCAAGGATGGCGGCATCTATTGCACCATTGGGGGGCGCGCGTCTGACGAGATCCTGCGCGAGGCCGCCAAAGGCGCGGCGGCCGTCATTGCCGTGGGCAACTGCGCCACTTTTGGCGGTCTGCCTGCGGCCAACCCCAACCCCACCGGCGCCGTGGGCGTGGACCGCATCGTCTCGGGCGTGCCGGTGATCAACTTGCCCGGCTG
>JAHJIN010000603.1 GCA_018823415.1 Chloroflexota bacterium | reverse complement strand
GAACTAAACAGCCCTTCGGGCTGACGCGCTTCGCGCGAACGGCACCGTGCGCGCTGGGGCCTCGGCTCTCCCGGCAGTGAGCGGCAGGCCCAGCGGCAAGTGCGTCGGTGGCGCCCGTCGCGGAGCTGGCCAGCGCACTTCATCGACGACCATCGCTGTGCCGCAGCCGGGACACAGCACCGGGTCCACCTTGAAAGCCTGAATGATGCGCTCGCGCCAGCTCAAGGCTCGCGTCGCCGGGCCGCCCACGTTCTGCGGATAGCGGCTGACCCGCCGCACCTCGTCGAACCAGCGGCGTCGGGTCTGCGGGTGATACAGGCCGTAGTAGTGAATGTTGCGGGCATAGCGCGGCAGCACGTGCTGCAACAGCAACTTCACCACAGACACGGCGGTGCAACGTTTCTCGCGCAGTTGCCCGGCCTTGTAGTCTTTGTGTTCAAAGACCACGTAGCGACCATCGTAGGCCAGGATGCGGCCCTCGCCCAGCGGCGGCCGCGCCAGATAGCGGCAGCAATACTGCAGCGCCTGCCGCACATGGCGATAGCGACTCTCCAAGTTGACAATAAAGCCGGTTGGGTAGCGACGGAACAGGCGCCCGATGGTGCGCTGCGCCGGATGATCGGCTGGCAACTTCTGGCGCAGCCTCGTCAGCAGGTGATACTGCCAGCGGCGGCGGAACTCGCCGGCCGGGAAGTAATGTACCGGCTGCCAGACGCCGCCCAACTGCAGAGCGCCCTCGGTCACCAGCAGATGTACATGGACATGAAAATGCAGATCGCTACCAAAGGTATGACAGGTGCCGATGATCCCGGGCAGCAGGTCGTAGCGCTTGCACAGGCCCTGAAAGCACTCCACGGTGGCGGCGGCCGCGGCGTGACACGCCTGCGGCAACAGCTGACGTTCCCAGAAAAACAGCTCCCGCAGTTCGCTGGGCACACTGAAGACCACATGTCGATACCCACACTTGATCAAGCGCGGCTGCATCGTCTCGATGAGGCGCTGTCCCGCCAGCCAACCGCAGCAGGGACACAGGCGGCTCTTGCAGGTAAAGGCAATCGTTTTCGTCTCGCCGCAGGTCTCGCAGCGCAGGCGGACGAACCCTGCCGCCGGTGTGCGGCAGGTGCTCATCAGGTCCAGAGCGTGCCACGCCGCCTCCCACACACAACTGGGGACGCGCCCGGCCAGGGCCACGAGGGCCTTGTAGCCGTGGTTTTGCAGGATCTGCTGCAACACCGGGGCATGTGATCTCACACCTCATCATGCCACACCGGTCACAGCAGGTCCTGCTGTTTGTAAGAGCCGATTTCCCGTATGTTTTCCTATGAAGGTACTAGTTCCCCAGGCACCACGCCAAGTCCTTCCGCCCCGTGTCAGAATCTGAGGTCTGACGAGGTTGTGGCCGGGAGTCACGCGAGGGGGTGATGCGGTCTGTGTCTGCGGGATGGCGCGCGGTACTGAGGCCATGATACACCCATCGCTCGGGAGGGTCAATCGGAGGGGAACCGCGGTCCGTGGTACCGCGGGGCGGCGGGTTGACTTGCCGCACGGCCCCTTCTATACTCCCGGCCGGACAGACACGCACCGGCGGGTGGTACGCCAACGCGGCGCGACGATGCCTGAATAGGTCACGGCGTCGGGGTTGGTGGCGACATGCCTGCCGAGGCGCCAGTTGTCCGAAGGACTGACCGATGGGCCGATACGGCGCGCGCCAGCCGCAGCAGATTGTTGTTCCCAGGCGGGCGGATCAATGATCCGCCAAGTCCTGCAGGCCGGCAGCCTGATGGCCCTGGCCGACGGCACCTTCACGCTGGTGTCGGGCCTCCTGCTAGTCCCCCTCTACACGCACAGCATGAGCGCCGACGAGTACGGAGTGGTGGTCGTCGTGCGCGCCATCGCGGTGGTGGTCGTGCCGCTGCTGTTCTTCTTCGGCACGGCGTACATGCGCTACTACTATGATCATGCCGAGGGCGACCGTGGGCGGTTTTCCGGCACGCTCTTTGTGCTCGTTCTGCTCACCGGGGCGACCTGCTGGGCGGTCTCCGCACTGGTTGGTCCCTGGGTCCACAACGCCTTCCTGAGCAAGGTAGCGCTCAGCGCGTTCTACTGGGCGTTGGCGATTGCGACCATCGAGGCTCTGCGCAGCTTCGCGGACATCTCGCTACGCCTGCGGTACCGGTTCACGGTGCTGTGCCTGGCGTCGCTGGGGCAGACGCTACTGCTGGCGGCCCTGTCGGTGTGGCTGGTTCGCGAGCTGCGCCTGGGCTTCATGGGGTGGGTGCTCGCGACTGCGGGCGCCGGCCTGGCAGTCAGTGGCATTCTATGGGGGTTCGCAGCGCGGGGGGTGCGCCCCAGTTGGTCTTCCAACGAGGTGAAGCGCGTGCTGCGCTTCTCCTGGCCGTTGCTAATCTTCCAGTTCGCCTGGTTCGTCAGCAACCGCTCGGATGTCATCATTCTGCAGCACTACCGCACGCTGGCGGAGAGCGCGGTCTACAGTGTGGCCTACACGCTGGGCATGGTGCTGATGATGGCAGTAGGGCCCTTAGACAAGATCATGGGGCCGCTGTTCTACCGCGACATCAGCACCCCGGACGGGCCGCGGCAGTGGTGCCGGCTGACCACGCTGGTCGTGGGCTTGCTGGTCTGGCTGGCGCTGGCGGTCAGTAGCCTCGCGCCGGCGCTGTACGGCCCGGTGTTCCCGGCGACGTACGCCGCGGGGGTCGCGTACGTGGCGCCGGTGGCGTGGGCTTTTGTGTTCAAGTCCTCAGATGTCTTCATTGGCCGGGCACTGATGTACTGCGAGAACACGGTCACGCCGATGGTGTTGCAGGTCTGCGCCGCAGCTTTGAACCTGGGGCTGAACCTCCTCCTGGTACCGCGGTATGGGGCGCCGGCTGCTGCCTATGTCACACTCACCAGTTTCACACTGTACAGCACTGCCGTCGTGGTCTTCAGCCAACGGGCGATGCCGCTGCCGTATGAGTGGGGGCGACTGGCCGTCCTGCTGGTGCTCGGGGTCGGGCTGACGATCGGGTGCGGCATGCTGCACGCGGCCAGCGCGCCGGCAGTGGCGTGGAGCCTGCGCGGTGGAGCGTTGGCGGCGCAAGCGGTGGCGGTGCTCATCGTAGCACGGGTGCCAGTCTTGTCGCTGGCACGCGGTGCGTGGTGGCGGCTGCAGCCGGCCCGGCACCGCGCGGGCGGGGACTAGGGGGCAGACGAGACCGGGGACTGGCGGACGATGTTGGCGAGGACTTCGCCAGCCCGGGCGAGGCCGCCGCCGTCACTGGGGCCCAGATGACGGAGCAGGAACCGGGCACGATCCCGCTCAAGTTGGTCGCTATCACCGTGTAACAGGCGACGCAGCGCCGGCTCGATGTCGGCCAGCGTCTGCGCGCCGAGGGCTCCCCCCTCACTGGCGAAGGGATATCGCTCGACCTCGGCGGTGAGGTTAACCGTGAGCGCCGGCTTGCCGCGCTGTAGCGCATCGAGAACGATGGCCGAGTAGCGCGTGACCACCACCTGACAGCGGTCAATGAGTTCAGTCAGGCTGCATTCGGCGGGCGCCACGATACGTGCGTGCGGCCAGGCCGCCGTGGCCGAGCGCCACCATCGCAGGTTGGGGTCCTGCGGGTGTGGACGGATCCAGACGTCAGCGCCAAGCCGCTCAGCGGCTTCGCAGACCCCGCCGACCCACCAGCCCTGCGGGCGCAACTGCTCCGCCGGCTCGGCGGCCTGTCCGGCCAGCAGGATGGCGGGGCGAGCAGAGGCCGGGGCGGGCCGCGCTGGGGCGTCGGACGGCTGAGGCGGGTCCTGCATGCAGTTGCCGGTGAGCCAGACCTTCGTGTGGGGGGGCAGGTTCGGCTGCAGGGCTTCCCGGGCATACTCCCCGTTGAGCAGCGCATGGTCGTACGGCAGCATCGGCTCGGACTCGTGGTAGCGCTTGCCTATGATACCGTGTTGCACCAATGCGCACGGGAGGCCACGTTGCCGGGCCAGGCGGACCGATGGAGCCAACCACGTGGCATAGCAGTTTACCGCCACGAGGCAGCGCAACTGCAGCCGATCCAGGAGCGCCTCGGCGGCGGCACAGGCGAGCTGATGGGCCGGCATGAAGCGCCGGACGCTGGCGGCTACCAGGCGCTGGACGAGGCGGGGCAAGTCCCGGAGCGCCGCCAGATCGGGGAGACCCTGCATCACGAACGGGGGGACGCGTCGGGCAGCCTGGGCTGCGGCGGTAGCGGCCTGCCGGGGGCCTAGCAGCGGTGCTTTGCCCAGCGCGGCGCCCCAGTGGCAGGCTGTCAGCTCCGGCGGCAGGGAGGCGTAGTTGCCGCCAGCGTAGCACTGGTCCACGACCGCCACCTCCAGGCCGTAGGTATCGCGCAGGTGCATGCCTAGCCGGGACGCGACCACCGTGCCGGCAGTGGAGCTGATGCCTAGAAAGGGCGTCAGTATCGCCAGGTCCGCGTGCTGCGAGGGAGGGAGCTGGCGGGCCTGCCGGATCTGGGCGAGGTCGCGCTGGTATTTCAGGAGGCCGGCCAGGCTACATGCCCGTGGGCGCAGTGTCGGTAGCAGATGGAGCGGCAGGGGGGCAGCCACCCTCCGTAGTTCCGGCTGCGCGGCCAGAGTGGCCACCTGCTCGACCAGGCCGGGTTCGTCCAGCCATGGCGGCGTTCGTCGCCAGTCGTCTTGCACGATGAACTCCATCGGCGGGGCGGGAGGCAGGGCGGCCAGCAGTCCGTGGTTGGCCAGCATCGGGCCCAGTATACGCGCGGCGAAGGACGGGTAGTAATCTTCCCAGAAGTCAAGGAGACGAGGGTCGTCCTGGGGAAGTTGCTCCCGCAGCCCCCGGGCAAGCTCCATAGCGGTATGGAAGAGCTCGACGGTACGCCCCACCACCGGGGCGTCCTGCGGGTCTTTGGTGTGAGAGACCTCGCTCAGCCGCTGCACCAGACCCAGGACCTGACCTGGTGGGAGACTGCCCCGTCGCAGCCGGTCCTTGGTCGTCACCAGCACTCTTTGCACGGCGGGTCGGGATGGTCCGGGCACGTACGCTATCTCCCTGTCGGGGCACAATCGCCCGCCGCAACCGTGCGCGGCGGCGATGCGCGAGTATCATACACATGGCCGCCGGGGAGCGCAAGGCCGGTCGGTACCGGACAACAGGGGGTTGATGGGCCGTCGTAGAGGCCGTATGATGTAGGGACTTGTGGGGAGACCGCACGGCGGCGCGGCGGCGCGGCCCCCGAGGCTCAGATCACCATCGGCGATCATGTGCTCATCAACGACTACGTGGTCGTCAACAGCGGTCTGGCCATAACCATCGAGGATTGGGTGACGATTGCGCCGCACTGCCAGATCGTGGACGGCGACCACGGCACGACCGACCCCGAGAGACCGATTCGCCAACAGGATGAGGACTACGTCGTGGCCCCGGTGCACATTGGGCGCGATGTGTGGTTGGGATGCCATGTTGTCGTGCTCAAGGGCGTCACCATCGGAGCGGGAGCAACTATCGGGGCCGGGAGTGTTGTTACGCGAGACATACCCGAGCGTGCCATCGCCGTCGGCGTGCCGGCGCGGGTGGTCGGTTGGCGAGGAGGGACGCCGCCAGCGGCCGGGGAAGACTCACGGGGGGCGGCCGACACGGCTCAGAATGAGGGAACGGCGGAGGCATAGATGTTCGCATTGGGTGTCATCACGGCGCGCGGCGGCTCCAAGGGCCTGCCCCGCAAGAATATCCTGCCGATGGCGGGCAAGCCGCTCATCGCGCACATGATCCTGGCGGCCCAAGGCAGCGAGTTGCTGGGACACACGATCTGCTCGACGGACGACGAGGAGATCGCCGCCGTCGCCCGGCAGTACGGCTGTGACGTGCCCTTCATGCGCCCGGCGGAGTTGGCGCAGGATCACACGTCACACGCCGAAGTGTGGCACCACGCCATCCTCGCGTGGGAGGCCCTGGCCGGGCAGCGGGTGGACATTCTGGTGAACCTGCAGCCGACGGCGCCGCTGACGGCGTCAGAGGACATTGACGCCGTCGTCGCGCTCTGCCGCGAGAGCGGCGCGGGCCGGGTGTACACGATGCGCCCGCTGCCCCACCCGGTCGAGTGGGCTCATTGGTTGGACGAGGAGGGTCGCATCCATGCGTGCCTGGAGGGCGGCGGCATGGGTCGCAAGCGCCGCCAGGACTTCCAGATCGCCTACGTACCCAGCGGGGGACCGGTGGCACTGCGCCGTGAAGTCGCCCTGGATCTTTCGCACCCGCTGTCCATGGACATCCGGGCGGTGATGGTACCGGCGGAACGCGCCTGGGACATCGAGGACCATTACGACCTGGTCATGGCCGAGGCGGCGTATCACTGGCTTGACGGCATCAACGGGGGCTAGCCCCACCTCAAGTTGACGGGTTCTGACGCCTACCCTATACTGCCTCTGTTGTCGCGCAAGAACTGCTGGCAGCCGTCTGCCGCAGACCGAGGCAGTATCATGGACGCTTACATCCGGGCTCTGGCGTCGTACTTGCCTGAGGCCGTTGTGCACAACGATCCGGCGCATCGCCTTACCGCCAAGACAGGGGTTCTCGAGCGGCACATTGCCGGGCCGCAGGAGTGCGCGTCAGACCTGGGGGTCCGCGCCGGGCAGCGGCTCTTCGAGACGGGCGTCATCGCCCCCGCGGACGTTGACTTCCTGATCTTCTGCACCCAATCCCCCGACTACTTCCTGCCTTCCACCGCCTGCACCATGCAGCCGGCCCTGGGCCTGCGCTACACCAGTGGCGCGCTGGACATCAACCTGGGATGTTCGGGCTTCGTGTATGGGCTGGCGGTCGCCAAGGGGCTCATCGAGAGCGGGGTGGTGGGGAACGTGCTGCTGATCACTGCGGAGACCTACAGCAAGTACATCCACCCCCAGGACAACAGCGTCCTGCCGCTGTTCGGGGATGGCGCCGCCGCGACGTTGATCGCCGGCAAAGCAGACGGGGGGCCCTACCTGCATTCGTTCGTGCTCGGCACGGACGGCACCGGGGCCGAGAACTTGATTGTGCCGCTCGGTGGGCATCGGGGGCGCTGCACGTGCCAGCCGGATGAAGAGACCACAGATGCATTCGGGAACGTGCGCCGGTCCAGTAACCTGTACATGAACGGCGCCGAACTGCTGGGCTTCGCTCTGCTGCGCGTACCGGAACTCGTGGGAGGCGTGTGCGCCGCGGGCGGCGTGAGCCGGGACGAGGTGGACTGGTTCTACTTCCACCAGGCCAACCTCTTCATGAACGAGAAGCTGCGGGCAGCCTCCGACATACCGGTGGAGCGTTTTCCGCAGTGCGTAGCCCATTGCGGCAATACAGTGTCGGCGACGATCCCGCTGCTGATGGAGCAGGAGTTGCAGGACGGCCGGCTCAAGCTTGGCGACCGCTGCCTGCTGGCGGGGTTCGGCGTCGGGTATTCGTGGGCCGGCTGCCTGGTCGAGTGGACCGAACCGGAGTGAGGGAGCATCGGATGGAACAGGAGCAGCTATTCGCGCAACTGGCCGAGATACTCGAGGTGGATGAGGCCGAGGTAAGGGCTGACCTCAACCTGACGGAGTTGGAGACGTGGGACTCGCTGGCGGTGGTCAGCGCCATCGTCGCCATCCAGCAGATCTACGGCGTCAACCTCGAGGCGGCGGCGCTCGCGGACTGTGAGACGGTCGGCGACGTGCTCAAGGCCATGGAGGCCGGGAAGCAGTGAGAGCATGGACGGACCGTGTCCCGGGCTTGCGGCCAAGCACATTCTGGTAACCGGCGCTTCGTCGGGCATCGGGCGGGCGACCGCATGCCTGCTCAGCGAGGCGGGGGCGCGG
>JAHJIN010000602.1 GCA_018823415.1 Chloroflexota bacterium | reverse complement strand
CGCGGCTCTTGACCACCTCGCCGCCTTCGATCTTGTGCCGGGCGTCGCCCAGGGGCGCAAAATCCTTGGCCTTGGGGTCATCCACCAGGATGTTGCGGTCGGCCAGGTAGAGGATGCGAGGCCGGCGATACGCGCCGTCCCGGTTCCAGCGCGAGGACCAGAGCTTCCAGACGATCTGAAAGGCCACCGCGGTCTTGCCGGTGCCGGTGGCCATGGTGAGCAGGATGCGGCGCCGGCCCTGGAGGATGGCCTGCACCGTGCGGTTGATGGCGATCTCTTGATAGTAGCGGGGGACCTTGCCCAACGTGAGGTTATAGGGGGTCAGCAGGTGCTCGATGGCCGCGTCGTCGGCCAATCCCTGGGCCTGGCGCCAGCGAGACCAGAGATCGGCGGGTGCGGGGAATACTTCGAGCTCGCATTCCTGGCCAGTGACAAAGTCAAACTCGATGATGCGCAGACCGTTCGTCGCGTAGGCGAACTGGAGCCCCAGGATCTGGGCATATTCCTTGGCCTGCTGCATCCCCTTGCCGGCGTCCTCGTCCGAGGCCTTGGCCTCCACCACGGCCAGGGTAAAGTCGCGGGTGTAGCGCAGTAAATAGTCGGCGCGCTTTTGCGGCAGCCGCCGGGTCTTTTCCCCCACTGGGACAATCCGGCCATCGGTAAACGTCCGCTGCTCTGCAATTGAATGAGGTGGATCATCCCAGCCGGCGGCCTGGAGTGCCGGGGTGATGTGCTGCCGGCAGGTGTCTGCCTCTGTGGCCATGCCATCCCTCCGCGAGCGCGAGCTTGCAACAACGAACCAATGCCAAAAGCAAAGGCCGCTCTCCCGGCTGCCCAAATCAGGACTTGCGCCAGAAGCGGCCCTTGTGGTATACTTGCACCTGAGCCGATCTGCCTGGGGCAAGCAGGGAGATCACCTGGGGGTCACATGGAAGGCGTCAACTTCCGGTGGCCCCTGGCTTTTATTGTCTGTCACTGCCGTTCCCCATTATAGCACGTCCCCCACCAGAAGGCAATACTCTGCCGCGCATGTTTTGCCTTCCTGCACCAACTACTCCCCTCGCGGCGCGATCAGAACCAACGTCAGCACAACTCACACACGGAACGGTCAGGCAAGCGCAGTGTGGATCTTGACCTGCCTCACTCCTCCCCCACCCCCACGCTCAACTTCTCCAACGCCTCTAACGCCGCCTCGGCCGACGGTTTGAGATACCGCGCCGTCGTCTCGATCCGGCTGTGGCCCAGCAGGTGCTGCACCAGCCGCAGGTCGTGACCCGAGGCGTCGAGCAACTGCGTGGCAAAGGTGTGCCGCAGCGTGTGCGGCGAGACGCTGTTCAGCCTGGCTGCTTTGGCGTATTTGCGCACCAGGTAGGTGATGCCCGAGGCCCCCAGCGGCTCGCCCCGCTGCCCCACGAACAGCGCCTCGCCCGCGTCGGCCGGCCGCTCGTCCAGCCAGGCCCGCAGCGCCGCCCGCACGTCCTTGTTGAGCGGGACCTCCCTGTACTTGGCGCCTTTGCCGGCCCGGATGGTCACAATCCCCTTGCGCTCGCCCAGATCGATGTCTTTGACTTCGAGCCGGGCCACTTCCCCCACTCTCAAGCCAACCTGGGCCAACAGCAGCACCACCGCCAGATCACGGGTGTGGTTGGCCTTGAGCACCTCGCGGATCAGGCGATTCAGTTCATTACGGCTCAGGGCCTTGGGACGATAAGGCATGGTGCGGGCACACTTGAGCCGTCGGGCAAAGTTGTCCAGTTTACGCTCCTCCTCGGCCCAGCGGCCCAGGGCGCGCAGGCCGGCCAGGCGGCGGTTCACGGTGGCTGGCTTGGCTTCCGTGTCCAGGAGATGCTGGCGGTATTGTTGCACGTCCAGGGAAGTGATGTGCTCCAGGCACAGTTCCTCGCCGTCGTTGGTCCTGGTGAACCAGGCTTCAAAGGCGGCGAGGTCAGAGAGATAGGCGCGGATGGTCTGGGGGCTGCGGCCCTGCTCGCGCAAGTAGGTCTCAAAGTCGTCAGCTAGAGTGGACATGGGTTGCCCTCCACGTTATCAGGTGAGATTTTCGGGCCGTAAATGCCTGATCTGGGGCTATTTTAGCGCATTTTGGCAGCTTTGTCAATGGATAATAGTCCTTATACACTCTATATCAGACCAGACGTCAGAACTATTGTCAGCGCCATATCACGACGAAAACGCCACTACCAGAGCAATGGCGTTTTCTGATTCATCGCCGGCCGCCAGGCCCGTCTACCCGCAGGTTAGCGGCATACGGCGCTATTTGCCACTCGTTCTCAAAGTGCTATGACCTCTCGCCTGAAGCCTCCCGAATCACCAGCACCCCTATGATGCAAAGACCAGCCCCGGATCACTCGCCCCGGTCCACCTGTCCATTCGGCGCGGTCAAGGGCCACACGTCCAGCCGTTCGAGGCCGCCGGGGAATCCCGGCCATCCTCCGTTCCCGGCAGGAGCACTGGCCTGGCTGCTTCCGCCACGCAACACCAGAGGCAGCCAGGCCCGATGGTGAGCAAAGAAGGCCACAATCGGCACCGGTATCGTGCTGGTCTGGTGCAGCGACCAATATACCTGGACCGCGAGAGTGGTACGCACGGTGTCGGTCAACCCGGCGGGGTCTACCGTCAGATTCACGGTTGCCGGCCAGGTTCCCGACAGAGGTGCCCCAGTAAGCCAATCCGCGCTCTCGCTGATCTCCCAACGCACCGGGGCCACATCACCCAACGCCAGATGGAGCTGGGCGCCAACTGGTTCGGTGCTGCCAGGCTCCAGGGCCACGCCCACTGCCGACGGTGACACCGCGGCCCCGGACGTCCACCAATAGCGATAGACGGCGCTGGGGGTTCCCGCCAGGGGCAGCAAGAACTCGTCCTCATAGGTGATCGTCAGGCCGTATTCCGAGACTACGGGGATACCCACCAGCGGAAATCAGGTTTCGCCGGCGTTTTCCGAGATATAGAGCGGCCCGTCCTGTCTGCCAATGATCACCGTACGGTCCTGCGCAAATCGGGGGTGTGCTCGCCGGTGCACAGATCCCACACCAGGCCCGCCGTGGGGTTCAAGATGTGCACCGTTTCTTCCCGGGTGTCATACAGATACGTCTGGCCGCGCAACTCTTGGCGGATCAGGCCCACCCGACGGCGCGGCCGCGGCCCGTTTGGCTCCACTTATCCCTCCACTATCCCGCTACGGCAGCGCCTCGATGCGGCGCTGCGCCCCCTGGTTGCCGGGGTCCACCGCCAGCGCCCGCTCGTAGGCGGCCCGGGCCTCAGCGTGGCGGCCCAGGTCACGATAGACGTCGCCCAGACTGATCAGCAGCCAGGGGTTGGCGGGGCTCAACCGGGTGGCCGTCTCGTACTCGCGGATCGCCGGGTCCGGCCGGCCCAGGGCCAGGTAGGCCCGGGCCAGGCCGGCATGGGCGGCCGCGTCAGCCGGGGCCAGCGCCACCGCCGTCTCGAACTGCATCCGGGCCTCGTCAGGGCGCCCACCATCCAGGTACACATCGCCCAACTGCTCGTAGGCGTAGGGCCGGTCGGGGCGCAGGGCGATGGCCTGCAGCAGGTAGAACTCGGCCTGGGCCAGGTCCGGCAGGCCGTGGTGATAGATATCGCCCAGGGTACGGCAGGCGGCCTCGTCCGGGCGCAGTTTCAAGCCGGCCTTGAGCTGCCAGACGGCCGCCGGCCAATCCTCATCCTGGGCATAGACCTGGCCGATGCCAAAGTAACAGCCCGCCAGGTCACCGCGCCCGCCGGGCTGAAAATTCGCCAACGTCTTGGCCTGCTCGTAGGCGGCCAGGGCCTGCTGCCGCGCGCCCCAGACGCGATACACCTCGGCCAGACCGTACTGCGCCGAGCTGCCCCCCGGGTCCAATGTGGCGGCCAGCAGATAGCGGCGCTGGGCCTCCTCATAGCGCCGCTGCACAAAGCCAGAATCGCCTTCGATGACCAGCCAGGCTGCAGCCGCGCCAGGT
This sequence comes from Chloroflexota bacterium, assembly GCA_018823415.1. Classification (GTDB taxonomy): domain Bacteria; phylum Chloroflexota; class JAHJIN01; order JAHJIN01; family JAHJIN01; genus JAHJIN01. The sequence goes on along the minus strand of JAHJIN010000602.1, from coordinate 2,723 downwards.
AGGTCACGCCAGGTGGCCAGGGCCGCGGCTTCTTGCCCGGCGCGCTCGTAGGCCAGGCCCAGGGCCAATCGTGCGGCCTGGTTATCGCCCCACCAGGCTGTGGCCTCTTGCAGGTCTGCCAGGACCGCCGGCGGGGTGGGCGACGCGGCCAGGATGGCCTGGTTCAGCGCCAGGTTGCCCCGGTTCGCATAGGCCAGGCTGACGCCGGCCGGCAGTGACAACCCGGCCAACACCAGCCCGGCCAGAGCCACGAGCCCCCCGACCACCCACGCCAGCCGGCGGTGGCGCGTCACGAGCGACCACAGGGAGGACCGGGGATGCGCCGCCTCCAGCCCCCCGACCAGGCCCAGCAGCGCCCAGAACACGATCTCGGGCTTGAGCGTCCAGGCCGCACAGTCCACCTGGCCGTGCAGCACGAACACGACCAGCGCGCCCAGCAGGCCCACGGCGACCCAGTCCAGCCCCCGGCCCCACGTCTGCGACCTGGCAGGCAGGCCGGACTGGGTGGGCTGGGTGGGCTGCTGCCAGCCGCCCGAGCGCGCGCGCAGCGTCCGGGCCAGCGAGACCAGGGCCGCCAGCAAGAGCCACGCCAGGGCCACGATGCCCAGCACACCGCAATCGACGCCGGCCTGCAAAAAGATATTGTGAGCGTGGACCTGCGGGTCGGTCAGCGCGTTGAGGACATAAGCGTAGCGGGCCGGGACCACGAGCTCAAAGGTGCCCAGGCCCGCGCCGGTATACGGCACGTCGACCAGCAGGCGCCACGCCCGGTCCCAGATCTCCAGCCGGGTGGCAGCCACGCCGTGATAGGCCGGGCCGCTGCTCAGGATCTGGTCCACCACGCGCTGCGGTCCCAGCCAGCCCACGAGCCCCACCCCCAGCAGGGTCACCAACGGCACCGCGCCCAGGAAACGCCAGTCCGTGAGCGCGAGGACCAGCAGCAGGGCCGGGACCAGGGCCACCAGGGCACCCCGGCTCCAGGCCAGCACCGAGACGATGCCCATCACCACCAGGGCTATGGCCAGCGCGCTCGCCTGGACCGGCCGGTACCGGGCGCCTGGCTGGCCGCGTTCCACGGCGAGCAGCCACGCCGCCGCCAGACAGATGAGCATGGCCATGACCGTGCCCAGCGTGTTCGTCTGGATGGTATCCGGCAGTCGCGGTTCCAGGATCGCAAAGGCCTCGGGCAGCAGGGGGCCGTTGATGCCGATCTTGCCCCAGTTGGGCACCAGCAGCGGGCTGACCAGGGCCAGGGCCGCGCCGCCGGCCACCAGCAGTCCGGCCGCCCCGACGATGCGCCGGCCGGGCGCGCCAACCGGCGGTGGCTCTGGCCCTCGATAGGCCGGGGCAATCCAGTTCACCAGCCCGCTGTAGAGGGCCACGCCAGCCAGGTGCAAGTAGAGCGCGTTCAGGCTCCACGCCCGGTCTGGCGAGACCCCCAAGCCCAGCGCCATCAGGAGGAGGAGGAAAAGGATGGGCCCGTCCAGAGACGTGCGACGAGTGCAGGTGCCCCGGCCGACCCAGCGCACCAGCCACAGGACCGGCAGCGCCAGCGCGATCCCGGGGGACAGCGGGTTGGGCAGGATCAGGCCGGGCAGCAGAACGGCGAGGAGCCAGAGTTCGTGATCGGCAACCCGGCGAGCGACAGCGCGCATGCTATTGTCCCGATCCCCGGCGCCGGGCCAGCCACCAGGCCGTGACCAGGGCCGCCCCGGCGTCGATGCCCACGTCCAGCAGGGTGGCCTCGCGGCCGGGCACAAAAGCCTGGTGCAGCTCGTCCGTGAGGCCATAGAGAGCAGCCAGGACCAAGGCGGCGAACGCGGCATGGGCCGTCGGCCGGCGATTTCGTGCCAGCGCCCGCCATAACAACCCGGTCAACGCCGCATAGACCACGACGTGCGCCACCTTGGCAACCACGTCGTTGAGCCAGGTGCCCGGCTGGCCGGGATTGGGCAGCGTCGGCTGCGCCGACAAGGCAAAGATGAGGCCCATCAGGGCCAGCGGCGGCAGCCAGTACCCGAACAGCACGATGAAGCCTCGCCGCCACGAGATACGTCGGACCTCCATTTGGCCTAGACCCCGGCCAGCCGGCGCCCGGCCGCGAGCAACTCGCTCACCTGCTGGGGCGTACGGCCTTCGGCATAGACGCGCAGCAGCGGCTCGGTGCCAGAGGGCCGCAGGAGCAGCCACCCGTCGTCGGCCAGGGTGTATTTGACGCCGTCGCTGTTGTTGACGCTGGCCACGGTCTGGCCGGCCAGGGCAGCCGGCGGCGCAGCCAGCAGCCGCGCTACCAGCGCTGGCTTGGACAGGCCCGGCGCGGCCACGTCCTCCCGCTGATAGTAAAAGTGGCCCACCTCGGCGGCAATCTGCGCCAGAACCTCGGCCAGGGATGCCCCGGAGATGGCCAGGGCCTCCAGCAGCAGCAGGCCGGCCAGGATGCCATCGCCCTCGGGGATGTGGCCCTGGATGCTCATCCCGCCGCTCTCCTCGCCGCCGATGAGCACATTGTCGGCGATCATCAGGGCGGCGATGTGGTTAAAGCCCACCGGCGTCTCGTGCACGGGCAGACCATAGCGCCCGGCCAGCACGTTCAGCCGCCCGGTGGTAGAGATGCTTTTCACCACGGCCCCGCGCTGGCCCTTGTGCTCCACCAGGTGGCGCAGCAGGATGGTGAGGATGGCGTGCGGGTCCACGAACTGGCCGGCCGCGTCCACGGCCCCGAT
>JAHJIN010000601.1 GCA_018823415.1 Chloroflexota bacterium | reverse complement strand
TGCAAGGTTACCAGGGTACGAGCCAAGAAGACCAGCCGGCCTTTGAAGCTTCCGCCGCCGGCACCGACGAGCTGGTAGCGGATCTGGCGCAGCGAGGTGCGCAGGTACTGGGCGTGACGCCGGTCGATCTCTTCCAGTAGCGGGTCCAGGCTCTCCAGTTGGTAGACGATGAAACGCATATAGTGACCGACCTCGTCGGCCGCCTGGGCTGGCGTGAGCCGTCCCTGAGTCGCCAGCTCGTCGGCGGTGCGGTCGATCCAGTCGCCGTCGATCTGCCAGGCCTGCAACCGGGCCACGATGTCGCGGCGGTAGCGGGAGATATGGTCCGCGGTCTTGAGGGCATGGTAGGCCGGGCCCAGCACCTGGGCGTAGTCGTCGTATTGCAGGCGCAGCAACTCGGCGACGGGCCGGTCACGGGTGACGCGCTCGGTGTAGCGACGGATGTTCTGGTTCAGCTCATTGAGGCCGCGCACCACCTGGCGCACGTTCTCGTAGGCCTGGGTGAGGGCCAACGCCGGGGCAAAGTCGTCGCTTTCCTTGGTGAGGAGCTGGTGGGCGGCGTACAGTTGGCCGGCGTACTCGCGGGGCTTTTGCTCCTGGATGGCCCGCAGCGCCTCCAGCAGGATGAAGGCATAGTCGGGCAGGATGATGAACTCGGTATAGTCGGCCTGCTGCTCTCGCTCCAGCCAACCGGCGTCCACCAGTCGGCGCAGGATCCAACTGGCGTACTCCTGGACATTGCCGGTGGATGGGCTCGCGGACTCGGGCTCGTCTTCCTCGTCCTGGTCGAGCGCATCCGGCACCGGTTCCGCCAGGGCGTCGGCCCCTTCACTCGCCAGATAATCCACAATCTCGGCCAACACCACCTCGCGGGTCAACCCAAAGCGGTTGAACTCGGCCAGGGCATAGATGCGCAGCAGGATGGCCGTGTAGTGGCGCTGCAATCCGCCGGCCTGGGTGCCCAGGAGGTTGAACAGGTTGGCCGGCAAGACGTCAAAAGGGTTACTCAGAGCGGCCATTGTCTTTGCCTTTCCCATCGCACTCCCACACGAGGATCTCGTCGGCCCGGCAGTGGAGGGCGTCGCACAGTCGGGCCAGGGCCTCCAGGTCCACGTAGCGAGCCTGGCCGGCGTCCAAGCGGTAGACCAGGTCCTTGGGCACGCCGGCTACGTGGGCCAGATAGCGCGGTGACCAGCGCTCGCCGGTGGCAACCTGGCGTTCGCCCAGCTTGACGGTGATGCGTCCCTTGGTTTCGATCTTGCCCATATCAGAACACCTATTCGGAACATTTGTTCTATACGTGTCGTATTATACCGGACCTTTGTCGTTTTGTCAAGACGGGTGACCGCGCCAACCGACCCCATGAGCGTGGCGAGTCACCATGGCTCTGACACGCTTGACCGGGGCGCCGCGGAGCGGTATAATGACTCGCATCCAACAGACACCAGAGGCGACCGCTTGAACACCGCCATTGACCTGCGGCTGAACCCCGGCGCTGACCATGTGCTCCAGGCGTTCCTGGAACGCCCGTCGGCTACCCTGACCGACTATCGCCTGCGACTCCAGGCTGAGCGCCTGGCCCTGGTGGCGGGCTTTGACGAGTTGATCGGCCTGGACGCCCTCCATTTCACCCCCTTCGATTACCAGGTGCGGGCCGCCCAGTTCGCGCTGCGGCGCTTTCGGGGCCGTGGCCTGCTGTGCGACGAGGTGGGCCTGGGCAAAACCATCGAAGCCGGCCTGGTGCTCAAAGAGTACCTGCTGCGCGGCATGGTCGAGCGGGTGTTGATCCTCACGCCGCCAGGTCTGGTGGAGCAGTGGCGCGAGGAACTGGAAACCAAGTTCGCCCTGACCGGCTTTGTCGCCTCGCACGACCCGGCCTTTCGCGAGCGGGGCAGCGGGGCCTGGGCTGCCTTTCCCCGCGTCATCGCTTCCCTCGCCACCGCCCGCCGCGCCGAGCACCGCCAGGCCATCGCCCCGGTCGTCTATGATCTGGTCATCGTGGACGAGGCCCATCACCTCAAGAGCCGCACCAGCGCGTCGTGGAAGCTGGTCAATGCGCTGCAGAAACGCTACATCCTGCTCCTCACTGCCACGCCGGTCCAGAACAACCTGGACGAACTCTACAACCTCATCACCATCCTCAAGCCCGGCCAACTCAAGACTCCCACCGAGTTCCGCAAGCAGTTCGTCGCCCAGGGCGACCCGCGCCTGCCCAAGAATCGCGGCCGCTTGCGCGAGCTGCTGGCCGACGTGATGGTACGCCACGCCCGGGGCCAGGTGGGCGTCCAACTGCCGCCCCGCCGCGCCCACACCGTGCACATCAGGCTGGACGACAATGAGCGCGCACTCTATGACGACGTCTCGGCCTTTATCCGCGCGCGCATGGCCCCGGCCCCAGATGAAGATCAGGCGCCGCTTTCGATGGCCCATCGGTTCACCCTGCAGATCTTGCAACGCGAGATCGGTAGCTCGCCGCCGGCCGCCCGCCCCACGCTGCTGGCCCTGGCGGACCACGAGGCCCTGGAGCCGTACCACGACGACCTGCTCCGGCTGGCTGACCGGGCTGGCCGCATCCAATCGTGGGCCAAAGGGCTGGCGCTGGAACGGCTGCTCGTGACCCAACTGGCAGAAAACGTTCCGGAGAAGCTGATCATCTTTACCCACTTTCGCACCACGCTGGACCTGCTGGCAGACCTGCTGCGGGGCCTGGGAGTGGACTTTGTGCTCTATCACGGCGGGCTGACGCGCCAGGAAAAAGACGACGCTATCAAGCGCTTTGAGGGGCCGGCGCGGGTGCTGCTCTCCACCGAGGCCGCCGGCGAAGGCCGCAACCTCCAGTTCTGTCATACCATGGTCAACTTTGACCTGCCCTGGAACCCGCAGCGCATCGAGCAGCGAGTGGGCCGCATCCATCGCGTGGGCCAGACCCAGGAAGTGCACATCTTTAACCTGGCAGCCGAGGGAACCATCGAAGACTATTTGCTGGACATCCTCGACCGCAAGCTGAACATGTTTGAATTGGTCATCGGCGAGATGGACATGATCCTGGGTCACCTGGAGGATGAGCGGGACTTTGACGAGATCGTGATGGATGTGTGGACGCAGGCGCGCACGCCGGCCGAGCAGGCGGCTCGTTTTACGGCGCTGGGCGAATCGCTGGCCCAGGCGCGCACCGCCTATCAGCAGTCCCATGAATATGACGAGGCGCTCTTTGGCGAGGACTTTGTGGCAGAATGAACGAACTGACTGATTTCGTGCTGACCGCGTTGCAACAGGCCGGGTCCATTGTGGAGCCGCCGGCCTATGGCATCCACGACGTGCTGCTGCCAGAGGCGGCCGGCCGCCGCTGGCACGTGCCGGACTATTTGCGGCTGGCCTTTGACGAGACCGTGGGGAGTGGGCCGGCCTCGACCCTGGAGCCGGTAACCCTCGTGGGCTATGGCCACCCGCTGGTGGAAGCCCTGGCCGAGGAACTGCGCGCCCGGCCGGCCAACGCCCAGGCATATCTCAACGACGTGCGCCTGGACAAACACGGCCTGCTGGCGTTGGGCCGCAAGCAGCTCTCTTTGCCCAACGCCCGTCTGGAAGAGTTGCCGCGTGAGGTCGAGCGGCCAGCGTTGTGCCACTATCTGCGCTTCAATTTCAAGGCGGCTCTCATCACTGACGAAAAACGCGAGCAACTCGTTTCCGTGTGGATGGACGTGCAAGGCGGCCACGCCGCGCGCGTGACCGAGCACGCCATGCTGTCCACTGAGCCCGGCTTTCCCCATCTGCCACCAGAACCGCTGCGCTGGACCGCCGATACCCATTCCCTGTCCGCCGGGGACAGGCCCCTGACTCCGGCAACCCTTGCAACCTTGCTGGAGCGCGCCACCCACGCCGCGCTGGATGAGCTGGCTGGGGCGCTGGATCGCCTGCAAGCGCGCGCTGCTCATTTTCTCGAACTGGACCAGGCGCGACTGACGCAGTATTATGATGACCTGGAGCGCCGGCTGGAACGCCGGCTGCAAGGTGCGCTGCCGGACCGGCGGCCGGCGCTGGCGGACAAGCTCGCCGCCACGTGCGCCGAACGCGCCGCCAAGCTGGCCGACGTGACCGCCAAGTATCATCTGCGGGTGGAATTGGACCTGATCAACCTGCTCCTGGTAGCGCAGCCCAAGGTGCTCCTGCCGGTGCGGGTCGCCAACCGCGCTACGCAAATCCAGCGCACACTGGTGTGGGACCCGCTCCAGCATCGCCTCGAGCCATTGGTCTGCGACGTATGCCACCGGCCGGGCGAGACGCTGCACCTGTGCGTCTCGGGGCACCTGGCGCACCCGGCCTGCCTGCTGGCCGAGCAATGCGTGGACTGCAAGCGCGTGTATTGCCAACTCTGCGCCGACCAGATGGACCACTGCGTGGTCTGCGACCGGCCCGTCTGCCGGCGCAGCCTCATCCGTTGCCAGACGTGTGGGCGCGGTACCTGCCAGGAGCACCAAGAGCTTTGTCACGCGGCGGACGGCGAGCCGGCCCACTTGCCGCCGGTCGAGCCGAAACCGACGCCAGCGCCCAAAAAGCCGGCCGAGCCGCCCAAACGAAAAAGCCGTCAGCCGGCCAATCGTCCCCCAGACCAGCCCCGGCGTGGCGTCACCGGCCACGAGATCGCCGCCTATGTGGAGCCAGATACCCCCCTGTTGACCGCCTATGTGCTCTCGCCGGAACAGGCTACCATCGCTTACCGCCAGTGGCAGCTAGCCAATGACGGCCTGGCGATCCTGTGTCACTGCGAAAAACGTTCCGGCTGCTCGGTGAACAACCAACTCAAGAAACCGGCGCGCCCCGAGCGCCTCACCGACCAACTGGCCGGCCTCATTGACGATCTGCGGGACGAGTATGGGGTGAGCGCCCGGCACGTCACCACTTACGGGCTGGTCCGCGGCGAGCAGCGCAAACTGCTCGAATTGACCCTACCGGGTGCGTGGCGTGATGCAGAGGCCATCGGCCGGGCGCGCGCCGGCTACGAGATCACGTACTCGATCCAGCTTCCCTACCAGGGCGGTGCGCTGCCTCTGCCGCCTTTTGCTGCCCAGGTGGAGCGGCGCTACTGGAGCGAGGTGGGCAGCCTGCTGTTCGCGATGCAGGGGCTACTGACCTATGAGGGGGTGCTGGATACCGACGAGTTGCTCGCGCGAGTGGCCGACCTGGTGCGCCCGGGACCGTGGTACACCCCAAAACAGGGCCGCATGCTACTGACC
>JAHJIN010000600.1 GCA_018823415.1 Chloroflexota bacterium | reverse complement strand
TGGGGTTGCACGCCGGGCGCCACAAACTTGATGGCGTTGGCCAGCAGGTTGGCCACCACCTGGGTAAGGGTGGTGTGGTGGCCCAGCACCAGGGGCAGCGGTTCCTGGACCGTGATCTGGGCCTGCTGCTCCCGGATGGAAACCTCCAGTTGGGCCAGAGCCTCGCCCACCACCCATTGCAGATTGACCGGCCGGACCTGTAGCTGGGCATCGCGGAGCTGGCTGTAGCTCAGCAGGTCCCGGACCAGCGTATCCATCTGGCGGGTGGCGGCGATGATGCGGCTGGCGTAACGCCGGCCGAGCGCGTCCAACTGGCTGCCATAGTCGTCCAGCAGGGCCTGGGCAAAGCTCTCCATCCCCCGCAGCGGTTCCCGCAGGTCGTGGGCCACGGAAAAGGCAAAGGCCTCCAACTCTTCGTTGGCCTCCTGCAGGTTCTGCCTCACGGTTTCCAGGTGACGGTTGACCGCTCGCAGGTCCCCCAGCAGGTTGGACAGGGCCCGGTTCAGCCGGGCCGCTTCCGCCATCTGGTCCTGCAACTGGGCGGTGCGCTCGACCACCCGCTCCTCCAACTCCTGGGCGTGGCGCTGGAGCTGGTCTTGCGCCTGTTTGCGCTCGGTGATGTTTTCCACCACGGACAGGATGCGCGGTATCGCGCCGTGCTCGTCAACCAAGGGCACAGCCGTATAGTGCTGATACTCGCCGTTGAAGTACAACTCGAACTCGACCTCGGCCCCGGCAAACGCCCGCATATAATGCTCTCGCACAGTGGGCGCTTGCTCGCCAAATACCTGCTCCAACGTCAACCCCACAAAGCTGGCCGGATCCTGTTCCTGCCGGGCAAATTCCTTGCCCGCCGTGTAGCCAAGCGTCAGATCCTTTTCGATAATCGAGAGATACGAGTTCGAGTGGGCCGTGATCGTGCGCAGCAACCTTTCGCTGGCCCGAATCTCGGCCTCTGCTTGCTTGCGCTCGCTGACGTCGCGGGCGGTTCCCTGGACCCCTACCACCCGCCCATCCCGGACGATGGGCACCAAATAGGCCTCCACCATGATCGGCGTGCCGGCCTTGCCCACCACCTCCGCCGCGATGACCATGACGCTCTCAGCGGTGGCCCGCTCAAAATTCGCCATTGCCTGGGCCAACTGGTCAACCGGGAAATAGCGTGCCAGGTGGGTGCCGACTACCTCGGTTGGCGCCAGGCCCAGCACCCGCTCCACGGCCGGCGAGCAGTAGGTGACCTGACCCTCCAGGTCGAGCTGAAAGAGCAGGTCGGAGCTGGTCTCGGCCATAAGCCGGAACCGCTCTTCGCTCTCGCGCAGCGCCGCGCTGGTGACGTGCACATCTTGCAGAGCGCGCTCCAGGCTGCGGGCCGCCAGCCAGGCAACCAGCGCGACGATCATAAAGGCGCCGGCCGTGAACGGCAACGACCCCACCGCGTCTGGCCCGAGCGGCACACCCAGCGCAATAGCCGTGAGCAGCAGGCTGATCAGGCCCACCATGACGAAACTGGCCCAGGGACGCAGCAGGACACTGCTCAGGAGGATGGGGATGGTCAGCATGAACAAGGCACGCCCCTGTACGACCTGGACCGGTTCGTCGGTGAACGTAATGGCGATGGTCATCAGGATCAGCAGTAGCACGCTCGCCAGATCAGCAGACCAGCGCCGGTTGATGACGAACAGGATGGGGATACCGGCCAACACCCCCAGCGCCCCCGGATAGAACCACAGGCTCTCCTCCAGGCGCACCGGCCCCAGGGCCACCAGCACAAGCAGGGCCGCCAGGATGGTCAGCGTGAACAGCCACATGCCGGCCAGCAGGACATCCAGCAGCTTGCGGCGGCGGGCAATCTCGTAGGTTTCGCTCATGGTTCTCCCTCTTCTGGGGCCATCCACGGGGCCAGTGGGTCGTCGGCCACCGGGGTGAGCCCGGCGTCCTCCAGTTGGGCGCGCAATTGGCGGATGGCCTTTTTCAACTCGGCCATGCGGATCTCACGGCCAGCCAGGCTGTCCACGATGGTGCGCAGCTCGGCGGTGCGCCGGGCCACGCGCTCCTCCAACTCCTGGGCGTGACGATGGATCTGCGCCTCCATCTGCTGGCGCTCGGTGATATCGCGCCCCACACTGAGCAAGCCAATGACGCGCCCGCTGGCGTCCTTGAGGGTCTTGTCGTACCATTCGATCTCGCGCTCGCGGCCGTCCTGGGTCACGATGACGTTCACATTGCCCTGGGTCTGGACATCGTCCACGGCCTGCAAGAACAACTCGCGGATGCGCGCCTGGTCGCGAGCAGGCAAAAAAGTGGCGAACCAGTCCCAGCCCTGCACATCCGCCAGGCAATACCCAGAGATGTCCTCCAGATACGGGTTAATGTGGACGATGTGCCCATCCAGATCGAGCACCAGCACGATGACCTGCGCCATCGCCACCAGCCCCTCGGCAAAATCCCTTTCCCGGCGCAGGTCTTCCTCCACTCGTTGGCGCTCGGCGACCTCGTGGGTCAGTTGCTCGTTGGCGGATTGGAGGTCGGCTGTGCGCTCGCGGACGTGCTCTTCCAGTTGGTCGCGGTCGCGGCGCAGGTTGATGGACAGGGCGTTGAAGGCCTGGGCCAGCTCGCGCAGCTCCCGGCCAAAGAACCGGGGAATCTCTTCGCCCAGATGGCGCTCGTCGGTGGCGATCTGGAGCGCCTTGTTGCGGATGGTCGCCAACGGCATCAACAACAGCCAGCGGTAGAGCCCAAACTGCACCACAAAGAGCGCGCCCAGCAGCAGCAGCAGGAGCGTCGAGAGCTGCCACGAAACCTGGTCGGCGCTGGCATAGGCGGCAGCCAGCGGCACGCGGATCGAGATCGCGCTGATCACTTCACCTACCTGGCGGCCAAAGCTGCGGTCCGGGCCATAGATGCGCACCAGGTCCCCGGGCGCGTCGGCCGGATCGCCGTGACAGCGCAGGCAGGCGGCTTCCAGCATTTCGCCGCGCCGCAGCACGGTCAAGTAGGGCTGGCCGTCTATCGTCCGCACCGTCGAGCGAGCCTCCAGGGTGGGGTTGGCGTTCAACTCATCCAGGAACGCCCGCTCGTAGGCGTCGGCCTCGTTCTCTGGACTGCGGGCGTTGATGGCGGCGTCCTTGACATAGTAGCCGGCCGGGCTGAGTGCCCGAAAGTACTGGTCTATCTCCCGGACAGCGTAGGTGGACGACATCCAGCTCGGTTCGAAATAGTCGGCCGGGCGAAAGGGCGCGGTCCATTCGAACAGCCGGGGCTTGAGGACCTGCGAAAAGTAGGTATGCGTCGCCAGATTGCGATCCAGGAGCACGCGTGATTTGGCTTCCGCCTCGACCAGCGCCTGCTGGTGCATGTTCTGGTTGACCAGCACCACCACCAGCACCGCAGCCAGGGCGAACACGAGGCCGAGGCCCAGGTTCAGGATGATCCCAATCCGTGGGGAAAGACGCCATTTGGCCATGCTGGCCTCCTATCTTGGGTCGTACACCAGGCGATCCGGCGCCGGCCGGCTCACTCGTCCATCCACGGGGCCAGCGAGTCGTCGGCTGCCGGCGTGAGCCCGGCGTCCTCCAGTTGGGCGCGCAATTGGTGGATCACCTCTTTTAGCTCGGCCATGCGGACCTCGCGGCCGGCCATGCTATCCACCAGCATGCGCAGCTCGGCGGTGCGCTCGGCCACGCGCTCCTCCAGCTCCCGGGCGTGACGGCGGATCTGCGCCTCCATTTGCTTGCGCTCGGTGATGTCCTTCAGGTTCCCTTTGTAGTACAACACCCGGCCGTCCGCATCGGTTGCGGCTCGAGCACTCATCTCGACCCATATGATCGTCCCATCCTGACGGTACAACTGGGTTTCAAAATCGTGCACCACCCCATCGCGCGCCAGCAGGGCCTGAAAACGCTGCCGATCCTCGGGATGAACATAAGAATCGGCCACGTTGATCTCGGCAAATGGCGTCTGTTCCGGGTATCCCACCATCTGCAACATGACCGGGTTGGCATCCAGAACCCGGCCGGCCGGGGTGGTACGGTAGAGTCCCACTGGCACACTGTCAAACAGGGTGCGATATTTCTCCTCGCTCTCCCGCAGCGCCTCCTCATTCTGCTTGCGCGCGGTGATGTCTTGCACGGTGCCGTAAAGCTGCATAATCTCGCCGCCGTCATCTCGGACCACCTCGCCGATGGTCTGACACCACAGAACGTCCCCGTTGGGATGTATCGTGCGAAATTCCGTATTGTAGGGAATCCCTTCGCCAATGGCTGTCCGCACGACCGCATCGACGTGGTCCCAATCCTCCGGGTGAATGCGGGAACGATGTTCCAGCCAGGATGGCTCGCCGAGCGATGGATCCCACCCAAAGATGCGAAACATTTCCTCGGACCACGCCGGGGTGTCGGTGGCAATATCGTACTCCCAGCTTCCAATCCGGGCAATACGCTGCGCTTCCAAGAGGGCAGTCTCGCTCTTTCTGAGCGCCTTCTCTGCCTGCTGGCGCTCTTGCTCCAGGAGCCGTCGGTCCAGGACGGCCTGGATGGTGAGGGGCAGGCGGCGGATGTGCTTGGGAACCTTGATCACATAGTCGGCCGCGCCCCGCTTCATGGCCTCCGCCGCTACCTCTTCGGAGCCGGTGCCGGTGACAATGACCACCGGCAGGTGCGGGTCGCGGGCGTGCACGGCGTCCAACACCTGCAGGCCGTCAAAGCCCAGGATGTTGAAATCGGTCAACACCAACTGATAGCGGCCATCAGCCAGCCGGGCCTCAAACTCGGCGCGGGTGACGGCTTCTGTCATCTGGAACTGCCCCGGCCCCTGTGCCAGGGCATCGCGCACCAGCTCGCGGTCGAGCGGATAGTCGTCTACGTACAGGATGTGAATAGGTTCTTCGGTCATGGTATTCCTCCGTCGTAAATAGATTGCTCCTGCTCGCGACGGACTGTGGTCCGTCGCTGGCCCGCTGGCCCGCCCGCAGGGGGCTGTGCCTGGACCAGCGGGAATGCCTATTTTCGTGCTACGGGGTGCGCTGCGCGCGTGGCAGTTCCTCCCTAACCTGGACACGCCAGAGCCAACCGAGTTGACACTTGAATTCTTGCTCATTGTACAAGAATTTCACGGGTTAGACCCAAGACGGTTCAGTTAGCGTGCTGGAGTCGAAGCTTTAGGCTTTTCCGGTTTTTAAATGATCCCAAAACTTGCCGGCGAGTTAACCAACTCTCAGAAAACACTTGCCAGTTGGGAGGAAAAGCTTGAGCAATTCCCATGAAATGCATCAACTACGCCCAACCGCATTTTGTCTGAGGTTCAACTGGGATCATTATTTTCTTGGAATTGCCTTAGCTGGTTTGGCTCGCGAAATACCCGCCTGAAGGCTCTACTCCAGTCTTATCTGAACCCCGTCTTGGGGTTAGGCCCAAGACGGTTCAGTTAAGGATCACCACCGCTTCCGCGAACGATTTGGTGGGTTGCGGCCAGTGGGCATGTTCGGGCCGTTTCAGTTTGAACTTGGACATCTTGCGTTTGACGACGCGCG
>JAHJIN010000599.1 GCA_018823415.1 Chloroflexota bacterium | reverse complement strand
TGGTACCTTTTGGGTTGGTCAATGCCACGTCCCAGGCACATTGACAGAGCAGGGCCTTGAGCGAATGAGGCAAACCTTACATCAAGTATAGACATGCCCGGTGCCATGTGATATAATGGAATTGCTTGAACCCCGGCACTATGCACATTGCAAGCCCGGCGCTGCCGCGCTGGACAGTTTTTTCGACAAGAAACTTCTAGTATGCGCTATGCTAGTTCGACGCAGCTCCAAGTTTCTTGGCAGAAGGCCGTCATGCTCAGACTCTCGGTGATCATTCCCATTTTGCTCATCCTGGCAATCCTGGCGGTCGGGGCGTATTGGATTGTGACCGGTTCGGCGGCTCATTCGACCGGCACGACCACGCCGGTGGGCGGCAATACGCCGGTGGGCATCTCGGCGGCCAGCACCGGCACCAAAACCCCCACCCCGCGCTCCACGGCTGTGTCTGCCGCTGGCGCCCCCACCTCGCTGCCAGCCGGCGACGTCCAACTCGCCAGTAACGAAATCCTGTACCAGGTGCGCCAGGGTGATACCCTCTGGAGCCTGGCCATAGCCTATGACACCACGGTAGAGGTCATTGCCCAGCGGAACGGCCTGGCCAATCCCAACCTGATCTATGTGGGTCAGCAACTTGTCATCCCCAAGGGCGTGGCGCCCACCCCCACTCCCAGCGGCCAGGTGGTCTATTTCGTGGTGTGGGGCGACACGCTATGGGACATTGCCGCGCGCTATGGGACTACCGTGGACGCCATCGCCGCCATGAACAATATCACCGACCCCAACCGCATCTATGTGGGGCAACGACTGGTGATCCCCATGCCAGCCTCGGGCTAGACCGGCGCATTCTACAAGCACAAAAGCGCCCCACCGGGTTCCGGTGGGGCGCCTGGTTGATCCAAACCGACCCTAGACGTCGAACACGATGGTAGCCGCATAGCCAGCCGGCACCTCGCGGACCACCAGATCATGATACGTGGCGGCCTTGATCGGATGAAACACCCCGGCCGAGGCAGCAACCCCGCCCTCTACCTCGGCCTCCAACTCGGTGTCCGACAACCGCACCACGCACGCGCGGACCAACGTCTCACCGTCCACCTCGCGCCGATAGAGCAGCTCGTTGAGCCATTCCACCAGCAACGACTCGCGGTCCAGCGCCGTCACGCACACGCGCCGCCGCTGCGTGAGCGGCACGGCGCTCACATCCAGCATCTGGGCCATCATGCCCCGGGCCGCCTGCTCGAACAGTGCCGGCAGCGTGGGCGCCCACACGCGCAGGCTCACGTCAGCCGTATGGTCCAGAGATTGGTAGCCAGCGTCCCGCATCGCAGCCTTCCAGTTGGCCTTTGCCGCCATCTGTGGTACAATAACACCTCGTCGCGGCCCAGTGTAACACAAAGCCCAGACCACGTCAACAACAAGGAGCCCCTCATGCGCTACGACACCGTTTTCCTAGATATGGGTTTCACGCTGGTGGACATTGCACCTTCTATGGAAGCCATCATGGCCCGGGCCATCCACGATCTGACCGGTCAGGATGTGCCGCTGTCGGCCCTGGAAGAAGCCATGCGCCACGTCTGGTCGGGCGTGCTGGACGATGAACCCATGATCTGGCCTGAGCCATCGGAAGAGGCCGACCGCCTGTGGATGCAGGATATCGACCGGCACATCCTGGCCAGAGTCGGCGTCACCCAGCAGATCGATGCCATCTGCGACCATGTCTATAACCTCTTTAGCCAGGCCGACGCCTATCGCCTGTACGACGACACGCGGCCGGCCCTGGCAGCACTGCGTGCCCGGGGCTATCGCCTGGGCATTATCTCCAACTGGGGCTGGCACCTGCCGGCCATTTGCGCGGACCTGGGCCTGGACCAGCATTTCGACGCCGTCCTGGCATCAGCCCGGGTGGGGTTTGAAAAGCCCCATCCATCGTTTTTCCACCACGCACTGGCCGTCACCAACACCCACCCGGCCCGCGCCGTCCATGTTGGCGACAGCCTGCGCGCTGATGTGCGCGGGGCGCACGGGGCCGGACTGGACGCAGTCCTGCTGGTGCGCGACGGTCGCCCGGTGCCGGAAGACGCTGGCTGCCCGGTCATCCACACCCTGCTGGACCTGCCCGCCGTCCTGGAACGCGATGCCTGAGTCACATCGGTACCCCTGGTGATGGCGCATCCCTGACACCAGTGGTATAATCACGCCCATGAATGTTTTGTATCTCTACCCCATTGACGAGGCCCATCTGGCGCTTTTGCACGCGCAGCTCGACCCCGGCGTTGCCGTGTTCGTCCCGCCGACGTTCTTGAACGCCGACGGCGCCCTGGTTGGCGAAGGTCCCGCCGGCCTGCAGGGAGCTGAGGATCAGGTCGCTCTGGCCGATGTCATGGTCGCCAACTGGGCCGACCCGGCGGTGCTGGCGCAGGCTGCCCGATTGCAGACGTTCATCATCCCGTA
>JAHJIN010000598.1 GCA_018823415.1 Chloroflexota bacterium | reverse complement strand
TATTATAGGAAAAGAGGTGAACATGCCATACGGGCTAGATTTTGGTACCTCAAACTCGGCGGTGGGTTGCATGACAGAGAATGGCCTGGTCCTGGTTCCGATCTCTCCCGGCGTATCAAATCCCGCGATAGTTCCGTCAGTCTTGTTTTTCGAACCGGGATTCCCGGCACTCGTTGGCTATCCGGCTGTCGAATCTTATGTGACACGTACGGCCGGGCAACTCGTTGTTCCATTGCGCGTGGTCCAGCCGCAGATCATCGAGACGGTCTTTGGCGGCGAATACGTCCAATTTGACGTGGCGGCCTCGCCGCCCGGGCGGTTTTTTCACACTCTTAAACGGTCGCTGGTAGATGCCTCGTTTGAGGGAACGCGCATTGGCGAGCAGGTGTTGCGGCTGGAGGACCTGGTGGCGCTGATCCTGCGCGCGCTCAAGGACCGGGCCGACGCCCATTTCGGGCACGTCGAAAACGCGGTACTGTTGGGCCGGCCGGTGCGCTTTTCCCAGGACCCCACCGCCGATGCTCTGGCCGAGGCCCGGTTGCGGCGGGCCGCCGAGTTGGCCGGGTTTACCGACATCCAATTCCTCTACGAGCCGCTGGGGGCGGCCTGGCATTATCGCCAGCAGGTTCGGCGAGCGGAAACGGCGCTGGTGTTTGATTTTGGCGGAGGGACGCTGGACTTCAGCGTGATCCGGTGGGCCGGCCCGGGTGACGCCGGGTCCGTGCTGGGCGTGGGGGGCCTGCTCGTGGGCGGGACCACGCTGAACGAGGACCTGATGGAACAGCGCTTGCTGGGTTATTTTGGGGCCGCTGTGACCTGGCAGGGCCAGCTTGGCAAGCGCCTGCCGCTGCCCCGGCACATCTTTGATCACCTGCGGAGCTGGCACACGGTACACCAACTCAATCAGCGTGAGCTGATGGCTTTTCTTCAGGAGGTGCAGCGCGTCGCCTCCGAGCCGGCCCAGGTGGCGGCGCTCATCAGCCTGGTGGCGCGGAACTATGGCTGGGACCTGTTCATGGTGATCGAGGCGGCCAAATGTGCCCTGTCCGATGTGCCTGAGACGATCCTGGACTTTCAGCGACCGGCCATCGACATCTATGAGCGGATCACCCGTCGCGAGTTTGAGCAGGTCATCGCGCCGCGCCTGCGCCAGATAGAACGAGGCCTTTATGACACGCTGGACGAGGCGGGTATCACGGTGACCGACGTGGATGTGGTGCTGTGTACGGGCGGCTCGGGCCTGATCCCCAGCGTGCAGCGGCTTCTGGCGCGGCTGTTCGGCGAGGCCCGGATCGTGCGGCAGGAGGCCTTTACCAGCGTGGTCAGCGGTTTGGCCGCGGCCGCGGCCGCGGCTGCGGGCGAGATGTGAGGTGCGTGGGCCGGCTCACGGGGCCTCGCGGGCCAGGACAAAGACCGGGTAAGAGCCTATCGTCTGGCCGTTCAGCGTGAACTCGATAATGCCGGCCGGCACGTCGCTGCCCGGCACCGGGATGGGCGTTCGCAACAAGAGAAACGAGCGGACGTGGTCGCGCTGCCAGCGCGGCAGGATGATCCAGACCTCGTCATACAGGCCCAGAGGGACCCTGGCGCCGCCAGCATCGCGCACGCGCCGGAAATCGCCCGGGGGCAGGTCCAGCCGCACCCGCGTATACTCGGCAAAGCCATAGTCCAGCAGCGCCTGGGCGTCGGCATAGCGGTCGGTGCTGCCCAGGACGATGGCGATGAGGCGATGGCCGTCGCGGCTGGCGGAGGCGATGAGGCATTCCCCGGCCGCGTCCGTGGTCCCGGTCTTGACGCCATCGGCGCCCGGGTATTGCGTCAGCAATTGGTTGCGATTCTCCCACTCGTGCCCGGCCACGGCATAGGTTGGCGTGGCGACGATGTGGGCAAAGGTGGGATACCGGAGCGCCGCGCGGGTCAGGATGAGCAGGTCGGTGGCCGTGGAGAGATGCGTGGGATCATCCAGCCCGTGCGGATTGGCAAAATGGGTGCCGGTCATCTGTAGGCTGGCAGCCCGGGCGTTCATCTGTGCCACAAACGCCTCTTCGGTCCCGCCGATGTGCAGGGCCACGGCCCGGGCCGCGTCGTTGCCAGAGGGCAGCAGCAGGCCATAGAGCAGGTCTTCCAGGGTCAGCGCCTCGCCCGGGGCCAGGCCGGCCGAGGTGCCGGGCGTTTGAATCCCGGCCGGGATGCGCACGGTCTCGGTGAGCGCGCCTTGGCCCTCGTCCAGGGCCAGCAGGGCCGTCATGACCTTGGTGAGGCTGGCCGGCGGGCGCGGCGTGTCGGCGTTGTGGGCGTATAGCACCTGGCCGGTGGCGGCGTCGGCCAGGAGGGACGCGCCGGCAGTCAGGACCGGCGTCTGCTGGAGGCGGTCGATCTGGCGCACCTGCGCCGCTGTGATGGGCGCCCGCGGAATCTCGGCGTCCACCAGGACTGGTGGACCCGGGGCCAGGCTCAGGCAGCTCAGGGCGATAATCAGCAGGGGCAACCCGGCGTGCCGCACGACAAACCCTCCTTCAGTCGGCGCATTATACCCGCTTCGGGCGGGATGTGCAAACCTGTCATACTCGATGCGGGCCAAAAGCTTGACAATGCGGACGATCTGCCCTATCATGGAGTGCGGATGCGGTGGTGCCGGGGGCGGGGAATCCGCAGAACTTGAATCGGTACTCCTATGTCCGAAACAATCCTCTACGATATGTCGATCCCACGGGCCACTACGACCAAGAATACGGGCATAATCGTGTTGAAGAGTGCTGGTATCGAGCGCGTGGATACCAGTTTATCGGGATAAGGAGTGGATGGGAGTCAGTAGCTTGACAATGTTAGATTAGGCGGTGCTGTACGTTGACAATTGCACACTTTATGTTGGCGAGCGACTTTGCGCCTTGAGCCGGCTGTGCGTGGATCGAGCGCGGTTGATCAACTGGTTGACCACTAATTGCTGCGCCTCCGCTGGTGTGAGTTGGTGCAGCGGCCAGACCGCCTGGAGCAGCTCCCGCACGTTGGCCATCGACAAG
>JAHJIN010000597.1 GCA_018823415.1 Chloroflexota bacterium | reverse complement strand
GCGGCTGGTGGTGCTCAACGCCTGCCAGACGGCGACAGCCGATACCATTGATGTCTTTCGGGGTGTGGCCCAGGCGCTGGTGCGGGCCGGGCTGCCGGCTGTCATCGCCAACCAGTTCAACGTCTATGACGACAGCGCCCTGGCCTTTGCTCGCGAGTTCTATCGGGCCCTGGCCGACGACTATCCGGTGGACGCGGCCGTCACCGAGGGTCGCAAAGGAGTCATGGCCTCGCTGGCCGGCCTGAAGAAGGACTGGCGCGGGGAGGTGGACTGGGCCACGCCCACCTTGTTCCTGCGCGCCCCCGACGGCGTGCTGTGGGACATTGCTGTACCGGCGCCCCAGCCAGTGGTCTCAGCCGCGCCGGTGCGCATTCAAGAGGCGTATCTGCTCTGGACCACGCTGGCTTTCTTCCCGGCCTTTCTGGAAAGCCCGGCGGCCCTGCGGCCTCCGCTGACGGCCCTGGCCCAGGCCGACCCGGCCACCCTGCGCGAGCGGGACCGCGAAACCTGGTATCTGTACGATCCTGAGGCCGAAGGTGCCCAGCGTTTCATCCCCGGCCTGGGCCGCATCGTGGCCGGCGACGCGCGGGGCTGGCCGCTACCTTTGGCGCCCCATCTCTCGCAGCGCGGTCACGTGCCGTACCTGATCGACCCGCACTGGCAGGTCCAATGGGTGGGGCCAGCCCGGGTGCTGGGCAACGTGTACACCGAGAGCAGTGTGCACGTCCACCTGTTCCCCACCGGCATGGTCAGCATCCTTACCGGCGTCCGGCTGCGCGACCCGGCCGGGATGACCACCGAGCGCCTGGTAGAGTTGGTGTCTCGGGTGCGACCCAGCCGGCCTCATGCCCAGTTTCTCGTTGGGCATCGGGGCCAGGAGGAGTCGGTCGATGAGGTGGGCCTGACGCGCCGGGTGCGCGAGACCTTGAGCCAGGGCTTGTTCGGCCAGCCCCGGCAGCACCGGCGCCTCCGTCGGCCGCTGTCTGACTGGGGATTGCTCTATGTCTATGTCACCGACCCGCCCCTGGCGCGCCCCGAGCACACCCAGGAGATGGCCCGGCTGGCGACGCTCGAGCTGGCCGATCTGGACGTGACGGTGGTCACGGCCTGCTCGCGCACCGACCGGGCGCTCTTTGCTGGCGACTGGGTGCTGGTGGAGAACGAACACGAGTCGGTGGCGTACACGCCGGCCATGACCCGGCGCGACAACCGGCGGCGGTTCTTGTGGCAGTTGGCGGCGGTCATCGAGTTTGCCTACATCGAAGCCGCGCTGTGCGACTATTTCATCGGCGCCCGCGCCGGGACTGCCGAGTTGCGAGACCTGCTCCAGGATCTGGCGCTGTTTCACCTGGACATTCCTGACCGCTACCAGACCGTCTACCGTCGCCTGGCGACGCTGCTGCGCACCGAGGAGCGCCGGCACCAGATTTCCACCACCTGACTGCCCTGGCAGGAGAGAAAGCACGAGTGACCCTGGCGGCCCTGCTGCACGACGTGGGCAAGTTCGTGCAGAAATCGAACGAGCGAGAGCTAGAGTGCGCTTGTAGGTGACGCGCCAGGGTACGCGGGCTACTTGCTCTTGCTCTAAACTCTAGTTGGCTGTGCTTGACAAGCATGGCGATGTGGTATATGATGTCTTATAAGACTTCATATACTCAGTAGTGGAGGCTCCTATGGCTCGCTATCCCCTGAATCTGCCAGTCCAGCTCAAGGCCGAGGCTGAACAGTGGGCCACCAACCAGGGCGTGTCCCTCAACCAGTTCATCCTGTGGGCCGTGGCCGAAAAGGTGAGCGCCCTCGGTCAGCAGCTTGATGACCCGGCCTTTCCCCACATCACCTATCGGCGCGGGGCCAGCGGGCAGCCGGTGCCGGTGCTGCGCGGCGCCGGCGTGCGCGTGCAAACGGTGGTCGTCGCCCACCAGCATTGGGGGCTGGCGCCGGCCCAGATTGCCGCCGAATACGACCTGCCCCTGACCCAGGTCCAGGAAGCGCTGACCTTTTACCGGGCCCACCGCCCCGAAATCGACGCCCGCCTGGCGGCCGAGCGCGCCCTGGAGCCGGTCAATGCCCCGGCCTAAACTGCATCTGGACGCGGACACTGCCAGCCGGGTGCTGCATCAGGCCCTGGTAGACCGGGGGCACGACGTCACGCGAACCCCCACCGACTGGATGCCCCGTGACGCCACCGACGAGACGCAATTGCTCGGCGCCACCGCTCAGGGGCGCTGCCTGTTCACCTTCAATGTTCGCGATTTTGCCATTCTGGCCCAACGCTACCCCCATCACGGTGGCCTCGTACTGGCCGCCCAGGCCAGTTGGACGCTGCCCGACCTCATCGCGGCCCTGGACCGCCTGCTGACCGAGACGGACGCGGCCGACTGGTCCGGGCAGGTGCGCTGGCTGAATCAATGGCGCGGAGAACCAGATGGATGAGCCAGAGCCAGCGCGTTTCTATGCTGGCGCGGCTGGCGCTCATGGTGCCCGAACTGGCCCGCGAGATCGAGCCGGCCCGCCAGGAGACCGATGGCCGGCCCGCCTAAACCCACTCTAGACCCAAAGCTCCCCGATAGGGTGATGGTCGTTTTCATCGCCTGATTCCATTGCCAAAACATGCCATCTGTGGTATCATACGCGCATGGAATTCACTCGCCTCCTGCAAATCGTCGGCGCCGAGCCGGTCTTTGGAACGGCGTTGCTCCTGGCCGGCGACGTGGACCCGGCCCACGTGCGCCGCCAGTTGTCGCGCTGGACCCGGGCCGGCCGCCTCTACCAACTGCGGCGGGGCCTCTATGCCCTGGCCCCGCCCTTTCAGAAAACCCGGCCCCACCCCTTTCTCGTCGCCAACCGCCTGGTGCGCCCCTCCTACGTCAGCCGCCAATCGGCCCTGGCCTACTATGGTCTCATTCCAGAGCACGTGCCGACCGTCACCAGCGTCACCACGGCCCGGCCCGGCCAGTGGGATACGCCCCTGGGGCGCTACGAGTTTCGCCACCTCAAGGCTGGCCTGTGGCGCGGCTATCGCCAGCTCGACCTGGGCGACGGCCAATCCGCCTTTGTCGCCATGCCAGAAAAGGCGCTGCTGGACCTGGTGCACCTACAGCCCGGTGGCGATGCGCCGGGCTATTTGCGCGAGCTGCGCCTGCAAAACCTGGACCGCCTGGACCTGGCCGAGTTGCACCGCCAGGCCGACCAGGCCGCCAGCCCCAAGCTCCAGCGCGCCGCGGCCCACGTGACCGCTCTGGCCCGCGCCGAGGCCCAGGAGTACGAGCCGCTATGAAAGACCATCTCGCCGAACTCGTCCGCACCGTTCCTACCCCAGTTCAGGCCCACAATGTGGCTCGCGAATATCTCCAGGCCAGAATCCTGGGCTGCCTGCAGCGGGCCGGGGCCATGATCCCCCTGGCCTTTCACGGCGGCACCGCCCTGCGGTTTCTGTACGCCAGCGCCCGCTACTCGGAGGACCTGGATTTCGCCCTGGAGCAGGCCCGGCCTCAGTACGACTTTCGCGCCTATCTGCGGGCCATCCAGGCCGAGTTTGCCGCCGAAGGCTATGCCGTGGACCTCAAGGTCAGCGACCAAAAGACCGTGCACAGTGCCTTCGTGCGCTTTCGGGGCCTGCCTCACGAGTTGGGGCTGTCGCCGCACCGCGACCAGGCGCTGGCGGTCAAGATCGAGGTAGACACGAACCCGCCGGCCGGGGCCGGGCTGACCACCACGGTGGTCCGGCGGCACGTGGTGCTCCAGTTGCAGCACCACGACCGGGCCGCGCTGCTGGCCGGCAAGCTGCACGCCGTGCTGGCACGTCCCTACCTCAAAGGGCGGGACGTGTACGATCTGTTGTGGTATCTCAGCGACCCGGACTGGCCGGCGCCCAACCTGGTCCTGCTCAACCACGCCTTGCAGCAGACCGGTTGGCCCGGGGAACCGCTGACCGCAACCAGTTGGCGGGCGGCGGTCAGCCAGCGGCTGACCAGCGCGGCCTGGGACGTGGTGGTGGCTGATGTGCGGCCATTCCTGGCACCGGGCGCGGATGTGGGCCTGCTGACGCGGGAAAACGT
>JAHJIN010000596.1 GCA_018823415.1 Chloroflexota bacterium | reverse complement strand
TGGGTCTTCCCAACGGTATCACCACGAGATCGTGGGTTTGAACGGTCGGCTGGACGAGATCCAGGCCGCGATCCTGCGCGCCAAGCTCCCCTATCTGGACGACTGGAATGCCCAGCGGCAGGCGCATGCGGCACACTATGCAGAGCTGCTTTCGGACCTGGATCAGGTGGTCTTGCCCGAGGTGGCCGGGTATGCCGAGCACGTGTTTCATTTGTACGCAGTGCAGGCGCCACGTCGGGATGAGCTAAAGGCGCACCTGCAAGAACGAGGCATCGGTACGGGGATTCATTACCCTGTTCCCTGTCATTTGCAGGTGGCATTCCGCCACTTAGGTTACAAGCAGGGCGACTTGCCGGTGACAGAGCAAGTAGCGAGCCAGATCCTATCGTTGCCGATGTACGCCGAATTGACGTCGGAACAGCGCATGTACGTGGTCGAGGCGATCGGAGAATTCTACGACTTAATCTACCCCGCACTCCCCAATGGCTGATCGCCAACGTCGGGAGGCCCAGTGGCACGATCAGGCAGCGACGGCACAGGAAGCCTCAGCCGCCTACTTTTACCGCTGGGGCCTCAGCCAGCGGGCCACGGAATACGCCTACGCGCAACTGGGCGCGTTGCCCGGCCGGCGCGTGCTGGACCTGGGCTGCGGCCGGGGTGAGACCCTGCTGCGCCTGGCGCGAGATGGCGCGGAGGTGGTGGGCATCGACGTCTCGGACGAGATGGTGCATATTGCTCGCCAGTTCGTCCAGGCCCAGGGCCTGACCAGTGTGCAAGTGCACCAGATGCCGGCGGAGCAACTGGATTTCCAGGCGGCCAGTTTCGATGTCGTGCACGGGGTGTCGGTCATCCACCATCTGGAGGTGGAGCGCGCCGCGCCCGAGATTGCGCGGGTACTCCGGCCCGGCGGCCGGGCCGTGTTTGTGGAGCCGCTGAACCGCAATCCGCTGCTCAATCTGTTTCGCCGGCTGACACCGGGACGCCGGACCCGCGACGAAAAACCCCTGGCTGACCACGACCTGGCGCTGCTGAGCGAGCCCTTTGCCGAGATGCGTCGGGCCGATTTTGGCCTGACGTTGCTGCTCGTTGTCTTTCTCCCCGTCGAACCGGTCTTCAAATTGGCCTTGCGCGTGTTGGAGTCATTGGACGACTGGCTCTTGCGGCGTTGGCCGGGGCTGGGGGCATACTGCTGGATCACCGTCATTACCTTGGTCAAGTAGGTGGAGCACTGCCATGCGCGTGGTACTGCAAAACTATGCCACCGGTGAGTTGGAAATAGCCGAGGTAGCCGCGCCGGCGGTCATGCCCGGCCAGATCCTGGTGCAGACGCGATCCTCCCTGGTGAGCGTGGGAACAGAAAAGTCCATCATCGATGTGGCTCAGAAGAACCTGCTGGGCAAAGCATTGGCCCGGCCGGACTGGGTCAGGCAGGTCGTGGACAGGGCCCGCACGGAGGGGCTGGCCGAAGCCTATCGCCAATCCCGGGCGCGGCTGGATACGCCGGTGCCGCTGGGATACAGCTCGGCCGGCGTGGTGCTGGAGATAGGCCATGGCGTGGCCGGGTTCACCATCGGCGACCGGGTGGCCTGCGCCGGGCACGGTTATGCCAGCCATGCCGAAGTGGTCAGCGTGCCGCGTAACCTGTGCGCGCGGATCCCTGAAGGCGTTTCTTTCGAGCAGGCATCCTTCGTCGCTCTGGGAGGCATTGCCCTGGAGGCCGTGCGCCTGGCCCGGCCGGAGATCGGCCACCGCGTGGTGGTCATTGGCCTGGGCCTGCTGGGGCAACTGGCCGTCCAGACCCTCAAGGCCAGCGGCTGCCGGGTGCTGGGAACCGATCTGGCGGCCGACAAGCTGGCGCTGGCCCGGGAACTGGGTGCTGACGCAGTCGTCAACGCCGCAGATGACGTGATGTCTGCCGTGCGCGAGTTCACCGGCGGGCACGGCGCGGACAGCGTGCTCATCATGGCTAGCACAGAGAGCAACCAGCCTATCGAGCAGGCGGCCGAAGCGTGCCGCGAGAGGGGCCGCATCGTGGCGACGGGCCTGGTGAGCCTGGACATCCCCCGCCAGCCGTTTTACGATAAAGAGATCGAGTTCGTCGTCTCCCGGGCCTGGGGACCGGGGCTGTACGATGCGGACTATGAGGAGCGCGACGTCGAGTACCCGCTCCCCCACGTCCGCTGGACAGCGCAGCGGAACATGGCCGCGTTCCTGGACCTCGTCGCAGAGGGCCGGGTGCAGGTGGACCCGCTGATCACCCACCGGGTCCCTTTTGAACAGGCTCTCGACGCCTATGAGATGATCCTGGCCGGGGCAGAGCCCTGTATCGGCGTGGTGCTGTCGTATGGCCCCGAGGCGGATACGAGCCACACGATCGCGTTGCAGAAGGGGCAATCTGTCCCTGCTGTTCCCTCGGTAGTGGGAGTGGGGCTGATTGGGGCCGGGCTGTATGCCCGGGGCACGCTGCTGCCGGCGCTGCAGCAGATCAAGGGGGTGCGATTTGGCGGCGTTGCCACTGCCTCCGGGGTCAGCGGCCGCCACGTGGGCTCCAAGTTTGGCTTTGACTATTGCACCACCGATTATCGGGAGCTTTTGCAGGACGAGGCCGTGCAGGCGGTTTTCGTGCTCACGCGGCACGGCGCCCACGCCCGGCTCGCGGCGGAGGCGCTGCGAGCCGGCAAGGCCGTCTTTGCGGAAAAGCCCTTGGCCCTGAACTGCGAGGACCTCTGGGATGTGCTGCGGGCCTGGCAGGAAGGCAGCGGGTTCCTGCAGGTAGGGTTCAACCGGCGCTTTGCACCGGCCACGCGCTATGTCCAGGAGCGGCTGGCCGGCGGCGCCGGTCCATTGGTGGTTCATTGCCGCTGCAACGCCGGGTACGCCCCCCCTGACAATTGGGTGCACCATCCGGAGGAAGGTGGCGGCCGCATCATCGGCGAGGTGTGCCACTTTGTAGACCTGATCCAGATGCTGACCGGCGGTGTGCCGGTGGAGGTGTACGTTGCGTCGGCGACCGGGGCCGGCGCCAGCCAGCGCGACAATATCACGGTCAGCCTGAAACTGGACAATGGCTCTGTCGGCTCTATCGTCTATGCGGCCGGGGGCGACAAATCGTTCCCCCGCGAGTACGTGGAGGTTTTTGGCCGGGGCGCAGTGGCCGTCATCCAGAACTTTAAATCGGCCAGCGTCACCCGGGCCGGCCGGACCGCCAGAAAGCGAGGGTTCGGCGTGGACCGGGGGCACGTGCACGAGCTGGAAACCTTTTTCCGCCACCTGCGCGGGGACAGCCGCAGCCGGTGCCCTTGCGCGAGTATGTCGCCACCACGCTGGCGACTTTTGCCATGGAGGAGTCTATCACCCGGGGCGTGGCGGTGCCGGTGGACGCGGATGGGTTCCTGCGCGCGTGTCTGGATGTCGAGCCGTGCACATCGCCCTCCTGACCGCCTATTTCCCGCCGGATGTGGGGTCGGCGGCCCATCTGTTCTACGAATTGGGGCAGGCCCTGGCGGACCGGGGGCACCGGATCAGCGTGATCACCGGGTTCCCCGGCTATCACGCCCAGGGCGACCTGCAACGATATCGGGGTCGCCACTGGCTACGGGAAACGATGGCCGGGCTGGATGTGTACCGCATCGTGGTGCCCCAGGCGGCGCGGGACACACCCATCGGCCGGGGGCTCTGGCAGTTCAGTTGCGCCGGCAGTTTCGCGTTGGCCGGCCTCAAGGCGCCGCGTGCGGATGTCGCTCTGGTGTACTCGCCGCCGCTGCCACTGGGCCTGGCGGCGTGGGCCTGGCGAACGCTCCGGGGCACGCCCTTGATGCTGAACGTCCAGGATCTCTTTCCCCAGAGCGCCGTCGATCTCGGTATCCTGCGCCAGCGAGCCTTGATCCGCTTCTTCGAGGCCCTGGAGCGATTCCTCTACCGTCGCGCTGATGCCATCACCGTACACTCGGCCGGCAATCGCGCCTACGTGCTGGCCCACGGCGGTCGAGACGCCGCCACGCACATCATGCCAAACTCAGTGGATACGAATTGGCTCCGGCCGGGTCCCCGGCACAACGCGCTGCGGCAAGAGTTGGGTCTGGGCGATTGCTTTGTGGTCTCGTTTGCCGGCGTGATGGGCCACTCGCAAGACCTGGACGTGGTCCTGGATGCGGCGAATGTGCTGCGCGACCACGATGACATCCACTTTCTCCTGGTGGGCGATGGTGTCGAGAAGGAATGCCTGGTGCGCAAGGGGGAAGAATTGGGGTTACGCCACGTCACCTGGCTGCCCATGCAGCCACGCGACCGCTATCCGGCCGTGCTGCAGGCCTCGGACGTGGGCCTGGTCACGCTCCGCAGCGCAGTCAAGACACCGGTGGTGCCTTCCAAGATACCGAGCCTCATGGCGGCCGGCCGGCCGGTGGTGACGGCGCTTGACTTGCAGGGCGACGCGCCCCGGCTCATCGCAGACGCGCAGGCCGGGCTTTGCCTGGAGCCGGAGCAGCCGCAGGCTTTGGCCGACGCCATCCTCAGTCTGTATCGTGAC
>JAHJIN010000595.1 GCA_018823415.1 Chloroflexota bacterium | reverse complement strand
GCCCGCGCGTTTTCGGCCGCAAACGCGGCCTCGTCGATAAAGCAGATGCAGAACGCGGCCAGTGCGCCGCGCGGAGCGGGCGCCACGGCCACCAGGTCCAGGTCCGGGCGATAGGCCGGCTCGTGCATGATGGTCAGGCGCTCCTCCACGGTCATGTGCGTGGTGCCATATGCGGCGCGGTGCACGGCGACATAGGCGGCCACCTCGTCCTCGCCGGCCAGCGGGCGCAGGGAAAACCCGGGCGGCAGTTGCGGTGCCGGGAACGGCTCGGTCAACGAGCGCGCCATGAAAAGCGACTGCACGTCAGTGAGCCCAAAGCCGTGGCGCCGGAGGAACGCCAGCTTGGCCGCGTCGTCGCTGTGGGCGCTGGCGTCCAGGGTGATGGCGTCATCACCGGCCCGGCGCGCCCGGATGCGTTCCACGGCCCAGGCCATCAACTCTTGCTCAATGGCATCCGTCAGGTCGCCGGGCCGGAAGCGGTGGATCAGGTTGTTGTACTTGTCCACGAAGGCAAACCCGGCCAGCTCGCCATCCCGGTCCCAGAGCAACACGTCCGGGTCCAGCGGCCCCAGCAACTCGGGCAGTTCGTCGGCCGAGGGGTACGATTCAAAGGGGCTGGGGAATGCGCGCAGCAGCGCCTGCATGGCGGCCTGGTCGGCCGCGCGATAGGGCCTGGAAATCACATTGGTGGGCAACGTAAACTCCTCTTGGAGTACACGGAATCCTTGCTCCCCTGATTATAGCCCAACCAGGTCTCGCGCACAAGGGGCGCGATGCAATCGCGCCTCTGCCACAAAAACCAACGCCCCGGATCAGCGATCCGGGGCGTTTTTGCGTCTGGTCGTGGCGCCTATTCGTAGTGCAGCGCCGTCACAATGTCCAACTGGGCTGCCTGGCGGGCCGGCAGCAGCGCCGCCAGCACGCCGCACAACAGCCCCACCGCCGTAACCGCCAGTATCCCGGCCCAGGGAAAGTGATATGGCAGCTCGAACCCGGCCGCGGTCATCGCGCCGGCCATGACATAGCCCAGCCAGATGCCGGCCAGGATGCCAAAGGAGACGCCAGTGGTCGCCAGCAACAGGCTTTCGCCCAGGATCATCTTTTGGATCTGGCGTCGGGTGCTGCCCACCGCCCGCAGCATCCCGATCTCGCGCGTCCGCTCGACGACATTGATCGCCAGGGTGTTGATCATGGCAATGAGGCCCGGCACAGCGAGGATGAACGCCAGCGCATAGAGCATGGGGATCATGGCGTTAAAGGTCTGGAGCTGCGTCTCGCGAAAGGCCGCCGAGTCCAACAGGGTAAAGGCCGGGTAGCCCTGCACGATCCGCTGCAACGCCGCCCGCACAGCGACCTTGTCGGCGTCTGGCGTCGCGTTCGCCATGATCAGCATGTCCGAGGACTGGTGAAAGTCCGTCGCCAGGTTGGCCTGCGAGATATAGGCGGTCGCCAGCTTGGCGTTCAAATAGTCCATGCCGATCCCCACCACGAAATAATCCTGGTCGCCTTCCGGTGTCTTGAGGGTGAGCACGTCGCCCACCTGCACCTGGTTCTGGGCGGCAAAGATGCCGTTGGTAATGATGGCGCGCTCGCGGCCCAGCGCGGCATAGGCCTCGGCCGGGTCACCCACGCTGCTGAACGACAGGCCGGAGAGGGTGGGGAACGTGGCCGGGTCCACCCCGATTACCTGCAGCGAAGCGCCCTTGGTCATGGCCGTACCCAGGCGCAGGGTGGTGACGCCGGCGACGCCGGGCGTCTGGCCGATCTGCTGGGCCAGCTCTGCCGACGCGCCCAGGTTGCCGCCGCCCAACACCAGGGAATGCGGCATGACCAGGTAATCCGCGCCCAGGCTGGTGTCCAGAAACTCGGTCCAGATGGCAGAGATGCTGGTGATCTCGCCAAACAGGGCGACAGTGATCGCCAGGCCGATCATCATGGCCGAGGCGGTGATGGCGGCCCGGCCTGGCTCACGGACCAGGTTGCCCTGGGCGATCTGGCCCTCGCGGGCCAGGATCAGGCCCAGCAACCGGCCAAAGGTGTTGGCGATGGGCTTGATCAGGGCCGGCGCAATGAGCACCAGCCCGGTCAAAAAGAGCAGCGTGCCCAGCGCCGCCAGGCCCAAGTTGCCAGAGAGCAAGCCCACGGTCGCCAGGACGATCAGCGCCGCGCCCACGATGGCCCACCGGCTGGCCGCCTGCTCGGCCACGCGGCCCACGGCCGGGCGCAGGGCGTCCAGCGGAGTCACGCGGCCAGCCGCCAGCGCGGGGAAAAAGCCCCCGGCCACGGTCAGGCCCACGCCCAGTACAATCGAACTGACCACGTTTGCCAGGGTAGGCAGTTGCGGCCCGATCTCTACGCGGATGTATTGCTGCATGAGCGGGCCTATGAGCAGGGTCAGCAGGGACGCGAGGAGAAACCCAAACGTCATCCCGATGGCCGTGCCCGCGACGCCCTGCACCAGGCTTTCGGTCAGGATGAGGCCCAGGATGGTCCGGCGCGACGCGCCCACGGCCCGCAACATGCCCAGGTCGCGACGGCGTTCGGCCACCACGGTGCGAAAGGTGTTGAGGATAATAAAGCCGCTCATCGCCAGGGCCAGCAGGCCAAAGACATCAAAGATGATCTCGGCGACGTTGAGGACTGCGAGCATCTCTGCGCCGGCCTCTGCCTGGCCGATCTGATAGGCCGGTCCCAGGCGCGCCAGCACGTCGGCCTCCACTTGGGCCCGATCTGCGCCGGCGGCGAACAGTGCCTCCACGGTGTTGATCTCGCCGGGCTGGTTGAGCAGCTTTTGGGCCGCCGCCAGGGATACGTACACCTCGTCCACGCCGAGCGTAAAGCGAGCGTTCAGGATGCCCACCACCTGGAAATCAGCCGTGCCCACCGAGGAGGGTAGGGTGAGGGTATCGCCCACTGCCAGGCCCAGCTTGTCGGCCAGGCTTTGGGGGACGACCAGCGCGTTCCCGTCGCCTGGCTCCAAAAAGCGCCCGGCGCCGATCTGGAAGGCCCGGACTTTGAGGGCATCGACCGGGTCCA
This sequence comes from Chloroflexota bacterium, assembly GCA_018823415.1. Classification (GTDB taxonomy): domain Bacteria; phylum Chloroflexota; class JAHJIN01; order JAHJIN01; family JAHJIN01; genus JAHJIN01. Next base: position 143 of record JAHJIN010000595.1, on the reverse strand, counting down.
GGCCGGTGACGGTGACGGCCGAGACAGCCTGGCGCGGATCGGTCGTGGGACTCAAGCTGGGCGGGAGCAGGACGTTGCGCCGCAGCAGGCCGGTGGCCTGGGCGACACCCGGCGTGCCCCGCACGATGTCCGCCGCGGCCGGG
>JAHJIN010000594.1 GCA_018823415.1 Chloroflexota bacterium | reverse complement strand
CTATAACGGCAGCATCCAATACGTCACCAGTAATGGAGACGGCACGCTATATTATCCCGGCCCCGACGGCGACCATCCGAGCGCCGCCGGCAACCAGAAGGCCCGGGACGAGTTTGCGCCCCTGCTCAACGTCTACTACAATCGCTGGCAGTCCGGCGCCACGCCTGCCCTGACCCTCACCGTGCCCACTGGCGGCACGGCCTGGCCGACCAACAGTCCGCAGCAGATCCGCTGGACCACCACCGGCACCGTGCCCCAGGTCAACCTGGCCTACTCAACCGATGGCTTTGCCACCAGCCACGACATCACCTTGGACACCGTCAACACGGGCAGCTATGACTGGACCACGCCATCCTTCACCACCACCGCCATCCAGGTGCGCGTAGCCGATACCGCCAACCCAGCCACTGTCTACGCCATCAGCGCAACGTTCACTCTCTACGACCCCAGTACTCTTGACCACTTGATCTATATACCTATCGCTGTCAGAGAAGCACAGTGAATCGCAGTGACCAGGCTTTTTCACCAGACAGGCTCGGGGTTCTGTTTCGAACCCATCAGTCACGGGGCCAGCAGTGGCGCTTGTGGCACCAGTCAGCCCGGTGGTGCCGGTCAACGGCACATCAGCGCTGCGATCCGTCAGACATCTGTGGACATCACCCGCTACGCCAGTGCGGCCGGCGCGCGGGCGCTCGCCAACGACCCGGAGCACGCCGCCTGGTGCTGTTGTCTGGCGAGCTTTGCATACCACAGTACCTGGTGCGATAGCCCGGGGGCGCCCTACGAGAATTCCGGTCGAGTTGCCAAGTCGCAACTGGTCATTCGCCCGTTCCACCAGCCCCGCCGGCATGCTACAATAAGCACGAGCCAACCAAACACCCGGCAGGAGCAAGGCCAATGAAACACGTTCTCCAACAACGGGCAAGACATCCCGCACCGATATTGATCCATATACACGGATGATCAACATACAAGAGGAGAAAACCATGAAGGGTCAAAAGTTCACTCCATCGCCCACAGCCGTGCTCGCCGTTGCGGTGATCGTCACGATCCTGTTGAGTTGCACCTGTCCCACCATACAGCCAGCCGGGGACGGTGCCGCTGCCGTATCCATCACCTTCACCGCCGACCGCACCAGTATCCAGCCCGGCGAGTGCGCGACCCTGAAATGGACCGTCGAAGGATCGGGACAGTTCTGGGTGGAACTCAACGAAGAGTCGGTCAGCCCGAGCAGCTTCCGTCAGGTCTGCCCGCCGCAGACGACCACCTACCGGCTGGTCGCGGGCACCGGCGCTGCGCCCAAGCAGGAACTTCGGCGTAGCGAGATCACCATCGCAGTGAGTGGGGGAGCCACGTCGCCGCCGACCAAACCGGCTTCACCGCCGACTAAAGTACCCACCAAGCCAGCTTCACCACCGACCAAGGCACCCACCCAGCCACCTCCACCGCCGACCCAGCCGCCTACAGCGACCCCACTCACCTTCACCTTCAGCCCCCAGAGCGGCCCCGCCGGGTCCGATGTCAAGCTGTATCTGAGCGCGGCGGTGCAATCGGTGACGGTGTACTATAACGGCCAGGCGCTGCCCAAAAAGGTCCTGGACGGCGGTAAGACCCTGGAGGTGACCATCCCCGGAGACGCCAGCGGCAGCGGCTATTTCGAGCTACAGTGGAATGGGCAGAGCGTCAAGGCGTCCAATCCGTTCACCGTCACCCCGCCGCCGCTCACCTTCACCTTCAGTCCCCAGAGCGGCCCGGCCGGCTCCGACGTCAAGCTGTACCTGAGCGCGCCGGTGCAACCGGTGACGGTGTACTATAACGGCCAGGCGCTGCCCAAAAAGGTCCTGGACGGCGGCAAGACCCTGGAAGTGACCATCCCCGGGAACGCCGCCGGCAGCGGCTATTTCGAATTGCAGTGGAACGGGCAGAGCGTCAAGGCGTCCAATCCGTTCACCGTCACCCCGCCGCCGGCCGCGGGGCTGTCAGCCGACCTGGCCGTCACCGACATCTACCCGGACAACATGCCGCAGGGCAAGGTGTGGGTTCGCATCACCAACCACGGCCACGGAACGGTGACGAACGTCGGCATCACACTCGAATACACCGCGTTGAGCACCCCGCGGCCGGGCATCTATGCTCCCAGCCAGCCTGTACATGCCCAGCGCACCATCATCATTAACCTCAGCCCGGGGCAAACCGCTGCGTTCGACACCGGTGTCACAGTGGACACAGACTCGTTCACATACTCGGTGACAGCCAGCATCCAGGTACCCTTCCAGGACCCCAACCCCGCCAACAACAGCTATTCGGAAGCCATCCCGTAACGACAACTGCGAGGAGGACCAGTCGGGCGCGCCCGATCGCGTATTACCCGCAAGCGCCCGGCCTGAAAGAAGATGATGCGTCAAATATCAAACGTGACCCGTAGGGGTGATCCGTGACCGATCTGTTACCAACTTGCCAATCCACCAATAAGGAGAAACAACATGGTTACCAAGCGAATGCTTCTCACGGTCCTGGCGGCCAGCGCGGTACTGCTGGCGCTGGTTCTCGGTTCCCAACTGGCCGGCAGCGCCCAGGCCCGGCCCCCGACTCAATCATCCGTTCCAGCGAGTGTCACCATCCCCTACCCTGGGCGCCTGGCTGATGTGGCCGGCCTGCCTGTCCCTGATGGGGCCTACGATTTTGCATTCACCCTGTACACGGCCGAGACCGGCGGCGCGCCGCTGTGGTCTGAAGTGCAGAAAGGCGTGCCGGTACAAGGTGGGGCGTTCCAGGCCGCCCTGGGCAGGGTGCAACCCATCCCGCCGGCGGCCTTGAATGGCCCAGACGCCTGGTTGGCCGTGGCCGTGCGCGGCCCCGGTGCGGCCGACTTGACTGCTCTGGCCCCACGCCAGCGGGTGAGTGCGGCTCCGACCGCGCCGGACAGCCCCTCGGCCGGCCTGGCGTGCCCCCACGACCACCTGGGGGAGTGGTGGTCCGGCAGCAGAACGGACTATCTACTCAAGATCGAGAATACGAGTACTGGCGATGGCATTCGTGCCTCGAGCAGTGCTACGTCGGCGTTCGTCGGCGCCCTATATGGATACAGCACTTCCTCTGGTACGGGTGTGCTGGGTTCCAGCGCCAATGGGCATGGGGTGTTTGCCATCGGGGACGGCAGCGGACACGATCACGCTGCGCTCCGGGCGAACAACATCGACGCCGGCTGCGGCGTCGCCGCCTACCTGACCAGTAACAGCGGCTGTCCCACCCTCGAGATCGATAAGACCGGCGCTGGCGGCGCCGCGATAGACCTGCAACTCTTCAACCCCGGGAACGTTGACCCCGCCATGTTCATTAAGGCCTACGATGAAAACACGATCCTCCAATTCCTCGTCTCGACCAACGGCATTGTCGCCGCCAATGGATACATTGACTGGAAGGCGGACATGGCTGAGATGCTCCCCGCCGCCAAAGGGCTGGAGCCCGGCGACGTGCTGGCCATCGGCCCGGACGGGGACCTGATCCTCTCTACCGAACCGTACCAGACCAGCGTGGCCGGGGTCTATTCCACCGACCCCGGCTTTATGTTCGGCCACCCCCTCGAAGGGAAAACCCCCGGCACGATCCCCCTGGCAATGACCGGCGTTGTGCCGGTCAAAGTCAGCGCCGAGAATGGCCCTATCCGCCCTGGCGACCTGCTGGTGACCTCCGCCACCCCGGGCTACGCGATGCGGGCCGGCCCCAACCCGCCCCAGGGCACGGTCATCGGCAAGGCGCTTGAGAAATGGGATACGGGCACCGGTGTCATCAAGCTGCTGGCGACGCTTCAGTAGGAGGTGCAGCCATGAAACCCCAGATCGCAACCGTCCTGATCATCATAGTGGCCCTCTTGCTGGTAGGTGGCGCCCCGCTGGCCCAGACCAGCGGGGCGGGCCCGTATACTGTCCAAAGCGGGACCGCAGGCGGCGGTGAGTATCACCTGACCAGCCTGGCGTGGCGCGTAGGTGGCACAGTCGGCGGCGGGGGCTATCGCTTGGTCGCCTCGGACCGGGCGGCCGGTGGAAACCAGTGCTGCTGCACCTACCTGCCCATCGTCCTACGTAACTTCAAGTAGCGCAAAGGTCCTTCGGGTCTCCCAAACCCGAAGGACCTCAAAGGAGAGCCTCATGTTCACACCCGGCGAATCCTGCTCGCGGCGTTAGCAGCCGGCGTCATGGCGAAAAAGCCCCAGGGCGGTGGCCTGGGGCTTTTTGCTGTCCAGAATGAGAACCCGGGTTTCTTGTCGTCACTGCGCCATACGGGTCAGAGTCTCGCGGTGGAGTGCGGCGAGCTGGTCGTTTTCTGCGGAACGAGTGATGTCCAGCGCACGCTCGTAGGCGATGCGGGCGTCGTCGGGCCGGCCGGCAGACCGGGCGACCTCGGCCTCCAGCCATAGCAGGCGGGCCAACAGATCGCGGCAGCCCAGGCGCTCTGCTAGCGCCCGGGCGCGGTCGGCAACGGCGCGCATCTCGTCGGCACGCAACTGATAGAGCGCCCCGGCTAGGCTCACCAGCACCGCTGCGCTCTCGGATTCGCTCCCCTGCTGCTCCCGAAGCTCCAGCGCCTGCCGGTAGTACGCCACCGCTCGCTCGTGCTCGCCCTGGTCGGCGCAGAGCAGCCCCAGGTGATGGGCCGTGTCGGCCTGCCCGCTCAGATCGTCCAACTGCCGCTTGATCTCGGCCGACTGCTCCAGGTGGTGCCAGGCCGGCTCCGGCTGCCCGGCCTGGCGATACGCCTCGCCCATGTCGTCGTAGGCATGGGCCAGCAGGTACAGGTCGCCCATCGGCTCCACGATGCCCAGTTCCCGCTTCAGGAGCGCCAGGGCGGGCTCCCATTCACCCTGGTTGAGGAGGAGGGCAGCCAGGTTGTTGCAGGCGATGGCCAACCCT
>JAHJIN010000593.1 GCA_018823415.1 Chloroflexota bacterium | reverse complement strand
TATTGGCATCCATATCAAGCATCTGGGCTACTCGTTTGTCGAAGACTTCCTTCAGAATTTCATCTCGCAGTTCATGTTCGAAAGTCTCAGGTTCGATGGAGGCTTCTTTAAGCTTGTTCAGTTCGTTAACCTAACGGTTGCGCAATCAGCGGGCAGATGTTTCAAAACAGCGCGAAACTGAACAAGGGTAAAGCCAATTGAACCGCCACTTGACCAGACAAGCTAATCGTCGTACCGGCAAACGGGCCCCGCTCATCAAAGATCAATGTGTGCCCCAGCGCATTGCGGACCCAGCGGGCCCGGGCGCGGGAGACCGTGCGCACCAGTGTCTTGACCTGGCCCAGGGCGGTGATAAAGTCGTGGGGGGCTTGGTGCAGCAGGTCTTTGACCCACGCCGCCGCCCAACGAACGAAGTTGGCCCCGAACAAGGCGAACTGCTCCTGGAGCTGCATCCCGATGGGCGAGCGCACCAGATGGCGTTTCAAGGTGAAGACCGCTTTCCCTTCCTTGATGCCCGCCTCAATGGTTTGCCGCCCGTTGTACTGCGCGAACCACGCGGGCAACGGTGGGGGCGGGGTCTCGTCGTAGTAGAACAGGGTCGTATAGCGCGTTTTCTCGGGCAAATGGTAGCGCACCAGCATAGCTTGCAGCGGGTAGGGACAATCGTGATGCTGGTAGTCACCCATGAACACCGCCTCCGCATTGCCTCCCACGCGGGTCCAGGCGGTCTGCGGCTCCACCTGCTGCCGCACGCGGAGCGTGTGGGCCGTGCTGCCGTGATGGGCTTTGGTCAGGACGATATAGCCCATCTCAATCAGCCACGCCAGGTTAGGGCCGGTGCTGAAGCCCGCGTCAATGCGCAGCACGATGGTCACCGGGTTGTAGTTGGACCGATTGTCTGTCTCCAGGTAGTCCAACCATTCATCCAGCGCGAGCAGTTCGTCCTGCCAGGTGCTCAGCTTACATTGGTACTGGTCCCGCTGGCGGTGCAGCTTTTTCAGATCCCGCCAGGCGCGTTGCTCCCGCTGTTGCAGGGCGGTCAGCTTGCGGCGGGCCTTGGCCAGACGGCAATGCCGTTTTTCGGCCCGTCCCTGGGCCTGATAGACCGCTTCCCACGCTGCCACCTCGTCCTGCAGGTCCGGGATGGCGGCGCGGACCTCGCGCAGTCGTTGCCACAGCGCGTCTTCCGTTTGCTGGACCTGCGCCAGCTTGGTGTGCAGTTGCTGGATCCGCGTGCCCAGGCGGTCCCGCCGCTCCTGGACCAACTCGACCCGGCGGCGGGGACGCACGCCCAGCAACTGTTCCCCCGCCTGGACGGCCGCCTGCAAGCACGCCGCCGACTGGGTCCGTCCCGCGTAGCGTTGCAGCGTCAGCAGCAAACGGGTCCAGCGGGCACACACCAGCGAGGTGACCGCGGCCTGGTAACCCTTGCCCGTGTCAGCGCCCATCCAGCCAAAGCCCGCCTCGGGGTAATCGGTACTGGTGGGACTGACCTCCCGCCCCGTCAGATCCACATCGACGATCAACTGCCCCTCATCGCGGAGGGTCTCCAGCACCGCGGCATCGAGATACGGGCGCGACACCGCTTGCAGCACCTGGACCACCGCGGCCAGTGTGTCTTCAGCGGCCGCTTTCAGGGTGCGGCTGACCCCCGAATAGTGCACGAAGGTGTCTTGGGCCCAGGCGGCACTTACCGTGGCATCGGTGGCGATGGGCTGCGCGGCCTTGTTCAGGTCTTGCAGGTACTCTATGCCGCCCAGGATGCCCACCAGAAACTCGATCAGTTTCGTCTGGGGCCCACAGTCGGTACCGGGGCGCTGGGCCAGCGGCACCGTCTCCAGCTCCGCGATCAAGGCCAGCGCCTGCGCAAAGTAGCCCAGCACGACCAGCCAGGCATGGTCTGTGGTCGCGTCGATGGCTTCATCCATCACCTGGTCACCGATCAGGTGAGCGATGTGCTGGGTTTCTGGACCAGGCGCGCTGAGCGTCAGCTCAATGGCGGACCCCTCCCCCGGCCACTCCTCCAGGGGCAGGGGTATGATCTGCACTGGCTGCGCCGTCATGATTTCCGCCAAAACAGCGTTCCAGTCCGTCGGGGGCAATTTGGTGCCCGTGGGTATAATCATCAGCAACCCTCCTGTGGTCGTAGTAATAGTGGGGTTTTCGGGACCCCACCTATAATACCACAGGGAGAGGCTGTTTAGCGATACTTGGTAAGGTTCAGTTTTCGCACTACCGGGAACATCTCGCTCCGGGTTGCGCAACCGTTAGGTTAAAGATATTGTCTATCTTATTGGCCGGGGGCTCATCATCTTGCTCATCAGATAAATGGTACTTGGGAGACACTTTCTTCAGACCAGAAATCAATTCTTCAAGCTGACTCTGGTCCCCCAAGCAAAAGAACCTTGTCTTAGGATTCAGCCTCAAATTCAATCGATAGTAGAGGCTGTCAGCAACACAAGCTCCTAACGACTCCGCATATTCCTTTTGAGCACGATCACTCAAACCATCTCCAAATGTGATCGAAATGAAGGTATCATCGACATACCGAATAAGCGAGTATTCCTTAACGACCGTTCGGATTTTATTAATCTCCTCCTCAACAAGAAGATCACCGAACACCAAGTAGAGATACCCGATGAAGCTAGAAATCAAGCTGTTGTCCGATTGGGGAATACCATTATTGTTATTTGCTAGGAAACGGAAGAAGAAGATAATCTGATCTCGCGTGGTTGTATCGAATCGCATGGTAGCTTTCTGGCTTGGCTTGATGTACTTGTCCAGAAATTCTAGAAGCATAGGGAGCGATATTTCCTCATAGTAGTTTTGGATATCAAGCTTCATAACTATCCTGTTGTTAACGTCGCCAACAGTCTCACGCCTGACATGGTTTCTGAAGCGTGTGTAGTAGGTTTTGAAGTATATGTTTTCTTTGGTGGGTTGTAGCTCGTTATCCAGAAAGTGTAAGTTGCCTCCATAGTACGAACGCAATCTTTGTCTTGCATTGTAATAGTTGTTAATAAATTCCTCGGATAGCTTGAGCAAATAGAGTCCGACAGCATAGTAAACGGCAAGCATTGGATAGGTGAAAAACGTGTAGCGGCGTAATCCAAGCCCCGCTTTTGGTACAATATATGGATAGCTGGCAAATTCTTCCTCAAGACCATAGAATAGATTGTTGGCTACTTTTCCCTCGAAATATTCCTCACTTTGGAGGTTTTCAACAGTAGAACCCAAGGTTTGGTAGTAGATCATACTGATTGTTTTGAAGTGCCTATTGCTTTCCTGACAGCTAGTCTGGAAGTTCAGCAGCTTAAGTGCCTGTTGCCACAAAGAAAAGGTCAGGAAATGTCCCAAGGTATCATCTGCCATATGCTTTTCTCAAGCTCGGTTTATTGTTCGTTGCTCGAACTTGCAGTGTGAAAAAGGTGAGCTAACAGCGTACACATTAGGATGGGCTGTGCCCATCTCACGACCGCACCGCTGTCAGCGCCCCGATCCGCAGCTTGTCGCCGGACTCGTCCAGGTCAGCCTGGACCGTGTCACCGGGGTGGATGTCGCCGGCCAACAGCTTTTCCGACAGCAGGTCTTCGACCTGGCTCTGGATCACGCGGCGCAGGGGCCGGGCGCCCAGGTGTTGGTCGTAGCCATGCTCGGCCAGCCATTCGCGGGCCGCGTCGGTGGTCTGGAGCGTGAGGTTATGCTCGCGGAGGCGCTTGTTCACGTCCTGCAGCATAAAGTCGGCAATTTGCACAATGTCGGCGCGAGCCAGGGCCCGGAACACCACCACGGCGTCCACGCGGTTCAAAAACTCGGGGCGAAAGGTGCGCTTGAGTTCTTCCATGAGCGTACGGCGCATCTCGGCGTATTTGGCCGCCGTGGGCTGGCCCTCATCGCGACGGGCGGCAAAGCCCAGTTGCGTTTCCTGGCTGATGAGCGTGGCCCCCACGTTGGAGGTCATGAGGATGATGGCGTTGCGAAAATCGACGCGCCGGCCTTTGGCGTCGCTCAAGTGGCCATCTTCCAGGATTTGCAGGAGCATGTTCCAGACTTCGGGGTGGGCCTTTTCTACCTCGTCAAAGCAGATCACGCAGTAGGGCTTGCGGCGCACGGCTTCGGTGAGCTGGCCGGCGTCTTCGTAGCCGATATAGCCGGGCGGCGCGCCCACGAGCCGGGCCACGCTGTGGCGTTCCATGAACTCGCTCATGTCAAGCTGGACCAGGGCCTCTTCGCTGCCAAAGAGGAATTCGGACAGGGCCTTGGCCAACTCGGTCTTGCCCACACCGGTGGGTCCCAAAAAGATAAAGCTGCCGATGGGCCGGCGCGGGTCTTTGAGGCCGGCACGGGCCCGGCGCACGGCGCGCGAGATGGTGCCAATGGCCTCGTCCTGGCCCACGATGCGCCGGTGCAGGGCGTCTTCCATTTGCAGCAGGCGCGCGGTCTCGTCGCCGGCGATGCGCACCACGGGAATGCCGGTCCACATGCTCACGATCTCGGCAATGTGTTCCTGGTCTACGATGGGCCGGTCAAACAGGCCCGGGCTGGTGCTTTCCAGGGCGTACAACTCGGCCCGGAGTTCGTGCTCGCGGGTCTCTAGCTCGGTGACGCGTTCATAGTCGAGGGCTTGCAGGGCGGTTTCGCGTTCCTGGGCCACGGCCGTCAGGGCGTGTTGGCAGCGTTTGAGGCTGGGCTCGCCCCGGCGAAAGATGCGCACTCGGGCAGCGGCTTCGTCGATGAGGTCGATGGCCTTGTCGGGCAAGTACCGATCTGGCACATAGCGCGCCGAAAGTTCGGCCGCCGACTGCACGGCTTCATCGGTGATCAGGAGGTCGTGAAAGTCTTCGTAGCGGCTCTTGATGCCGCGCAAGATGTCTACGGTCTCTTCGATGGTCGGCTCTTCCACCATGATCGGCTGAAAGCGTCGTTCCAGGGCCGCATCGCGCTCGATGTGTTTGCGGTATTCGTCCAGGGTGGTGGCGCCGATGCACTGGAGTTCGCCCCGGGCCAGGGCCGGCTTGAGGATGTTGGCAGCATCCAGTGCGCCTTCGGCAGCGCCGGCGCCGATGAGCGTGTGCAGCTCGTCGATGAACAGGATGTTGGCGCTGTGGCGGATCTCGTCTACCACGCGCTTGATGCGTTCCTCAAACTCGCCGCGATACTTGGTGCCGGCGACGAGCCGGCCCAGGTCGAGCATGAGAAGCCGTTTGCCCAGCAATACATCGGGCACGTCGTCGGCGACGATGCGCTGGGCCAGCCCTTCCACGATGGCGGTTTTGCCCACGCCCGGCTCGCCGATGAGGGCCGGGTTGTTCTTGGCACGCCGGGCCAACACCTGCATGACCCGGTCGATCTCCTGGTGCCGGCCAATCACCGGGTCGAGCTGGTGCTCCAGGGCGGCGGCGGTGAGGTCCAGTCCTAACGAATCCACATAGGGCGTTTTGGATTCTGGCGCCTGCTCGGTGGGCTTTTCGCGGCTCCCGTGCCCGATCATGTGCTGCACCTTGGACCGCAGGGTCTTGGGCGAGATGCCCTGGCTCTCCAGGATGCCCACGGCGATGCTGTCAGCTTCGCGCAGCAGGCCCAGGAGCAGGTGCTCGGTGCCGATGTACCGATAGCCCATTTGCCGGGCCTCGTCTACGGCCAACTCGATGACGCGTTTGGTCTTGGGCGTCAGGACCGGGTCGGGGGGCTGGGGACCGGCTGGCGTCGAGCCCACGGTGAACTCGACGGCCTCGCGCACCTGTTCCAGGCGCACGCCCATTTCGATGAGCGCCTGCGCGCCCAGGCCGTGTCCTTCGCGCAACAGGCCCAGGAGCAGGTGCTCGGTGCCGATATAGTCGTGCCCCAGGCGTTGGGCTTCGTCCCGCGCCAGGCGTAGCGCCTGACGGGCCCGGTCGCTGAATTTGTCGAATCCGCTGCCCATGTTCCACCTCTTGGGGGCCAAGGGTCAACAAGGATTGCCGGCCTCTCGCGAGGAAACCCGGTAATCCTTGTTTGATCGTCAACGCAAACTAGTACTGGCCCAGCAGTGTATCAGCTTGAGGCAATGCTGAAAACACCCAGGCCTATTCCTCGGCTGTGGGCTCGGAGGCCGGCACCTCGACCACGGCCGTGGGCTCTTCTGGAATGACCGCCACAGCGGTGGGTGTTTCCTCGACGGTTGCTATGGCTACCACATCAATCTCGGCGTCTGGTTCGGGCTCCGGCTCCGGCTCCGGTTCAGGCTCCGGCTCGGGCTCAGGTTCGGGCTCCGGCTCCGGCTCCGGTTCCGGTTCCGGTTCAGGCTCCGGCTCCGGTTCAGGCTCGGGCTCCGGTTCAGGCTCCGGCTCGGGTTCTGGTTCAGGCTCGGGCTCCGGCTCCGGTTCAGGCTCCGGCTCGGGTTCTGGTTCAGGCTCCGGCTCGGGCTCGGGCTCCGGTTCTGGTTCAGGCTCCGGTTCTGGCTCGGGCTCCGGCTCCGGTTCTGGTTCAGGCTCCGGCTCGGGCTTGGGCTTGGGTTCGGGTTGGACGAACTGGTAATCGCGCAGTTGCTCTTGCCATTCGGCGAGTTCGGCATCTTGCTCCTCTGCGGCCGGCTCGGGCATGGTCGGCGACTCGGGCCGCCGGCGACGTCGGCGGCTCTTGGTGAGCAGTTCTGGCGTGGGCACGTCTTCGCCATCCAGGTCCGGTGTTTCTTCTTCGACCAGTTGTTTCAGGCTCAACCGCATCCGGCGCCGGGCGCTGTCGATGCGAATGATGCGAAAGTCATACTTTTCGCCTTCCTGAACCACCTCTTTGGGGTGTTGAATTCGCTGCGTCGATAGCTCCGAGATATGCGCCAGGCCCTCGATGCCTTCTTCCAGCCGCACAAAGGCGCCGAAAGAGGCCAGCTTGGTCACCTCACCGCTGATGATCTGGCCGATCTGGTAGCGCTGGTGGATATCGCCCCAGGGCTCGGGCTTGGTGCGCTTGATGCTGAGGGCGATGCGCCGGCGTTCCCGGTCCACGTTCAGCACGTACACGTCCACTTCTTCGCCCACCTGGACGACGTTGCGGGGATGAGCCACCTGGTCCCAAGAGAGTTCCGAGAGATGGACCAGGCCATCGGCGCCGCCAATGTCCACAAAGGCGCCAAAGTCGGACAGGCCGCTCACGCGTCCCCGGCGAACCTCGCCCTCGCGCAGGTCGTCCATGAGCGTGTCGCGTTGCTGTTCACGCCATTCGCGCATAGCCAGACGCTCGGACATGATCAAGCGGTTGTTGGATCGATCCATCTCAACGATCTTGAGCTTGATGTCCTGTCCCACCAGCTTGGAAAGCTGTTTCATGCGATCTTCGGCCCGGTTGCTGCTGGGAATGCGGCGCTCTAGCTGAGAGGCGGGAATAAAACCGCGCACCTCGCCCAGCCGCACGATGAGGCCGCCCTTGTTGTAGCCCATCACTTGCAGATCCAGGATCTCGTTATCTTTAAAGCGTTGTTCTGCCTCTCGCCAGTCGCGCTCGGCTTGCGCGCGGCTCAAGGACAGCACGGCGTGCCCATCTTTGTTGGCTGGTTGGACCACATATACCAGGATCCGCTCGCCTACCTTGGGACTGCTGTCTGGGTCCTGCTGGATCTTGGCCACTTCGTTGGGATGGATAAAGCCATCCAGCTTGGCCCCGATATCTACCAGGATGGCCCCGGGGTCGATCTGCACGACGATGCCTTCTACCACCTGCCCGCGTTTGGGTTGAGTGAAGGGGTTTTCCGCTTCGTCCAGCAGGTCGCCCATCGTGAGGGCGTCTTGCCTCTCTTGCTCTGCCAGTTCTTCTTCGCCAGACACTTCGGCATTGTCTGGCATCTGCTCCTCGTAGTGTTCCTCCATGATCCTATACCTCGCTGTGTATTTTACCGGCCTCCGCGGGCACGGCAGCCTCGACCTTACGTATTGTGTATTATAACGCATTTTGCTGCAAAAAGCAAAGACAGTGCGACGGCTTGGCGCGTTGCAGCGCGGTGCGGTGCGGCGTCTAGTGCCGGACCGATCACCTCTGGCGGGGAGCCAGGCGCAGCAGCACAAATACCGCCGGCGCGCCCAGGCCGCTCCAGAACCCAATGATCCCGTAGCGCAAAAAGGCTTCGGCATCTGGCGGCAGGACCAGGCCCAGGATCGGTTTGAGGGCCAGGCGCAAGATCAAGATGCCCCCCAGGCCGATGAGGATCTTGAGCAGGTGCTTCCACCAGGCCACGCCACGCGGGCAAAAGCCAAGGTATCGTCGCTCCAGGGCATAGCCCAACCCTAACCCGGCTACCACGCCCAGGGTCCGGGCGGCGGTTTCCATGGTCCCTGGCGTCACAAATAGTGGTGATACCACCACCAGCGCCAATGGTCCCAGCACACTGATGGCGATTCCGAGCCACAGTGGTATGGCCCAGCCCTGGCGATCCCAGGCGCGCAACCCGACCCCGGCGACGAGTACCACCACCACGCCCACTAGGAAACCACCCACCACGTCCTGGGGCCAGTGCAGGCCCAGGTATATGCGTGACAGGCCCACTAGCGCCACTGCCACAATGGCAATGCCCCACACCGCTATCCGCCACCGGCGAAACTGAGCCGCGATAAGGAACCAGAACACGGTGGCGTTCTGGGTGTGACCGCTGGGCCAGGCATAGCCGCCGCCGGTTTCTTCCATGAGCACGCGTACCCGGGGGTCTACCAGATACGGGCGCTGGGTCTGGACCAGATCTTTGATCACCCCGTTGGCATAGGCCGAGAGCAGGAATATCACCACCAGTCGCGTGCCCACCAGCATGTCATAGCACCACAGGATGATGGGCAAGGCGATGAGAAAAAACTCTTCGGATGCGGTCTGGGTGATGAGGCCAAAGACAGCGTCCAGCGCTGGGTTGGCCCAGCTTTGGATCCAGATGATGATGTCGATTTGGTTCATGCGTTGTCCCTCCGCCGAGTCAGGATGAACGAGCGCATAGGCCCGGCGCTCGTTATGCGTCAGATGGCCAGGCTTGCCGCAATTCGGTCAGGTCTTGAAACACCAGGTCTGGGCGAATGTCGGTGGTAGCGAGATCGGCGCGTTGCGTGACGCCGGTGAGCACCAGGATGGCCAAGAGGCCGGCCCGCTGCCCGGCCAGGATGTCTGTCTCCAGACGGTCGCCCACCAGGGCGGCCTGGGCCGGGGCTAGGTGGAGCCGATTCAGCGCCAGTTCTATGAGGGGCAGCGCCGGCTTGCCGATGATGAGCGGCTCGACGCCGGTGTAGGCGGTGAGGGCTGCCAGCATGGTGCCGGCCCCGGGCCAGATCTCGCCGTGCGCCGGAAAGGTGCGGTCGGGGTTAGTGCCGATAAAGGCGGCCCCAGCGCGAATGGCCTGACCGGCGCGCTTGATGGTGTCGTATTTGAATTGCCAGTCTACCCCGGCCACCACGTAATCGGCCGGGCCGGCATCCACCAGGGTGAAACCGGCCTCATAGAGCGCGGTGCGCAGTCCTTCGTGGCCCACCGGCAACACGGTGGCCCCGGCCGGCGCGTGCTCTTGCAGGTACAGCGCCGTGGCCTGGGCCGAGGTGAGGATCTCGTCTGGCGCGATGGTCAGGCCCAGGTGGGCCAGGTGAGCGGACATCTGCTGCACCATGCGCGACGAGTTGTTGGTGACGAGGACAAAGGGGATGCCCTGCGTGCGCAGGAAATCGAACCAGGCCGGGACGCCGGGGAGCAATTGCGGCCCTCGATAGATGACGCCGTCCATGTCCAGCAGCAACCCGCGAATGCCGTCGAGCGCGCTCACGCTGTCATTTTCTCCACGGTCACGCCGCTGCGCCCCACCACGGTGTGCAGGTCGCGCTCCAACTGGGGGCAAAAGCCGGTTTGATCGTTGGGAAACTCGATGCAGACCCGGTCGCCGGTGCGGACCAGATAAAAGTCGAACTGATCTTGGCCCGGGTAGCTGAGCAGCACCTCCCGTGCCTTGCGCAAACGCAGGATGTCTCGGTGATAGTCTGCGGAGCGCATCAGGGTGACATGGATGCGGTAGCCCCCATTTTGGGGAGTCGGGACCGGTTCGGTGACTGCTGGCTCTGGCAGCGCGACCGGGGGCTCGAACTCGTCCGGTTCGACGATGTCATAGGGCGTGGATTCTTCCTGTAGGACCACGTGCGCCGCCGGCTCGGGGTACTCGTCGGCCGGGGCGGCCTGCGGGTCATATTCGTCCACCGTGTTGCAGACGATCTGCACCTTGTCGTCGCGCGCCTGGACCTGGCCCTGCATCAGGAGGATCTGCTCTTCGACCCACAACTCGGCCGTGGCGGCATAGATGCGGGGAAAGACCACCACTTCGATGGCCCCGTGCAGGTCTTCGAGCTGGACAAAGGCCATGTCGTCGCCCTTGCGCGTGAGGATCTTGCGCACGTTTGTCACCAAGCCCACCACCTTGACCTGCTGCCCGGCATAGTCCTGGTCGATCTCGCCGCAAAAGGCCGAGATGGTGTGCCCCAGCCGGGCCATGATGGCGCTGAGGGGGTGTTCGGAAAAATAGGTGCCCAGCAATTCTTTTTCCCAGTAGAGCCGGGCCTTGGGGTCCAGATCGGGCACGTCCGGGAGCGCGATAAAGGTTGGCGTTTCGTCCACCGTGGCGCCCAACAGGTCGAACATGCTCAACTGGCCGGCGCGCTCGGCCTGTTGGTGCGAGTGGCCCTGGGCCAGGGCCGATTCCAGAATTTCTAGCAGTTGGGCGCGGTTGCCCATGCTGTCGACGGCGCCGGCCCGGATCAGGCTTTCCAGGGCTTTGCGGTTGATCTGGCGGTCGTCCACGCGCCGGGTCAGGTCTTCGAGCGAGGTGAACGGCCCGCCCTCCTGCTGTGCCGCCACGATGGCGGCCACAGCCCCGCTGCCCACGTTCTTGATGGCGTTCAGTCCAAACCGGATGGCCTGGGGGCCGGCCACGGTGAACGGCCCATCGCTGTGGTTCACGTCTGGCGGCAGCACTGTCAGTCCCAGGCGCACGCATTCGGCCACGCCGCCGGCCACCTTTTCCTGCTTGTCGCTAAAGGTGGTGAGCGCGGCGGCCATGTATTCCACCGGATAATTGGCCTTGAGATACGCCGTCTGATAGGCCAACAGCGCATAGCAGGCCGCGTGGGCGGCGTTAAAGCCGTACCCGGCAAAGGGCGCCATGAGCTCAAAGATATCGGCGGCAATGGCGGCCTCAATGCCCTGTTTCTCGGCCCCGGCGATAAACTTGGATCGCTCCTGGGCCATGACCTCTTTTTTCTTTTTGCCCATGGCCTTGCGCAGGATGTCGGCCTGGCCTAGCGAATAGCCGGCAATGGCCTGGGCGATGAACATGACCTGGTCCTGGTACACAATGATCCCATACGTGGGTTCCAGGATGGGCCGGAGCTTGTCGTGGAGATAGGTGGGCGGGGTGTGCCCGAATTTGTTACTGACATAGTTGGGGATGTGATCCATGGGGCCAGGGCGATACAGGGCGATGAGGGCCGCCAGTTCTTCGACCGATTGGGGGCGCAGCGACTTGATGTGGCGGCGCATGCCGGCGCTTTCGAGTTGGAATACGCCGGTGGTCTCGCCGCTGCCCAGCATCTCGTAGGTTTGGGCGTCGTCCAGGGGAATGTTCTGGATGTCGATGTCCTGGCCCCGGGTCTGGTGGATCAGGTCCACGGCCAGGCCCAGGATGGTGAGGTTCGCCAGGCCCAAAAAATCCATCTTGAGCAGTCCAATGGCGTCCAGATCTTCGGCCCCGTACTGGGTGACCATCAGACCGGTTTCATCGTCGCCGCGCGTGGTGCGCAACAGGGGCACGTGTTCGGTGAGCGCGTCCCGGGCGATCACTACACCGGCTGCGTGGACGGACGAATGCCGGGCTGTGCCTTCCAGGCCCCGGGCCGTGTCGACCAGGGACTTGATGCTATCCTGTCCCTGGTAGGCCGAGCGGAACTCGGTGCTGTCGGCCAGCGCCTGGTCGATGGTGATGCCCACCGGCAACTGGGGGATCATCTTGGCGATGCGGTCCACTTCGCCCAGCGGCATGTCCAGGGCCCGACCCACGTCGCGGATGGCCGCCCGGGCGCCCAGCGTGCCAAAGGTGATGATCTGGGCCACGTGATCCACGCCGTATTTCTGGATGGTGTAATCGATCATCTCGGCACGGCGATTGTCGGCAAAGTCCATGTCCACGTCGGGCATCTGGTGGCGTTCGATGTTGAGAAAGCGCTCAAAGGGTAGCCGCCAGGCCAGCGGGTCGATGTTGGTGATGCCCAGGGCATAGCAGACAATGCTGCCGGCCGCCGAGCCGCGCACGCCAAAGGGGATGCCGCGCTCCCGGGCCTCGCGGGCAAAATCGCGCACGATGAGGATATAGCGCACAAAGCCGGTACGGTCGAACACGTCCAGTTCGTGGCGCAATCGCTCTTCTACCTCGGGCGTCACCGGGTCGTACAGTTCGCGCACGCCTTGCTCGCACAGGTGGGTCAGGTAGCCCAGATCGCCAAAGCCGGGCGGCACTTTTATTTCTGGCAGGCGCAGCCGGCCTACCTCCAGGTGCAGGTTGCATTTTTCGGCCACGGCGCGAGTGTTGTAGATGGCAGCCGGGGCCTCGGCAAAGAGGGCCGCCATTTCGGCGCCGGTCTTGAGGTAAAAGCTATCGCCGTGCATGCGCATGCGCTTGGGGTCTTGAACCACCGATTGGGTCTGGATCGCCAGGAGCAGGTCGTGGTATTGGGCATCCTGGCGTTTCACATAGTGTGAATCGTTGGTGGCGACGAGGGGGATGTCCAGCTCGTCGCTCAGGGCTACTAGTTGCGAGGTGAGGCCGGCCAGCTCGGGGATGTCGTGCTCTTGCACTTCCAGGTAATAGTCCTCGCCAAAGAGCTCGCGGTACCACGAGGCGATGCGCCGGGCGCCGGCCGGGTCGCCGGCCAACAGACGCGTGGACACCTCACCGCTAGCACAGGCACTTAGGGCGATGAGGCCCGGGCGATACTGGATCAGTAGGTCGTGATCCAGGCGCGGCTTGTAATAAAAGCCCCGGGTGTGGGCAATGGTGGCGAGTTGGAGGAGGTTGCGATAGCCGGTTTCGTCTTTGGCCAGCAAGATGAGGTGCGCCGGCGATTTGTCCTGGGGTGTGCGGTCCTCGATGGTCTGGGCGGCCATATAGGCTTCCATGCCCACGATGGGCTTGATGCCGGCGCGCCGGGCTGCCTGATAGAACAAGAAAGCCCCATGCATGTTGCCGTGGTCCGTGATCGCCAGGCTGTCCATGCCCAATGCCTGGGCCCGGGCCAGCAGGTCGGGGACGCGGGCCATGCCGTCCAGGAGCGAATACTCGGTATGTACGTGCAGGTGGGTAAAATCGGTCATTGGTAGATTGGCCAACTGGTTTTTGCTAGGCTGGAGGCATTATACCACAACCGGCGCGCTATGGGGATGGGGTTTGCCTTAAAAATGCGAACACTCGTTCCAGTGGGTCCCCCTTTGCATGGCTGGCTCCACGTGTTATAATGCCCCCTGGTAATTGCAGGAGACACAGCCGATGACCGAAAAGCGGTGGGTCTGGATTGGGGGCCTGGTGGCCGTGGGGCTGCCCGTGCTGCTCTATGTGCTGACCCTCGACAATAACGTGTCCATGAGCGAACTGGTGGGTGGTGACCTCATCACGCATCAGTATGCCCAGGCCCAGTTTCGCCTTACCAATGCGCCCGGCTATCCGGTGTATACCGTGCTGGGCGCGTTGTGGTTTCGTGCCTCAGGGGTGCTGCTGGGCGCGTGGCTCAATCCCATTCAGCGCCTGTCGCTTTATTCCCTGCTGTGGGCGATCCCGGCGCTGGCTGTGTTGTATGCGCTGCTGCTCAAGGTGACCCATCGCAATATCGTCATCGCCAGCCTGTGTACCCTGCTCCTCAGCGGCACTCACTTTTTCTGGTACTATGCTACCACCACCGAAGAGTATACGTTGGCCGTGCTCCAGATGGGCCTGCTGTTGTACTGGGCGCTGCAATGGGACGACTTGCCGGCCCCGGCCCCGGGCGGCTCCTGGCGCGACGTGTTTCGCACCCGGGACCGCTACCTCGTGTATATGGCGTTTATGGGTGGCCTGTGCCTGGCAAACCTGGTGACGTTGTTGTTTGCGGCCCCGGCGCTGCTCTGGTTCGTGTGGTCCAAGGAGCCGGGCCTGTTTCGCCGGGGCAAGCTGGTGCTGACCGTCCTGGTGGCTGCCGTGCTGCCATTGTTGAGCTATGTCTACGTCTATGCCGTGGGGGCGCTGCACCCCGAATGGCGCGGCGCCGGCGAGTGGCCGAGCACGTGGGCCTGGTTTGTGGATTTTGTGAGCACCGGCCAGGGCCGGTCCGAGCTGACGTGGAACCTGAGCGGCGGGTTCCCCACCTGGGTGTTTGACGCCCTCATCGACGATTTTACCGTGCTGGTGCTGGTGGCCGTGGTCCTGGGCCTGTTCCTGCTGGGCCGGCGCAGGGGTCTGCTCATGGCCGGCATCCTGGCCGTATACGCCATTTTCACCTACGTCGACCGCTATGGCAACTGGTTCCAGGTATTTATCCCCGGCCACGTGGTGCTCATGGCCTGCCTGGCGGTCGTGGCGGACCGACTGTGGCGGGTGCGGTTCGGCTGGCCGGTGCGCGCCGGCGTGTTGGTCGTGTTTGCAGCGCTTTTGCTCACGCGATTCGCCGTCAACTGGCCGCGCAACGATTCGGCGCGGCGCCCCGGCGATGACGGATTGACGCCCGGCTGGACTATCCTGGCCGATGACCCGGTCTTCGACGCGGCCGTGGCCTGCACCTATGAAGAGGGTCTGTCACTCGACTATCTCACCACCATCTGGGGCGCCCGGCCCGATGTGGCAGTGCTGTCCGCCACACCCGATGGCAGCACGTGGACCGGGCACGCCGAGCCGCTCTATCTGACGCGCTCGGCGGCGGCCCTGGCGGCCCCCGGCGTGCTGGAGCCGTTTTACCTGTGGAGCCGGGGCCGGCTCATCGACGTGCACCGCCAGGCAGTGTGGGACGCGCCGGCCGGCATTGTCGCGCTGCCGCCGGGCGCCGACATTGGCGCCGGGCAGCTTTCGCTCCTGGGCTACGAGGTGAGGCAACGCCCGGACGCCGGGGCCTTGCAGGTGGTATTCTATTGGCGCGGCGGCCGGCCCTTTACCTATGATTGGACCGTGTCGGCCCGGCTGTTGAACGGCGATCAGGTGGCGCTGACCACTGATCAGCCGGCCCAGGACGATCACCCGCCGGTGTGGGGCGTGTATCCCACCACCCGCTGGAGTCCCGGCGAGGTGGTGCGCGACGATTGTTTCATTCCCTGGACGCCGGACACGGCCTATGACCGGGTGGGCGCGGTGGTCTACCGCCCGGCCGACGGCGGCTGGCAAAACCTGGGCGCCGTCGAGTTTGCGCCGGCGGCCCCGTAACAACAGGCTCGCAAGGCCCTTGAGCGACTTTCAAAAGTGGTCCGGTCGTGCTATAATATACGTTGGTGCGTTTGTCGGTAGAGGAAGGGTATGCGTTTGCCAGTGTGGCTCCAGCCCGGCCTGGGGCTCAAAAGATGGCTGGTCCTGTTGCTGGTGGGTATTCTGTTCATCAGCCTGGGCCTGGGCTATTTGCTGCGCCAACTCTATGATACGGTCCCGGTTCCCGATTTTTTCTACTATCTAACCCTGCAATTCATCCCACGCGAAGGACGTATCCTGCTCTTTTTGCTCGCCGGATTGGCCGTTATCGCCCTGGCCCTGTGGCAGATGAACCGCTCGCTGATCAGCGCCCTGGTGCTCACCGGCCGGCCCGACGCCGTGAGCCTGGTGCATCAGCGCCGGCAACTGGCCCGGGGGCCGCGCGTGGTCGCCATTGGCGGGGGCACCGGGTTATCCACGCTGTTGCGCGGCCTCAAAGAGCACACCGGCAACCTGGCAGCCATCATCACCGTGGCAGATGATGGCGGAAGCAGCGGCCGGCTGCGGCGCGAACTGGGCGTGCTGCCGCCCGGCGACTTTCGGCAGTGTATCGTGGCCCTGGCCGATGCCGAGCCGCTCATGACCAGCCTGTTCGAGTACCGCTTTGGCGATGGGGAACCGTCATCGCTGGCCGGGCATAGCTTTGGCAACCTGTTCATTTCGGCGATGGCCGGCGTCACCGGCGACTTTGAGCGGGCCTTGCGCGAATCGGGGCGGGTGCTGGCCGTGCGCGGCGAGATCCTGCCCTCGACCCTGGCCGACGTGGTCTTGTGGGCCGATCTGGTGGACGAGGCCCAGGTGGAAGGCGAGTCCCACATCCCCCGGAGCGGAGTGCCCATCGCTCGGGTCTATTTGCAGCCGGACGATCCGCCAGCCTACGCCGAGGCCCTGCGCGCCATCCTGGAGGCGGACCTGATCGTGATTGGGCCGGGCAGCCTGTATACCAGCATCCTGCCCAACCTGCTGGTGCCCGACATCATGCGCGCCGTGCGAGCCTCGCAGGCGGTCAAGGTCTATGTGTGCAACACGGCCACCCAGCCCGGCGAAACCGATGGGTATAGCGTGCACGATCACATCCAGGCAATCTTGGCACACGTGGGCGAGCGGACCTTTGACCTGACGCTGGTGAACGAAAACCTGACCGCTGACTTTCCGGTGGACTGGCGGCCCATTGCCCCGCCCAGGGGCGATGTCATCGCCGGGGGCGGGCGCGTGACGGTGCAGCGTGCCGACCTCATCGATCAGGCCCGGCCCTGGCGCCACGATTCCATCAAGCTGGCCCGCGCCATCATGGCGCTGTACTACCAGCATACCAACCATGTGAGAAAACGGCCCTGGTCCCGATGGGCCTGAAGGCTGTTTCATAAATATATTTCAGGAGGTATTGTACTCATGGCAGTAAAGGTAGGACTCAACGGATTTGGTCGCACCGGGCGACAGGTGGTCAAGGCCATCATTGAAAAATACCCGGGCGAACTGGAACTGGCCGCCATCTCGGTGGGGCGCTCTGCCAAGACCGAGGCACGCGCGCATTTGCTCAAGTATGACTCGAACTATGGCAAGTTCCCGCACACCGTCGAAACCCAGGGCGACAACCTGGTCATCGATGGGCAGGTCATCCCCATCCTCACCGGGGCCACCCCGGCCGACATTCCCTGGGCTGACTATGGCGTGGACATTGTCGTCGAGTCCAGCGGCCTGTATCGCAAGGCCGAAGATGCGCGCGGGCACATCACGGCCGGTGCCAAAAAGGTCGTCATTGGCGCGCCAGCCAAGGGCGAAGACCTGACCGTGGTCATGGGCGTGAACGAAGACAGCTATGACCCGGCCACGCATCACATCATCTCGAACGCATCCTGCACCACCAACTGTCTGGCCCCGGTGGCCAAGGTCGTCAACGACGAGTTTGGCATTATCAAGGGTCTCATGACCACCATCCACGCGTATACCAACGACCAGCAGATCCTGGACAAGACCCACAAGGACCCGCGCCGGGCCCGGGCGGCGGCCTTGAGCATCATCCCCACCACCACCGGCGCGGCCCAGGCCGTGGCCCTGGTTATCCCTGATCTCAAGGGCAAGTTTGATGGCTATGCCTTGCGTGTGCCCACGCCCACGGTATCCATCGTAGACTTTACGGCGCAGGTATCCCGGCCCACCACGGCCGAAGAGGTGAACGCCGCGCTGCGCCGCGCTGCCGATGGTCCCATGAAGGGCATCCTGGGCGTGAGCGATGAGCCGCTGGTTTCGGTGGACTATCGCGGCGACGAGCGATCATCCATCGTGGACGCCGCGCTGACCAAGGTCATTGGCGGCGATCTGGTCAAGGTGGTCACCTGGTATGACAACGAGTGGGCCTATTCCATGCGCTGCGCCGACCTGTGCGCGTACATGGCCAAGCGGGGCTTGTAGATTGGTAGACTGGGGATTGGTAGATCGGTCCCGTATACCAATGTTCCAATCTACCCATATACCAGTCGACCAACTGAGGAGAAGCAGATGAACAAAAAGACCGTGCGTGACATTGACGTAAAGGGCAAGCGGGTGCTGGTGCGCGTGGACTTTAATGTGCCGCTGGACAAAAAGACCGGCGTCATCACCGACGATACGCGCATCCGCGCGGCCTTGCCCACCATCCAGTACCTGGTGGACCACGGCGCCCGGGTGATCCTATGCTCGCACCTGGGGCGCCCAAAGGGCCAGGTGAAGGAAGGCTTGCGCCTGACACCCGTGGCCGTGCACCTGGGCAAGTTGCTGGGCCAGCCGGTGCTCAAGACCGATGACTGTGTTGGGCCAGAGGTAGAGGCTGCCGTGGCCGCGTTGGGCAATGGCGATGTGCTCTTGTTGGAGAACCTGCGCTTTCACGCCGAGGAAGAGGCGAACGCCCCGGCCTTTGCCCGGCAACTGGCCGGCCTGGCCGATGTATACGTGAACGATGCGTTCGGCACGGCGCACCGCGCCCATGCCTCTACCGAGGGCGTGGCCCGTTACCTGCCGGCCGTGGCCGGATTCCTCATGGAAAAAGAGATCGACTACCTGGGCCGGGCCGTCGAAAACCCAGAGCACCCCTATATCGCCATCATTGGCGGGGCCAAGATCTCGGGCAAGATCGAGGTGCTGGAGAACCTGCTGGGCAAGGTCGATGCGCTGCTCATCGGCGGCGGTATGGCGAATACGTTCCTCAAGGCCCAGGGCTTCTACGTGGGCGATTCGCTGGTGGAGGATGACAAGCTGGACCTGGCCCGAGAGATCCTGAGCCGGGGGCAGAACAAGCTCCACTTGCCGCAGGACGTGGTGGTGGCCGATGCCTTTGACGCCAATGCCAAGCGGCAGGTGGTGGACGTGCTGGCCGTGCCAGAGGGCTGGCGGATCATGGACATTGGTCCCAAGACCCTGGCGGCTTTTGAGCAGGTACTTCGACCGGCCAGGACCGTGGTGTGGAACGGCCCCATGGGCGTGTTCGAGTTTCCCACGTTTGCGGCCGGCACCCAGCGCATGGCCGAGTTGCTGGCTCACCTGGACGCTGTGACCATCATCGGCGGCGGCGATTCGGCAGCAGCCGTGGCCCAGATCGGACTGGAAGCCGAGATGAGCCATATCTCGACCGGCGGCGGCGCCAGCCTCGAGTTCCTGGAAGGCAAGGTGCTGCCCGGTGTGGCGGCCCTGCTGGACAAGTAGGCCAGCATACCGTCCTGCATAATCAGTGCCCGTCACCGGCCAAGTGACGGGCACTTTTTGCTGGGCAAGAGGGTCATGTATCAGCGAGGTGCGCCAAGTTGGTACGTAACCAAGCGGTGGCTTGTGCCGCACTAGGTGCGGATTCGCGCCTGCACATCCAGCACCCGATAGGGATACACATTGATGACCCGGGTCAGGCCATAGTGTGAATCGGTTTGCTGGCCGTGAGCATAGACGTGGACGTGACCGTGGAGCAGGTAGCGGGGCTGAAAGCGGTCCATCAGGCGCAACAGGGCATTGAACCCGGTGTGGCACAGGTCATTCTGGTCGTGGATGCCCCTGGGCGGGGCGTGGGTGATGAGGATGTCCAGATAGTGACCATAGCGCAGTCGGTTCCACAACAGGCTGGGGACCAGGCGCGCGACCTTGCGCGTCATCTCGCGCTCGGTATACTGGGGACCGGCGCCATCGTTATAGCGCATCGAGCCTTCCAGCCCGGCGATGAGCAATCCCTGGCGATAGACCACGGTCTCGTCCAGATCGGTGCCGCCAAAGGGCATGGGCGATTCACCGGGCGGGGGATTGGACAGAGGCCGATCGTGGTTACCGGCTACGTAGAACAGGGGCACGTTCAACACGCTCACCAAATAGTCCAGGTAATGGGGCGGCAGGTCGCCACAGCCCAGCAGCAGGTCCACGTCGGCCATGTTGCGGGCCACAGCAGGGTTGTAGAGCCGGGCGTCCACGCGGTCGCTCACGGCGAGAATACGCATGAGGTTATCCGCCCAGGTAGTAGGTCATCTCTTGCAGGGCAATGAGCGGGTCGATGTAGCGCACCTGCACGGTATCGGGCACGTGCAGGCGAATGGGCGCATAGCTGAGGATGCCTTTGATCCCCGAGGCCACCAGCACGTCTGCCGCGCGTTGGGCCCGGTTCGCCGGCACCGCAATGATGGCGAGTTGCAACTGGCGGCGTCGCACCACGATGGGCAGCAGGTCCATGCTCTCGACCGGGATGTCACCGATTTGCTCGCCGATCTTTTCGGTGCTCTGGTCAAAAATGGCCACGATGCGAAAGCCGCGCTCGCCCAGGCCGCCATGCTGCGCGATGGCCCGGCCCAGGTCGCCGGCCCCCACCAGGGCCACTGACCACTGCTGGTCCAGATGCAGGATGTTCTTGAGCTGCTCGCGCAGGTACAGCACGTCATAGCCGGTGCCCTGCTTGCCAAACTCGCCAAAGAACGACAGGTCCTTGCGGATCTGGGCCGGGGTAATGCCCAGGCGCGCGCCCAGTTCGGCCGACGAGATGACCGTGCTGCCCGATTCGGCCAGGATGTTCAGGCTGCGCAGATACAGGGGCAAGCGCGCCACCACGATGGCCGGGATATTGGATAAGGGAGATGGCATAGGTTCCTCCTGGGTCAGAGGCTATCGAGCATCAATCCGCTGGCCGTGTAAGTAGTGGTTCCACATAGCAGTGAAGCCAATCCAGAAACTGTGGGCATTCGAACCAGCAGGTCTCGGTTTGGATCCCGAGGCTATCGTACGTTGGGATCACGATAGATACGCCCTCGCGGCGAGTGGTTCTGTCAACCGCGACGATATAGTTCGACGAGTATTCCGATGCGCCCATCATCTTGAATCGAATAACAAAGAACCGCGTTCTGCTTTCGTTCTCGAAACCTCCCGGTACGGCCGGCGAAAGTTGCCCCAGTCCTGCCTGGATCAGGTTGCAGTCAGAAATGACAACCGTTGGGGGCACTCCCGACTTTTGTTTGTCGACGAGTTCGACCCGAAGCTCGGCGACCTCCGAGAGGTGGATGGCGTTTTGCCAAGTAGTAACAAACCCGTATAGTTCCATAACCAGAAGCAGGATGCCCACGTAAAGAGCTATGGCAGCGACGACGAGGGGGCGAGCGCCGACCCCGGTGCCATAGAATCGTTTCGAGCAGCGGTTCCAAAGCCAGATCAGGACAAAGATTGCCAAGAGGATGACCATGAAGCCTAGCGCGGTAGTCTGCTGTGCGAGATACAACTCGATACTCGGAAAGGTCATGGCAAAGACCTCGTCGCTACCACAACACTCGCTCGTCGCCTACGCGCCGGGTGACGCGGGCCTCGTCCAGGTGTTCCATGAAGGCGATGGCGTATTTGCGACTGGTGTTGAACAGGTCGCGCACCTGGGCCACGGTGATGACGCCGTCGCGTTCCAGGTGTTCCATGATGCCGGCGCGCATGCGGGCATAGGCCGGGCTGTGAAACAAGATGTCGCCGCGCACCTTGACCAGCGTGCCGTCCTCGATGAGGGACGCCAGCACGTCCTCGCCCACGGCCTGCTCCATGTCGGGGCGCGACGGCGGTGCAAAGGGCTCGCGTTTCAGCGTGCTCAACAGGGTGTCTATGCGGCGTTGTTGATCCGGCGTAAACGTGACCTGGTGTGTGGGCTGGCGCACCGTGGCCTCGCCTTCGATCAGTACCCCCTCGCTCACGGCTCGCTCTAGCACCTGGTTGAACAACCGGGACGCCAGTTGCAGCCGGCTCTTGAGTTCTTCCCGGGGCATGCCGCCGCGCAGGGGATAGCGCTGGTGGTATGCAGCCAGCGCCGCTGCGACCCGGTCCCGCAAGGCGAGCCAGCCGGCGGTCGCCATGATAGTGGCCGCCGCCGGCAGCGTATCTACATCGCGATCCACGAGCTTGAGGTCCAGCAAGAGGGCTTGCTCGTGCTCCAGCAGGGTCCGCAGGGCATCGCGGGCCGGGGCGTCGGGCAGGCCGGTGCGCGCCAGGGCCTCTTTAAGTTCCACCGGCTGTGCGCCCAACGCCTGGAGCAGGATCTCGTCCGGCGTGCCGCGCGCCAGCGTCTCGAGCGATTCGATGAGGCCAGCCCGAAAGCGCTTGTGCCGGCGGGGATGCGTGTCCACCACCACGCCGCCGCCCAGGGTGGTGCTGGGCGACGGCAGGCGCACGATATAGCGGTCGCCTTTACGCAGCGCGACAGGGGCAGCCAGCCGCAACTGGGCCCAGCCGGTCTCGCCGGGCAGCAGCGCATCGGCGCCCAGCACGCGGACGCGGGCCGGCACTTCGGCCGCGCCAATGAATGCGTCTACCGCCTCGTTGTGGGCCACGGGCCACGGCAC
The DNA here is from genome assembly GCA_018823415.1 of Chloroflexota bacterium. Classification (GTDB taxonomy): domain Bacteria; phylum Chloroflexota; class JAHJIN01; order JAHJIN01; family JAHJIN01; genus JAHJIN01. The sequence continues at coordinate 8,237 of JAHJIN010000593.1, read as the reverse complement.
GTGGTCAGATACGTGCAAGCGCACGTCAATGAGGCGCGAGGACTTGATGTCGCCGGGCGAGGTCACCACGTCGCCCCGGGCAATGTCTTCGACGGCGAGGCCGCCCAGGTTCACGGCCACGCGGCTGCCCGGGGCCGCCGTTTGCAGGCGTTCCTGGTGCGTTTGCAGGCCGCGCACGCGGCTCTTGAGGCCCCGGGGCACGATTTCGACTTCCTGGCCCACCTGCAAGCGGCCATCTAGCAGCGTGCCGGTGACCACGGTGCCAAAGCCGGCCACGGTAAAGACCCGGTCCACCGACAGTCGCGGCCGGCCCAAGTCCAGCGCCAGGGGCGTGTCGGCGATGAGATCGTCCAGGGCGGCCAGCAGATCGTCCAGGCCGGCCCGGCTGACTGCGGAGACGGGCACCAGGGGCGCCTGGGCCAGCGTGGTGCCGGCCAGTGCCTCGCGCGTCTCTTCGATCACCAGTTCCAGCCAATCCTCATCTACCAGATCCAACTTGGTGATGGCCACCACGCCCCGCTGGATACCCAGCAGGTCGATGATGTCCAGGTGCTCGCGGGTTTGAGGCATGGGGCCTTCGTCGGCAGCCACCACCAGCAGCGTGGCGTCGATGCTGCCCACGCCGGCCAGCATGTTCTTGATGAATCGCTCGTGACCGGGCACGTCGATGATGCTCATCTCGCGGCCGCTGGGCAGTGTAAGCCAGGCAAAGCCCAGGTCGATGGTCATCTCGCGCTCTTTTTCTTCTGGCAGGCGGTCCGGGTCGATGCCGGTGAGGGCCTTGATGAGCGTGCTTTTGCCGTGGTCTACGTGGCCGGCTGTGGCAATGACGGGCATGATCCACCTCGTTCCAGACTGCTGACGGCCTCGTCTGGCCGTTGAGTGCATGATATATCACTTGTGGCAAGATGTCAACATGCGGCCCATGATGCGGGTCTTGTTGCCCTGGGTGTCCTGGTAATTGAACGCCATCATTCCTAACCTGGCAAAGCCAGAACCAAACCAGAAAACTAACCGCCGAGATCGCCGAGACCGCTGAGCAGATTATGAATAATCTCTGTGCTCTCGGCGTGATCTGCGGTGAAATTCTTACTCACCGGGGCCAGAATTTCACCGGTAGCGTAATTTCTGTCGACAAAGCAGGGCGAAAAAGGTATAATAAGCTCTGCTAGAGCTGATGTTGATCAAAGAGTTGAGCAGAGAAAGGATGTCACAGCGCATGAACATGGATTGGCAGCCTCCGGCTGGCTATCGGCCGGTCGCATCCCACTTGTCGGGCGTCACCGTGTATGCCCCGGCGCCCGTGGTGGAGACTGGCCCCGAGGCCCGGACCTTCAAGTGTCCGCAGTGCGGCGGCACCACCGCCTTTGACCCGACGGCCGCCAGCGTGGTTTGCCCGTACTGCGGCACCAGCCAGGCATTAGCCGCCGACGTGGTGGGCCGGGCCGCCGAGGAACGCGAGTTCACCCTGGCGGCCCTGGACCAGGCATCGCGCGAGCGCGGTTGGGGCCAGGAACGCCGCGAGCTGCACTGCGAATCTTGCGGGGCCGACCTCTCTCTGGCGGTCGATGACCTGAGTACCATTTGCCCCTTTTGCGGGTCCAACCGGGTGGTGGCTCGCGTGGCCGATCCGGATACCCTACGTCCACGCTTTCTCGTGCCCTTTACGGTGGCGGAACGCGATTGCCCACGCCTGGCTCGAGAGTGGCTGGGCCGGGGCTGGATGCACCCCGGCGGCCTGGCGAACGCGGCCCGGGCGGCGCGGTTCAGGGGCGTCTATCTGCCGTTCTGGACGTTCGACGCCACCATCCAGGCCCAGTGGAGGGCCGAGGTGGGCCATGAGCGCACCACGCGGCACTATGACCACCACAGCAAGACCTGGCGCACCCGCCGGCACATCGACTGGCGCTGGGAAGAGGGGCACGTGACGCTGGCTATCGACGACTGGCTGGGCGCCGGCACTACCCGGGTCAGCCTGACGCTGCTACCACGGCTCCAGCCCTTTGACCTGCAGGCGCTCGTGGCTTACGAGCCGGGGTTCCTGGCTGGCTGGTCGGCTCAGGCCTACGACGTGCCGCTGCCGGCCGCGTGGGACACCGCCAGGACCGCCATGCGCGAGCAGGCCCGGCAGGCCTGTCGGGGCGACATCCATTCAGCGCACGTGCGCAATTTCGGCATGGCCGCCGATTTCGCTGACGAGACCTGGCGCTACATCCTGCTGCCGGTGTTCATCGCCGCGTACCGGTTCCAGGGGCAGCCGTATCAGGTGCTGATCAACGGGCAGACCGGGCAGGTGGTCGGGCAAAAGCCGGTGACCTGGTGGAAGGTGGGGGCCGTGGTCGCCGGCCTACTGGCCCCGGGCGTGCTGATGGGTCTGCTCGGGCTGCCGTTGCTGGCGGTCGGGGGGCTGGGCTTGGTGCCGCTGGTGTTGGGGGCGGTGCTGTTCATCATCGGACTGGTCATCGCCGGACTGGTCCTGCGCAGTGCGATGGAGGCGGGTCAAGCATGAGCGAGCAATCATCCAATATCCTTGACATTGCTGAATTGTGGGGCCGGCCCATGCAGGCTGCCCATTGCCCGCAGTGTGGCGTGGCCCACCTGTTGCCTGTTGTTGAAGAGGCCGTCACCTGCCCGGCCTGTTTTGCTGCCACGCTGGAGCCACAGCCCACCCTGCTGCGCCCGGAACCGCCCGAGCTGGTGGTCGAGCCGGGCCTCACCCCGGCCCAGGTTGGCGAAGCGTTCACAAAGTGGCTCGGCGGCCTGTGGCTGCGCCCGACCGACCTGCAACCCCGCGCGCTGATCTCGCGGCTGACGCAGGTGTACCTGCCCCTGTGGCTGGTGGACAGCGGTGTAGGCGGGTCCTGGTCGGCGCAGATGGGCTACGATTATCAGGTCGCCAGCTCACAGGAGCACTATCGCGGCGGGCAGTGGACCACCCGCGAGGTCACGGAAACGCGCATCCGCTGGGAGCCGCGCGTGGGCCAGATCCAGCGGACATATCAGAACCTCAGCGTCCCGGCGCTGGCAGAACACGACCGGTTGATGGTCGGCCTGGGGCCGTTTGACCAGGGTGCGGCGCAGGCGTATGCGCCGGAGCGCGTGGGCGACGCCGCTGTGCGTGTGCCCAGCCTGCTACCGGATGAAGCGTGGCCGGCGGCCCAGGCCGGCCTGGACCGTCTGGTCGCCGCCGATTGCCAGGCGGCCGCCGACGCTCAGCACGTGGAACAGTATGCCATCCAGGCCGACTATCGCGACCGGCACTGGACCCAGTTATTGCTCCCGGCCTATGCCACGTTTTATCGCGATGACGAGGGCCGCGTTATCCCGGTGTTCGTCAACGGCCAGACCGGGCGCGTCTATGGGCTCAAGCGGGCCTCTCAGCGGCGCGGGTGGCAATGGACCGGGGTGCTGGTCGGCGCGGCGCTGCTCTGCTTTCTGGTGGGGATGGTGTTGGCTGTGGCCGCGGTGCTGGCCCCGCCGCTGCTCGCCGGCACGCTGGCGCTGCTGGTGGCGAGCCTGTTGCTGGGGGTGGCGGCACCGGTGCCGGCCGTCTGGGCCTGGCAGTTCAACCGGGGACGTTGATGTGGTGCCTGGCCGGGTGACCGGTCACACATAAGATCAGAAGGACCTCCGAGGTTTTGTTTCCAGTCTGGTCGACCGGAACCTGGGGGGGCTGCCGTTTGCACCCTACGAATCCACGCATGGAGGAGCAGAATGACGACCGAAGGGATCGATCCCCGCGAGGTTCGCCTGTTCAGTGGCAGCTCGCACCCGCAACTGGCTGCCGACATCGCCGGTCACCTGGGCATACCACTGGACAGGACCGCGATCAGTCGCTTTAGCAACGATTGCCTGTATATCCAGCTCGGCGCCAGCGTGCGCTCGCGCACGGTGTTTGTCGTGCAGTCGCTGTCGCCCCCGGTGAACGACCACCTGGTCGAACTGCTCATGATGCTGGACACTGCCCGGTCCGCATCGGCCCGGGAGGTTCACGCCATCATTCCCTACTTTTCCTTTGGTCGGTCCGACAAAAAGGACGCGCCCCGCATCTCGATCACGGCCCGGCTTATCTCTGATCTGCTGCAAACGGCCGGGACCACGCACGTGATGACCATGATGCTGCATTCGCCGCAGGTGCATGGCTTTTTCGGCGTGCCCACCGACCCACTCACCAGCCGGCCGGTCTTTGACCATTACTTCCGCGAGCGGGATCTTGCAGACACCATCGTCGTGACGCCGGACATGGGGCAGGCCAAGTCGGCGGCTCGCTTTGCTCGGGACCTGGGCTTGCCGGTGGCGGCCGGCAACAAGGAGCGGATCTCGGATACCGCGGTTCACATCAGCGGGATGGTAGGGGAACAGATACACGGCTGCCGGCGTGCGTTGATATACGACGACGAGATCGCCACCGGTGGTTCCATCATCGAGTTGGTCGGGATCCTGTTGGAACAAGGCATTGAGGAGATTTGGCTGGCCTGCACGCACGGGGTGTTTGTGAGGGATGCGTTGGAGAGATTGGCGGTGGTACCCCAGATCACCGAGATCGTGACGACGGATACGGTGTTCATCCCGCCGGAGAAGCGCCATCCCAAGTTGCGCGTGCTTTCCGTGGCTCGCATCTTTGGCGAGGCGATCCGTCGCAACTATTTGCGGCAATCCATTGGCGATCTGTTCGTCTTTGGGGAAGCGAGCGCATAGCCCGGGCAGTGGGTTACGCGCGGCAATCACGTTGTAGTGGCCTCCATCCTCAAAAGGAGATGATTTTGGGAAACCTATGGAGATTGTTTTCTGAGGAAACCTTGCAATACGCCGTATTTCTGGGCCTATCAGCGGTTGTATTCATCCTGACAGTCGTCATACAATTATCGAATAGCTCCTTGTTTCTGAGATTCTTTGGCAGAATCCCTGCGCTGTTGGTGGTTGCCATCGTATTCATCATCGGGCTGATCCTGTTTTCTTTTCTCCTTTCCGACGGCCAGTTTGCCATTTACAGGCGCGGCAATCTCACGGGTCTTTTTCTTGGAATTGGACTGGCAGTTCCTTTTGCGGCTGTCATGATCCTCGTTGACAAGATGGCTCATTTTCCTGCTGATATGAATGCTGCATTCCCAGACTCTTTGGCCTTCTATCCAGCTATAGGATATGTTGTCGAGATTCTGTTCCATATCTTGCCCTTTTGCATCCTGTATTTCATTTCGGGTATATTGGTCGGTGAATCGAGTAACCCAAGTATCATCTGGGTCATTATCCTTTGGACTTTGGACAAATCCGCGGCCGTTCCGAGTACCATAGGTTCTGCTATGCCAATATGCGCGAGATATGAACTATACGCAAGATAACTATATAGAGATGCATGGTGTATCTGTTATTCACAGTCAAGGGTGCAAATTTATCATGCTTTTGGCATGTTTCTGTTTATCCATCTTGTGCATCTATGTTCTCTTTGCATCGCCGTAGTGACTCAAATCTGCCTGTCGGGTCCAACCCACGACTGGATCGCTTTTGTCCAAAGTCCAATATCCTGATAGTGGCGTTAATTGAGCCGATCTTTCAAGTCGTTTTTATGCTGGGTCGGAATTCCGTTTGGGCAGTGGCCTATGTGGGTTTGCATTTATTCGTAATCAACCTGGTTCAATTGCTTCTATTTAGACGGTATGACTTTATCACGATGTATTCGTTCAGATTCTCGTACTATGTCGTATGGCATATTGTATGGGGTCATCTCCGCTTGAGCCTGCTGTTCTAGTTGCATAACTCGGAATGCATTTCCGCCGGCAGAGTTTGGCGCGCGGGTCGCCATCGGACACCAGGGGGAGTTGCGGCAGGCGCAGAGGTTCGGTCAAGGTCAGGGACGGGTCTCGCATAGGGGCGCCGGGGTACTGTTCGGTCATGAAGCGCTGGAAACAATCCAGGTGCTGCCGGTACTTTTGGACGGTGGCGGGACTCAGGTGGATCTGATACTGGGCGTAGTCGAGGTAACGTTCGATGGCTTGTTCGAGTTGCATGGATCTCCCCGAGGCATATATTCACTCTGGGGTGGCCCGGGTGTCCGGCGAGTGTAGCGCATCGGAGAGTAGGCGCAAGGCTGTGGTTGTGCGACGGCGGGTTTTATGGTATACTAACCTCACAAGATATAAGGTCCACTCATCTTCTCTGCACCAGCGGGTGTAACTCAGTTGGCAGAGTGTCTGCTTCCCAAGCAGAATACGGAAATCCAGACGGGCTAGAAATGGAATAGCTCCATTCTGGCCCGGTCAGAGTGGGGCTTTTTGCGTCCTCGTGAGTGAAATTCATACTCCGGCTACGGAGCCGACGGTACAGACGTTCGTGCTGGCATCTATGTCTTGCGAGCAGGTAGATATTCCAATGTCTTCCATGTCCCTCCCCACCTACATCCCTCTCCCCGAAGCGGCGAAAAAGTACGCCGTCCCCGCTGCAACGTTGACACGCCTGGTAGCACATGGTAAAATAGACGCAGTGCGAATCAACGGGGGAACTGCCGTGGCAGAAGAAGATGTGAATATCGTGGCTGCTCAAGTCCAAGCTGAGGACAAGGGAGACAGGCTGGTTTCCATCAATGAGGCAGCGAGGGAATTAGGTATTCATCCTAGTGTTGTGTCAACGTGGCAGTCATATGGTTGGCTCCCGGCCAAAGCAACGGGTTCCCGAGGAGCGAAGCTAGTGTCATGGAGACGCGCGCAAGAATTAGCCCGTCTTCGAGAGAAACGAGGACGTCGAGGGCAGCGGCTGATCCCCCGGGACAAAGAAGTGGCGGAAGCCCTAACCCAAGTCGAGTAGCTGAATGTATCACCCACCAAAGAGAGGCTTTGCCTCTCTTTTTTTGTTGTTTTGACTATCTAAGCTATTGACAACTATCTAAGCGTCATGGTATAATACCTCCGTACCTTGACACAGGGCATAACCAAGACACGCCTCCGATGTGGGGCAACAAATGCGAACTCCCCACGCTGCTGTGAACAGCCGGGGGTATGATCCAGGGAGCTACATCTTCTCCAGGCGAATGCATTGTAGGTTGCCCGCAATCGTCACGGCGTGTATGACCGTAAGAGTGAAACTATCCACAACAGGGGCGGGGAACCGGGACAGCCAGCCCGGTCAGCGCGTAGAGGGGCTACAATCAGGCCCCGGCGATAGCTGCCCCCGCCCCAGTTTTGATTGACGTATCAGAGAAGCGTACCAGTTGTGAACGATCTGGCGGGCTGCTTGTTCTGAAACACCGTTGACCCGCTGGAAGCACTGCTGACAAGCTGGAAAGCAACCAGAGCACACCCGAATCAGGCGGTGAAGGATTATCGAACCCAGATGCTCGAGTTGGCAGCTCGACAAGCAGCGCAAAAAGAGGAGAAAACCGATGCCCATTGACCAGGTCATAGCATCGTTGGCGCGTCTGCGCCGGGACATCGAGGATGGCTGCAGCAAGCGCCCCATCCACACCATCGACCTCAACGCCAGGGCCTTGCTGAGCGACGTGGGTGGAGACTGACGAATTGCCGGCAGACCGCCAATCACCCTATCGGGAAGGAGATGATGAAATGGCCGACCCCATAGCCGATGGCTGGATCACCACCGCGGAAGCGGCGTCCCTGACGGGCTATAGCCGGCTCTACGTCCGCCGGTTGGCCCGCGAGGGCTGCATCACGGCCAGCAAGATAGCGCAAGAATGGCTTATCGAGCGAGACAGTCTACTGGACTATGCGCGACAGATGCGAGCACTGGGATCACAACGATTCAACCCCCGGCGACAGAAAGAATCAAAATCCGGAGACTGATTGGGCGAAACACGGGAGGTAGTGATCGTGAACGATAATGGGGCTGTGCGAATAGGATTGCTGGGCCAGTGGGCCGACTACGTTAACAAGGCGGCCCTGAATGGTACGATCACTGGCACACCCATCCATATCGACTATTTCCGTCGCATCCCCGGTCCCCGGGTAGGCGTCCTGGAGATAGCGGCCGGACTGGCCAGTGGAAAACTGGTGCGTGCGCTGGCCCGCGACAACGCGGCCCTCTTGCGGCAGTTCGTGCCCTATGCCTTCGTGGGCGAACCTCAGGCCTTCATGTCCGGCCGTTTCGTGCGGGTGGAGGCCGGCTGGCCTGGTGACCTGGCCGAGACCATGATCCGCCTGGGTGACCTGAACCGGCACCCCCACACGGATGGCCGGTGGGTGGCCGGCAAGAACGAGCACGGCGTAACCGTCGTGCCGGGCCTGCACGAC
>JAHJIN010000592.1 GCA_018823415.1 Chloroflexota bacterium | reverse complement strand
CGCGCCCTGGCCCGGGCCATCGCCATCAGCGGCGAAGGCGCGCGCGCCCTGGCCGGCCGCTACGCCGCCGAGGCCGACCGCCTGGCGGCCGAGGAAACCGACCCGGCTCGCCAGGCCGAGCTGGTCGAGATCGCCCGGATATGCCACAAGGTGCCGTGGGAGCCGGCCGAAACCTTTGTCGAGGCCCTGCAATCCTTCTGGTTCACGCACATGCTGGTGCTGGTAGACGAAAGCTATCCCGGGCCGGGCGTGTCGCCGGGCCGCATCGACCAGTACCTCTATCCCTACTATCAGGCCGACATCGCGGCCGGGCGCCTGACCCCGCAAAAGGCCAAGGAATGGCTCCACTGCCTGTGGATCAAGCACAACTATGTGTACGATTACCAGGGCTGGGTGGGCACCAACCAGGGCATCACCGCCTCCTTTGGGCAGCTCATCACGCTGGCCGGCCTCGACGAGCACGGCGAGGACACCGCCAACGAGTTGACCTATCTCATGCTGGACGTCATCGAAGAGATGAACCTGCTGGAGCCCAAGCCCAACGTCCGGCTGCACGCCAAAAGCCCCGACCGGCTCCTGAACCGGGTGGTAGACATGGTCGCCAACGCCCAGGGCAGCCCCTTTCTCCTCAACTTTGACGAGAATTCCATCGCCGGGCTACGCTGGCAAGGTTTGCCAGAAGACATGCTGTGGGACTATGCCCCGGTAGGCTGCCTGGAGAACACCCTGCAAGGCTGTGACCGCTCGGGCACCGTGGACGTGAACCTGAACCTGGTCAAGGCCGTGGAGTTGACCTTGTACGATGGGCGCGACGCCGCCACCGGGGAACAGGTCGGGCCGCGCACCGGCGATCCGCGCACCGGCGATCCGCGCACCTTTGCCTCCTACGACCAGTTCTATGCCGCGTTCCAGGCCCAGCTCAAGTCCATGATGGAACAACTCATCGCGGCCAACAACATCGCCGACGCCGGCCGCGCCCGGTTCGAGCCCACACCCTACCTGAGCGCGCTAGTGGGCGGCTGCCTGGAAAACGGCAAGGACATCACCGCCGGCGGCGCGCGGCACAATTACATCACCGTGGAGGGCATGGGCCTGGCCACAGCCGCCGACAGCCTGGCCGCTGTGAAAAAGCTGGTCTATGAGGACCGCTCCGTGTCCATGACCGACCTGGTGCCGGCGCTGGTCGCCAACTGGGAAGGATACGAGGCCTTGCGCCAGACCATGCTGCACAAGGCCCCCAAATATGGCAATGACGACGCCTATGCCGACGACGTGGCCCGCGAGATCAGTCGGTTCTGGACCACCGAGGCGTTCCAGCACGTGGCGCCCCAAACCGGCAAGCGCTATCGAGGCGGCTACCTGTCGTGGAACTATTGGGTGTCCTATGCCCCGGTCACGGCCGCCACGCCCGATGGCCGGCGGCGCGGCCAGTTCCTGAGCAACGGCGTCTGCCCGGTCAACGGCGCCGATGCCCTGGGCCCCACCGCCGTCATCAAGAGCGTGGGCCACGTGGGGCTGGAAACCGCCCCCAACGGCGCGTCGCACACCATGAGCTTTAGCCCCAGCATGTTGCAAAACCCAGAGAACCGGCACAAGCTGGCGGCCCTGCTGCGCGCGTACACCCGGGTGGGCGGCACGTGCCTGCAAATCAATGTGGTCAGCCCTGATACGCTGCGCGCCGCCCAACGTGACCCCGACGCCTATCGCAATCTGCTGGTACGCGTCACCGGCTATAACGCGTACTTTTGCGCGTTGGGCAAAGAGATCCAGGACGAGATCATTGCCCGCGAAAGCCACGCGCTGTAATCGCGTTCCCTCCCGCAGGTTACCCGAAGTGATGTTTCGTGGCTGCGTGCCATCCGGGAGCGCGATTTTCAGCCAAGAGGCCCAAACCTGCAGGAGGGTGGGCAACTACTGCACATCAAGTTTTGCCACATACTCCGCTTGTTTAACCAGCCAAAATGTGGTATAATGAGCGCCGGTGTGGTTTCCGGGTCGCCCCAGGGCGACGTTTATCACGTAAGGGAGGGTGACAGTGGCTTTAGAACCGCAAGAAAAAGAACCGATCATTCAACAGTTCAAGGTACACGAAACCGATACTGGATCGCCAGAAGTGCAAATCGCGCTGTTGACCACGCGCATCAACCAATTGGTGGGCCACCTCAAGCTTCACGAGCATGACCACCATTCACGGCGGGGCCTGCTCAAGCTGGTGGGTCAGCGCCGGCGACAACTCGCTTATTTGAGCAAAAAAGATACCGAGCGCTACCGCAATATCGTGGCACGCTTGGGCTTGCGTAAATAAAGACCAGTAGCACATTCGATGGAATGATCCAGTGGACGAGATTGGGGACATCGATGCACCCCGCTCGTCCTTTTACTTGCATTGGTGCATCAATTTCACGGGGGATTGGCTCTCGAAATTAGGGGATTAGGGATTGCGAGTCAGCATGACCTGGCTGGCAGTCCCTAATCCCTAAGAGAAAAAACAGCCGTCCCCCCATCATGGAGGAAAACATGACAGAACGGTACGAAACAGTGATTGGGGGCCGTACGTTGAGCTTTGAGACCGGCAAGCTGGCCGGTCAAGCCGATGGTGCGGTGCTGGCTCGCTATGGCGATACAGTGGTGTTGGCCACAGTGGTGGCTTCCAGGACAGTGCGGGAAGGCATTGATTTCTTTCCGCTGCGCGTAGACTTTGAAGAGCGGCTCTATGCCGCTGGCAAGATCCCGGGCGGCTTTTTCCGGCGCGAAGGCCGGCCGTCCGAGTTGGCCACGCTGACCTGTCGGCTGACCGACCGGCCCATTCGGCCCTTGTTCCCCAAAGGCTTTCGCAACGAAGTGCAGGTGATGATCACGGCCCTGTCGGCCGATCAGGAAAACGAGCCCGACGTGCTCGCCATGAACGCAGCCTCGGCTGCCCTGGTGATCTCGGACATCCCCTGGGCCGGCCCTATCGGCGCCGTGCGCATTGGTTACATCGACGACCAGTTTGTGGTCAACCCCTTTGAGGCGGCGTTCAAAGACAGCCGCATGAACCTGACCGTGGCCGGCACTCGCGACGCGATCCTGATGGTCGAGGCCGGTGCCAGCGAAGTATCAGAGCGCCTGATGTTAGAGGCGCTGCGCCTGGCCCACGACAGCATCCAGGACATCATCGCCGTCCAGGAACAGATGCGCGACGCCATCGGCAAGCCCAAGCGCGAGGTAACCGTCCACAAGGTAGACGAGACGGTGCGCCAGGCCGTGCTGGCCCGCGTGGGCGATCGGCTGGCCTTTGCGCTCCGCCAGCCAGACAAGGCGACCCGGTCCGCCGAGGTAAATGCGCTGAACCAGGAGATGCTGGACGCCTTTAGTGAAACTTTTGAGGCCCAAGAGGTCCGCGAGGTACTGGATGAGGAAGGGAAACGGCAGGTTCGCGCCGACATCCTGGATCGCGCCCAGCGGCCAGACGGCCGGGCATTGGACCAGATCCGGCCCATCTCGTGCGAAGTGGGCATTCTGCCCCGCACACACGGCACCGGCCTGTTTACACGTGGCGAGACCCAGGCGCTCACCATCGCCACGCTGGGCACGCCCCGCGATGAGCAAAAAGTCGACGGCCTGGGCCTCACCGATACCAAGCGCTATATGCACCATTACAACTTTCCGCCGTACAGCACGGGCGAAGCTCGCCCGGTACGCAGCCCCAGTCGCCGAGACATCGGGCACGGCGCGCTGGCCGAACGGGCGCTGCTCCCGGTGCTGCCCAGCGAGGAGCAATTCCCCTATACCCTCCGCCTGGTGACAGAAATCCTGTCGTCGAACGGCTCGTCATCCATGGCGAGCGTGTGCGGCAGCACCCTGTCCTTGATGGACGCCGGCGTGCCCATCAAGGCCCCGGTGGCCGGCGTGGCCATGGGACTGATCATCGAAGACGGTCGCCATCAAATCCTGACCGACATCCAGGGCCTGGAAGACCACCTGGGCGACATGGATTTCAAGGTGGCCGGCACGCAAGAAGGCATTACCGCGCTGCAAATGGACATCAAGGTGGCCGGCATCACCCTGGAGATCCTGGAACGCGCCCTGGAACAGGCCCGGGTGGGGCGCTTGTTCATCCTGGACAAGATGCTGACCGCCATTCCGCAGGCCCGCGAAAAACTATCGCCCTATGCGCCGCGCCTGCTGCGGATCAAGATCGACCCAGAAAAGATCGGCGCGGTCATTGGTCCCGGCGGCAAGATGATCCGGGCCATCCAGGAAGAAACCCACACCAAGATCGACATCGACGATGACGGCACCGTGACCATCGCCTCTATCGATGGCGTGGGCGGCGACATGGCCCTGCAAAAGGTCAAGGCCCTCACCGAAGAGGTTGAAGCGGGCAAGATCTATTTGGGCACCGTCAAGCGGCTCATGGACTTTGGGGCATTCGTTGAGATACTGCCCGGCCAGGAAGGCCTGGTGCGGATCGGCGAACTGGCCGACTATTACGTGAACAATGTCGAAGATGTCGTCAAGGTAGGCGACGAGATCATGGTCATGGTGATCGAGATCGATCACATGGGACGCGTCAATCTCTCCCGGCGTGCGGTGCTGGAAGGACGCACGGCGCCGACGGAGCCGTCGGGCCAAGATGACCGGAGCCGCCCGCGCGACGATCGCGGTCGCGGCGACCGAAGTCACGACGACCGGAGCCGCAGCGACCGCCGGCCCCGGCGCCGGCCGCAAAACGACCGATAGTTTTCTGATTCCAACAACCAGCCTCCCGCGAGCCACGCTTGCGGGAGGCTGTGCATTGTGCAAGTTGCATCACGAAAGGATGACCGAATATGGCAGGGCGCATCGCGCTGGCGGTCCTGGCTGCGTGTGCCGTGGGGGCCCTGGTGATAATCCTGGTGACCGCCATCTATGTATGGGTGGACCAAACCGGTGCCCGCGAGGATGTGGGTCCGGCCGACTGCATCATCGTGCTGGGGAGCGCCGTGTGGCCGGGCGAGCGCCCCAGTCCCAGCCTGGCGGCGCGCACCGCGCGAGGCCTGGCGCTATATCAGGCCGGGCACGCGCCGGCCCTGATCCTGTGCGGCGGCCGGGGCACCTATCCCCCAGCCGAGGCCGAGATGATGCGCCGGCTCCTGACGGCGGCCGGCGTACCCGAGACAGCCCTGTTCCTGGATGACTCGTCCACCACCACGGTCGAGAACCTGCAACACGCCCGGGCCATCATGCGCGCGCACGGCTGGCAGTCGGCGTTGCTAGTGAGCGACCCATTCCACCTGCCCCGGGCCAGCCTCATGGCCCGCGACCTGGGCCTTACCGTGCGGCCGGCGCCGGCCCTGGACAGCCCCACGTACACGATTCCCCGGCAGCGCGTGTGGTATACGCTGCGCGAGGCCTTGGCGTTGATCTGGTACACGGTGCTGGAACGGCCGGGCCTGCTCGCCGGCTAGATCGAGTCATCTTCACTTGGCCGACCCTGCATGCGCAACGCCCAGACCACATCCGATTGGCTCACAAAGCCCAACGCTACAAAGAGCTGCCCCACGGGTTTGCGGCGGCCGATCTTGGCCAGTTCTGCCTGGACAGCGAGCACGGCATCCCGGGCGCTGTGGCTGATCAAATTCGCTTCCACCAGCAACTCGCCCAGGCGCGCCTCGCGAGCAGGGGCCATCTGCACCTCGACCACATCAGCAATGGCCGAAAAGTCGCGCGGCGAGCGCAGCAGATACACCCCGTGCCCCTGCAGCGAGTCGACGCAAGAAAAGAGCACCACCTTGCGCTGCCTAAAATCAGGGATGCGCGCCAGAGCCGTGAGCGCGGCGTCGCGCCCGCCGAATAGCCCCACGTCAACCAGCAGCAGGTCCAGGCGTTCGCCCTTGTTCAATGCAAACTGGACAGCCTCCAGCGATGCCACACACGTCACGTCGGCAAATCCCCGCGATTGCAGGACATCAACCAGGATATCGCAGATCATGCCTCGGTTTTCTACGATCATGAGACGGGCTTGCTGGTCACTCATGTTCACCTCACAAATCTCGAACCACGCCTTATGCCTCGAACCGTAACCGCACCAACCCTATGGCAATGACATCGCCATGACACAGCAGCGTGGCCTTTTCGATGACGGCATCATTCAGCAGGGTCCCATTGCGGCTGTCCTGGTCCTGAAGCCACCAGTGCCCGGCGCGCCACGAGATGGCGGCGTGCACGGCCGATACACTGGCTTCGGACAGGACGATGGTGTTTTCAGATGACCGGCCCAGCGTAGTGAACGCCAACACCGACAGCCGCTGGCCGGTCGCCAGTCCAGTGTTGCCACTGTCCAACACGACCAGGCGCGCAGCGGGCGCGGCCGGCTGCGCCGGTCCCCGCGCCACATCGCGCCAGACCAGCCAGGCGATCCCGAGCACGAACAAATAGAGCACGAGCAGGGTACCCCCGTGCAGCACCAGGGTGATGGTTTCCGGGTCAATTGCCATGCTGGCTCCGTTCAGGCCGGGTCGGCGGCTCGTGGGGGGCGGGGGGCCGGGCCGCAAACACCAGTTCGACGCCCCCAAACGAGATGCGGTCGCCCGGCGCCAGGACGCTCTCTTGGACCGGTTGATCGTTGATGGCAGTGCCATTCGCGCTGCGCAGGTCAAACACCACAAACGCGCTGTGCCGCCGCCGGATCTGGGCATGATGGCGCGACACGCCCGTGGCATCCAGGATAATGTCATTGTCACGCTCGCGCCCAATGTCGATGGTCTGGGCGCTGAGGGGATAAGCCACCGCGCCGTCGAGCGAGCGCAGTTCATACTGGGTCGCGGGCGAGGCCGCCGGGTCGGCCGGCGCACTGACCGCCGGGAGTGCGCTGGTTTCCTCCAGCGGCACCACCCCCGACGCGCTGGGCGGCGACATCGGCGACATCTGGGCCATCACGCGCACCTGGCGGCGCGGCACGTCTTGACCCTGGTTCACGCGCACATAGGGGGACGTCAAGAATACCCAACCGCGCGCCGCCGCCTGTTCCACCAGATGTTGACACAGGTCGGTTTCCAACGTAGCGGCCCAGGGCTGCAACTGCGCATAGTCCTGGGGATGCACAAACACCCAGAACTGGTCGGGGACCAGCGTGCGCTCGCTGGCAATGATCTGTTGGTCTTCGATGGCCTGCTCCAGCCGCCGGGCTATGTCTATCGGCTGGAGCGGGGCACGGGTTAGCCGGCCAAAACCCCTTTCGAGCGAGGCACTGATAGCGTCTTCTAGGCGTTGCAGGACGTTCATAGCGCCTCCGGGTTGGCCGCCAGGGCCAGAACGATCATAGTCAGGTCGTCGGTGGGTTCGGCAGCGCCGACAAAGCGCTGCACTGCGTCCAGCACGACGTCCAGGATGGCCTGCGCGCTGGTGTGGGCGCTGGCCTGCTGACACACATCCAACAGGCGATCAAAGCCAAACAACTCGAGCTGGCTGTTCATCGCTTCCACCACGCCGTCGGTATACAGGAGCAAGCGGTCGCCGGGCTGCAAGGCCACGCTGTCCTGTCGATACTGGGCATCGGCGACGATGCCCAGGGGAAACGCCGGGGTCGGCTTGATGTATTGAGCGGTGTGGCCGCGCAGCAGGACCGGCCACAGGTGGCCGGCGTTGCCCAGGGTCAGTTGGCAGGCCGGGGCATCAATGATGACATAGAGCAGCGAGACAAAATGACCCGGCAGCATGTCACGGCAGAGCCAGTGGTTGGCCTGGCTGAGCACCAGGCCGGGCCGTTCGTGTGCCGCAATCTCGGCGCGGGTCACACCCAGTGACACGGCCATGATCAGGGCCGCCGGAATGCTCTTGCCGCTCACGTCGCCAATGATGACGCCCAGCCGACGCCCTCTCAGGGGTATAAAGTCGTACAGGTCGCCGCCGGTTTCGCGGGCCGGCCGGCACAGGGCCGCGATGTCCAGGGCCGGCATGGTGGGCACCTGTTGCGGGAAAAACGCCTGCTGGATGTCGCGCGCGATAGCCAGTTCTTGCTCCATACGGCGCTTGCCTTCGTTCTCGCGCACCAACTGGGCGATGGTGATAGCCGATGCCACCTGATCGGCCAGGGTGGTCAACAAGTCGCGGTCGGCGACGGTATAGGGCGCGCCCGAGAGCTTGGGACCCAGGCCCAATATGCCGGCCAGTTGGTCCTGGTAGATCAGCGGCACCAGCAGATTCATGGACCAGTCGGCAAACGGGCCGGCCGGGTCCACGTCCAGCGGCCGGCCTTCCAGCAACGCCTGGGCCAGTTCCGGCGACAGCGACAACTGGGGATCCGGGGCCAGGTCTTGCTCTTGCGCTTCAGCCAGGACAATGGTGTGATCGTCGATGGTCAGAAACACCGCGCCGTGGACCACGTGCATGGTCTGGCGTACCTCAGTCACGAGTTGCCGCAACAGCTCGGTCAGGTCGATGATGGTGCGCGTGGATTCGGCAAAGCGGAGCAGGGACTGTTGATAGTCATAGCGCTCCCGATAAAAGGTCCGGTCGATGAGGGTTTGCAGCCGGTTGCGCAAGGGCATGAACAGGACAGCGATGATCAGCGTGCTGATAATGACAGACAGGTCGGTGGTTTCGCCCAGGACAAGCTGAAAGAGCCGCTGCAACACGGTGACAAAGATAAAATACAGGCCCAGGAATATGACGGTGAGAGTAAAATAGGACACACTGCGCCGCACCAGCACATCGATGTCAAACAGGCCGTGACGAATCACGGCATAGCCCACCGCCAGGGGAAAGAACGTCATGCACAGGGCCGGCAGTTCGGCTCCGACGCCCAGGGTCACGCCGCTGCCAGCCAGCAAGGCCCAGAGCGTGATGGGACCAAAGGCCAGCGCACCGCCCCCCAGCACGATGGCGATGGGCTGGCGCTCGGTGCGGCTCGACGCCAGTACCAGGCTTAGGACCATCATGAACAGCCAGCCCAGCGCAAACAGCCCCACGAGGAGATAAGACAGCCGCCAGAAGTCGGCATAGCGGAGCGGGTCGGTCAGGTACCATTCGGCGGCCAGCGCGACGAGCAGGGCCGGGACAAAGGGCAGCCAGATCAGGGCCGGGACGCGCTGCACCAGCCGCCACGAGCGCGGAAAGACCAGGGCCAGATGCAATAGAGCAGCGCCGGCCAGCGGCAAAGCCAACAGCCAGAGGCGAACCAGCTCGTGGCCGGTGATGGTGTTGAACAAGAGCATCAGGCACAACGAAATCGCGACACAGACCAGCAGAAACGCGCGGTTGGGCCGCGCGTCCATGCGCAGGGCATAGATGACACCGCCTACGGCCAGATAAAGGAGACCCAGGAGATAAGGCAAGAGAAATATGACGGAAAAATCTTCCAGACTCAGTTGGGTGACCGGGCTTGACACGTTGATCAGGCCGTCCTCGCATTGCACGGTGTACGAAACCAGTTGACCGTGCGCCAGGGGACGTAACTGGGCCTGGATGTCAGCCGGAGTGCGGACCGGTACGCCGTTGACGGCCAGGATGCGGTCGGGATGGTGCAGGCCGGTGGCGCTGCTGATCTGTTCGCCCAGGCTGCTCACCACCAGGTTGGGTTCCGTGAAAAAGCCGGGGAACGGCTCTTGCCGCCAGTGGGCGGCCAGCACAAAGCTATACAAGGCCACCAGGCCGGTCAGAGCGATCAGGCCAATGTGAAAGAGATTGGTGATGATCAAATCGGAACGTTTAGACATGCTCAATCTCACCAACCGCGCGCATATTGCTGGATCTCCAGATAGATGGGCTTGGGCTCGAAATCTACTGTCACCAGGGTGTAATAGTCGTTAAAGTTGCGGGCGCGCACCGGCAGTCGAAAACACCAGATGCAGAACGCCTGGCACCAGTCCCACGTTTCCACCAGGCGCAGGGCGCCCAGGGTGTTGACCACCCGCTGGGCCGGGCTAACGGCCATGATCCAGCGCGGGTGGTCGTTCCAGCCGCCCTCGGTGATGTAACAGGGCTTGGCGCCGTCGCCGTTGCGGACCATGACATCGTGGAGCAGGCTGGCCCGGGCAAAGTTGATCTTGTTCGGGTCGGCCGGCTCGTCCACGGGCGACGTCCAGCCATAGGCGTGGATGGTCATGGCGTCGAAATAGTCGCGCGCGCCGGCGTCATACATGGCCTGGAGGTACACGAGTTCGTTGAGGCCCCAATCGCTGCCATAGCCCTCCAGCGTGGGTGACAGGCCGGCCGCCAGCACCACGCAATCCGGGTCGGCCTGCTTGGCCCGCTGATAGGCCCGGCGCAGCAACTCGGTATAGCCAGCCGGGTCCGGCGCCCGCCCGCCCCATTCCAGGTTCAGGTTCGGCTCGTTCCAGATGATGTAATACTTGAGGCGGCCCCGGTAGCGCCGCACAAAGGTGTAGACGAAATCGGCGAAATCGTCATAGTGGTCCGGCGTGATGGAACGCCAGGTAGATTCCTCTGGCCGTGCCCAGCGCGGCACCCCGTCGATACGGGCCATGAGGTTGAGGCCCTGCGCCTGGGCATGGGCCACCACCAGGTCGGCATGGCCCCAATCATAGGTGCCTTTGGCTTCGCCCTCGATATAGGCCCAGGGAAAATACTCCACGGCCCAGGTGGCTCCCATCTCGCGGGCCAATTCCAGCGTATGCTTGATCTTCCAGGCATCCACCTCATCGGTGAGGCGCGTGTGAACGCCCACCTTGGTGGTGATGGCCTCCACATGCTGGGGCGGCCCCACCGGGACGCGCACGGCCTGCCCCGGGGGAATGCCCAGGGCGATGAGGACCGGGAGCAGGGCTACAATTGCCAACAAATGCTCAACACGGATTCTGGGGCACGGATACACGGATTACGGCTCCTCGTCCGAGGATTGGCTTATCTGGGCCTTGAGCCAATCGGGCACGAACATCCAGCGATGATCGTGGCGAAACTCGGTGTCCTGGGGCGACGGAAAGACCCGACGTGGGCGTAGGCTGCGCTCACCGAAATTGATCAACAGGCCAACGGCCAACCCGGTATGGTTCAGGTACGTGATCACCTGACCCAGATATTTCTGGTGCAACGTGGCGAATGCCTTGATCTCGACAATGACCTTGTCTTCGACGATGAAATCGGGAATGTATAACCCCAATAGCTGATCGCCATCATAGACCGGGAGATTTTTCTGCGCCTCAAAGCCAATGCCTTCCTGGGCGAAGGCGGTTTCCAGCGCCCGTTGATAGATCACTTCCTTCTGCCCCGGTCCGATCCGGCGATGAACAGCCATCGCCACGCCAATGATGCGATAGGTCAGGTCTTCGTGTGGCCCCTGGACTTTTTTGCTCATGGTGCTCTCTCCATGCTCGACACGGATTACCTACACGGATACACGGAACCACCCAATCCGCGTATCCGTAGCCGAATCCGTGTCGTGCTTCGCTCTCATTCAACTCGCTCAACACGGATTATTCGCACGTACACACGGATGCTTTCAATCCGTGCATCCGTGACCGAATCCGCGTCGTGCTCTCACCACTCGACACAGATTTTGGCACGGGGTATAGTTTGAAAGTCGGTTGATTGGCGTGTCCGGCAGAAACTGGCGCGACCAGCCATTCTGTGTTACACTCTCCTCCCAAATAGCTGTGGAGGAGGCTTCATGAAGTGGCATCTCATCTGCCTGCTCGTCATTGGCTGG
>JAHJIN010000591.1 GCA_018823415.1 Chloroflexota bacterium | reverse complement strand
TGGCCCAGAAGTTCCCGCCCAGTGAACTGCCAGCGCTCACGGGGCTAGCTCCCAGCGTAGTCCAGCAGTATCTGGATCTGCTCCGCGTATATGAACCAGGAGTAGCGCTATGCCAACCCCCGCCAGCGGAACCGGACACACTGGAGGAGCCGCCGTCGTCGACCTGTGGATAGTGTGGGCAGGCGTGCTTTTCGGCTGTCCACACTATCCACAGGTAACCATCTCACCTATCGGTGGGTCATTAGGACTTATTGTGTGTGGGCGCTGGCGTACCCGTGGGCACGGGCCAGGGTGTGACCGTTGGCAACGCAGGCGTGGCCATGGGCTCGGCCCCGTCGCAGCCGGCAACCAGGGCCAGGAGTATCATCGCGCAAGCGATTATCCAGTAGCGAGTATTCATCTTGCTCCTTCCTTGATACCAGGGGCTCCAGATCATCTCGTCCCGCTCAATGGTCTCGTCAGGGCAATACCTGGGCCTTTGGTCCCTCGATGACCGCCGTGCTCACCCAATAGATGTCCGACCGATCGGTCTCGACCTCGTACCTTTCAAAGAACAGGTATTTGCCATCTGGCGAGATCCGGGGAGCAGCATAGACGTCCGCCTCGGAGGCTTTCAGGGCCTCGTGCAGGCTCACCGCCCGGGTCCAGGTCCCATCTGGCCGCTTGAAACTGACGTACAGAGACCCCACCAGGCGACTGCCCTGCTCATAAGCGGAATCCACGACGATATAGCTTTCGTCCGGGGCGACGGCGGGGTGAGCCACTTCCCTCACGTAATTGATCTCATACGAGAGCTTTTGCGCCTCCAGATACTGCCCACCCTTCGTCTCGACGTAGTAGATGCCCCTCGGGCTCGACCGGGTAAAGTAGAGCGTCCCATCGTCCGCGAAGGAGAAATACACGGGTTGATAGTCGTTGAGGGGGGAGCCGAGGAAGCGAGGCTCGCTCCAACCCGTCTCGGTCCGGTCCACAAACCACACGTTGAGCCGGCGACTCGGCGTCGTTTCGCCGGGCAAAGGTCGGACGGAATTAAAGTACAGCCGATCTCCGTCCGGGGTAAAACAAGCGTCGGTCTCGAAAGTATCGTAGGCAAAGGGGGCCAACTCGGGCACGGTCAGTTTTCCGTTCTCGAGCCGGCAGGTCCAGAGTCGATCGTCTCTGCCTTTGGGCGTCCGGCGGGTGAAAAAGATCTCCTGGAGGTCCGGGGAAAAGGCGATCTTGTACTCCTTCCCGTCCTCGACGGACACGACGCCCGGGGCAAAGACCTCCACGTCCAGCCCGGGTGGTTTCTGGCCCAGATAGAGGCCATCACCCGGGGTAGTCTTCCCGGCGGAGGTAGTATTGAACCAGATCTCAGGCCGGCCCGTCAAGCTGCCCACGAACACGTCCGGGTCGCCGTCGCCGTCCAGATCGCCCAGGGACGGCCTGGTGCTCGAATCCGTTTTCTTGCCAAGCCGCAGACCGCTGTCGACGAGGCGCCCGGCGCCGTCGTTGAGCCAGACCTCGTTGGGGAGGTCAAAGTTGGACACGAACACGTCCAGATCGCCGTCGCCGTCCAGGTCGCCCACTCCCAGCTCGGCCCCCATGGTCGCGTTCAGGCGCTGCCCGCTGTCCGTGAACTGCCCGCGCCCGTCATTCCACAGCAGGATGGTGGGATGGCTGCCCCCGGTGCGGAACCCGTTGGCCACCAGGGCATCCAGGTCGCCGTCGCCGTCGAAATCGGCCAGGGCGATGGCCCCTTCCTTGGCCTGGCTGTCCGCCATCTGCCAGCCCTCGGAGAGCTGCCCGGCGCCGTCGTTCAACCGCACCACGTACCCCTCGCCGCGGCGCTTGCCCAGCAGGTCCATGTCGCCGTCGCCGTCCAGGTCGCCCCAGGCGATGACGACCTCGTCCAGGGCCAGACCGCTGTCCGTGAAAGTACCGGTGCCGTCATTCAGGTACACCTTGTCCGGCAGTCCCTTGGGGTCAAAGTATACCACGTGCACGTCCATGTGCCCATCGCCGTTGAGGTCGACCAGGTTGAGATCAGCCCCACTGATCCCGGCGTCCCCTAGGTCCTGGCCGGTATCCTGCAAGTTGGCCTTGCCGTCGTTCAGGTAGACCCGGCTCGGGCTGACGAACTGGTGGCAGGTGATAAAGGCGTCGAGGTCACCGTCGCCGTCAAAATCAGCCACGCCCACGCCGTGCCCGTATTGGGTCAACCGCTGGCCGGTATCGGTGAACTGTCCTGTCCCATCGTTCAGCCAGACCTGAGAATAGCTTTTCATGGGGTTCGCAAACACCGCGTCCAGGTCCCCATCGCCGTCCAGGTCACCCAGGCCGATCTGGAAGGTGCCGGTGGCCGGAAACTCTTGGGCGCTCAGGGTCAGAGGCAACGATGCAGCGGGCGTGGCGGTGGGTTCCGGCGGGGGCAGAGTAGCCGTGGCAGCCGGTGGGACCGGCGTGGTCGTGGGCGCGGCCGGTGGCTTTGTAGCTGTAGGGGGAACCGATGTATCCGTAGAGGCCAGCGTGCAGCCGATGAACAGGCTCAGCAAGACGATGAAACCGACTAATACTCCAGGTTTCCTCATGGTGTGCTCCTCTTTGTTCGACTATGGTACCGTCCACACGATGGTCGCGCCGACATGGGGCCGTTCGTAACCTCCCCCGCCTGAGGCGACCTTTTTTCCATCCGGCGACCAGGAGGCACTCCATACAGGCAAGGTGTTATGATGCTGTTCAGCGTACTCTTGGCCCGTTTCTGGATCCCACAAGCAGATGCGCTTGTCCTCGCCCGTGGAAGCCAGCCAGTGTCCATCTGGCGACCAGGCCACGCCCCGGGCCCAGCCAGTATGCGCTGCAATGGCGCGCACCATCTGGCCCGTGTCGGCGTCCCACAACCGCACCTGCCCGTCCTGGTGCGCGGAGGCCAGGATCTTGCCACGCGCAGCGGGCGACCAGTCCAGACCGTTGACATCGCACCTGTTTGTCGTATACCCCGTAATGGATGTGCGCACCTGGCCGGTCTCGACGTCCCACAGGGAGATCGTGCCGTCCCATTCGCCGGAGGCAATGGTCTTGCTGTCCGGCGACCAGGCGATGCTGATGATGGGCGAGCTCGTGGCGCTGGACCAGGAACCGAGCAATTCTTCGGTTGCCACGTCCCATATCTGCACTTTTCCGGTCTGGTTGCCCACCGCCAGTTGACGCCCATCGGGCGACCAGGCCACGCAGAACGCCCAGCCGGTGTCCAGGACGGCCGTCTCGGTGTAGGCCGACACATCCCACAACCGCACGCTGCCGTCCTGGCTGGCAGAGGCCAGCACGCTCGCGTCGGTGGTGGGCGACCAGGCCAGGCCCCACACAAAGCTGGTGTGTCCCTCCAGCACGCCGGCCTCCCGGCGCGTGGCGATGTCCCACACCCGGATCTGATCGGTATCGGCCGTGGCCAGCAAGCGACCATCGGGCGACCAGGCCTGGCTGTACACCGGCCCCTTGCCAGTTTTCAGATCGGCCCACTCGCGCAGATACTTGACCTTGACCGGTGGCACACTGGTGGCGGTTGGCAGTATGGGTTCTGTCGGCACGAGGGTCGGCTCCCGAGTCGGTGGCACCGGCGTGGGCGCTGGCGATCCGCAACCGGCGACCAGCACCACAAGCCCGAACAACGCGATCACGCGGCTAGTTTGTCGAAGCATGGCTAGACTCCTCTCACGTCATTCAATGTCTCTGATTGAACCAGATTTCGTTTGGGCCACCAGATCCAAATGTGGCCAAAAAGACGTCCAGATCGCCATCGCCGTCCAGGTCTCCCAGATGAACGTGCCGGTAAAACTGACCGATGCCAAATCGAAAGCCGCTGTCAGTATATCGCCCGGCGCCGTCATTGAGCCAGACCTGGTTCGGCTTCTGATAGTCCGTCAACACCAGATCCACGTCGCCGTCGTCGTCCAGATCGCCCAGGCCGACGTTGGCGTTTCTCACGGCCCCCAGTTGCTGCTCGCTGTCCACGAATCGGCCCGTGCCATCGTTCAGGAAGACGCGGGTGGGATAGGCAGTGGCGCGGTAATCGCCGTTGGGCACGATGGCATCCAGGTCGCCGTCGTGGTCTGTATCACCCAGGGCGATGTCGCCAAACTCTGTGATGGTCGTATCGGTATAGGTCCAGTTGGGAGAGAACGCGCCGGTGCCGTCGTTCAACAGGGCCTTGAGCCCCACTCCTTCCTCCTTGAAGAACACGTCCACGTCGCCGTCGGCATCCAGGTCCCCCCAGACGGAGACGGCCGGGAACACGTGCTCGCTCCGGGCAAAGTGGGCGCTCCCATCGTTCAGGTAGATCAAGTTGCCCTGCTCATAGTATTTGATGATCGCATCCAGGTCGCCGTCGGCGTCCACGTCGGCCAGGTTAGTGCCGTTGCCGCTGAGCCGGGCGTCATCGAAAGGCTGCCCGCTGTCCTGGAACACGGCGTGCCCATCGTTCAGATAGACTCGGCTGGGTCTCACGTTTTCGTGACAGGTGATGAGGGCATCCAGGTCCCCATCGCCATCCAGATCGCCCAGGCTGACGCCGTGTCCCTGCAGGGTCAGGCGCTGCCCGGTGTCGACGAACTGCCCGGTCCCGTCGTTCAGCCAGACCTGGCAGGGGTTGGATCGCGAGTTCGCAAACACCGCGTCCAGATCCCCATCGCCGTCCAGGTCGCCGAGGCCGATCTGATAGGTGGGCGCGGGGGGAAAAGTCTGCGTGCTTTTTTCAAAGGCAACGGCCGGCGCTGGCTTCCAGGCCGGCCAGTAATCGCCGGCCCGGGTATTGGTCAGCCGCTGGGGGTTGGTTCCGTCGGCGTCCGTTCCGTCAGGAACGGCCATGACATAGACCTCGAAATTGCCGTCGCGGTCAGACTGGAAGGCGATCTGCTTGCCGTCCGGGGACCAGGCTGGGTCCTCGTCGACCACGTAAGGCGTGTCCGTCAGCTTGCGCACGTCGGTCCCGTCGGCATTCATGATGCAGATGTCTTGCTTTTGGGCGGGCCATTTCACCGAAAAGAAGGCGATCTGTTTGCCGTCCGGCGACCAGGCTGGAAAGTAATCGTCCAGGTCGCTGTTGGTTAACCGCCGTTGGTTGGCCGAACCTGGTTCGGCCCCATCTACGTCCATGACATAGATCTCGAAATTGCCGTCGCGGTTGGAACTGAAAGCGATCCGGGTACCGTCAGGCGACCAGTCGGCAAAGCGGTCATTGGTCTGGCCGTCAGTCAAGGGCCGAGGGGCGCCGTCCGCAGTGCCCTGGAGAGCCGCTTGCACGTCGATGACATAGATGGCCCACGTGCCGTCGCCTTCTGGATCGGCATCGAAAGAGATCATCGTACCGTCTGGTGACCAGGCCGGGTGGTCCACGCCGTTGGGCAGGTTCGTCAGCCGCCGCTGGTCGCCCGAACCTTGTTCGGCGCCATCCGCATTCATAAGGTAGATCTGGTACGTGCAGTTAGGGAAGCACCTATGAGGATTGGCATCGTCGCGGTCAGACGTGAAAGCGATCTGCGTGCCGCCCGCAGGGGGGGACCAGACCGGGGAAAAATCGTCGGCATCGTTGTCCGTCAAGCGTCGCTGGTCGGTGCCATCGGCGTTCATGAGATAGATCTCACCGTTGCCGTCGCGCTCGGAGTAAAAGGTGAGCACGTCACCCGCACCGCCCGTTGTGGCAGGCGTGGCCGTGGGCGCCGCTGCGCTTGCAGACGGGAGTGATGTGGCCGTAGCTGCCGGCGGAACCGGCGACGCCGTGGGAGGAACACGCGTCCCCGCAACCGTGGGTGGAACCGATGTACTCGTGGGGGGCGTCATACAGCCGGCCACCAGGGTCAACAAGACGATGAACACGACCAATGCGCTGGGTTTCTTCATGACATACTCCTCCTCGACTTATTGGATCCGCCCATCACGAGTGCGATGAGCCGACCAACGCTGTTCTCCTGGTCTCAGGGCCGCCAGGTGCAAAAGTAATCATGCGCGTAATCTCTCGTCACTTGCTGGCGGTCGCTGCCACGACCGTTAGGCGCAGCGTGATCGGCATCCGCCCCATCAGGAACAGCCATCACATAGATATCGCGCAAGGAGGCAAAGACGATCTTGGTGCCATCTGGCGACCAGCCAGGGCTATGGTCGTTATCCGAGCTCTGGTTGGTGGTCAGTTGTACTGGGTTGCTGCCGTCAGCGTTCATTCCATAGACTTCGAGCCGGCCCCCGTTGCGGTTGGAGACAAACGCGATCCGCGTGCCGCCCGCAGGGGGGGACCAGTCAGGCTCCAATTCATTTCCAGGGGTGTTTGTCAATCGCCGGGGGTTGCTGCCATCGGCGTCCATAACGTAAATCTCCTGGTTACCGTCCCGTTCGGAGACAAAGGCGATCTGGGTGCCATCTGGAGACCAGGCCGGGAAAAACTCGTCGGCGGGGGTGTTGGTCAGCCGCCGCGAGTTGTCGCCGTTCGTACTCCGAAGGGCATCTGCGACATTCATGACATAGATTTCCTGATTGCCATCGCGGTCAGAGCCAAAGACGAGATGCGCTCCATCGGGAGACCAGGTGGCATAGTAATCCTCGGCGTCGTTGTGGGTCAGCCGCCGTTGGTCGCTGCCGTCCGCGTTCATGATATAGATCTCGGCGTTTCCATCCCGAGTAGAGTAAAAGGCGATGGTCTTGCCATCCGGCGACCAGGCTGGGTGGAAATCGTCGGCTCTGTCGTGGGTCAGCCGTCGCTGGTCGCTGCCGTCGGCGTTCATGATATAGATCTCGGGATTGCCGTCGCGCTCTGAATTGAAGGCGATCACCCCGCCGCCGCTGCCGCTGAGGGGCGGCAAAACGGTCGCGGTGGCAGTCGGCGGCACGGCGGTGGCTGTTGGGGGCACCGCCGTGGCGGCAGGCGGCACAGTTGCCGGCGACTGGCTGGCGGTTGGCGCCGGCGCCGGTGTTGGCCCGGCGGTCTCGCAGCCCACGACCAGGGCCAGGGCGAGCAGCAGTGCAGTGACAGTCATGAAACGAGTTGACATTCTTCACACTCCCTACGGTCGCCAGGTCGGATCTATATCCTCAGCCTCATTGTTGGTCAATCGCTGGAGTTGGCTGCCATCCGTGTTCATGGTATGACTCCACTGAAAAAAGGTCGCTTCTTGCCCTATCGCGGACAGGGATGGTATAATAGCGCTACTTCGTATGACTTGAGGAGCGGCGCATGTTTGTAGCCAATGATCGACATTTACAGATGCCTATGCTCAGCAGCAT
>JAHJIN010000590.1 GCA_018823415.1 Chloroflexota bacterium | reverse complement strand
TGCCCCTTCCACGACGACCGCACGCCCAGCCTGATGGTCTGGCCGGCCGAGGGCCGGTTCAAGTGCTTCGGCTGTGGGGCCGGCGGGGACGTCATCGCCTTCGTGCAGCGGGCCGAGGGCTGTGACTTTCGGACGGCTGTGGCGCACCTGGGTGGACAGCTTGCTGGGGTAGGGG
This sequence comes from Chloroflexota bacterium, assembly GCA_018823415.1. Taxonomy (GTDB): domain Bacteria; phylum Chloroflexota; class JAHJIN01; order JAHJIN01; family JAHJIN01; genus JAHJIN01. The sequence continues at coordinate 5,293 of JAHJIN010000590.1, read as the reverse complement.
CTTCACCGGGACGGGAGTTTCACCGGCCACCAACTGTCGCCCAGCGACCGCCGACCGCTGATGGCCGACCGCCTGTCTCTGACCAACAAGATGAGAGGCCTGAGGGCAGCATCGCCAGACCCACGCGAATCCGGCCCCATCCGCCATCACCAGCGCTGGACGCCGAGGCGGTGGCCATCCTGGATGCGGTCGCCGATGCCTATCACCACCGGCTCCTGGACACGCCGTGGGTGCAGCGCCTGCTGGTCTCGCGCGGCGTAAGCCTGGACACGGCCCGGGCCTACCGCATCGGGTATAGCGATGGCCAGCGGCTCGTGCCGGCCCTGACTCGCCGGGGACTGCCGGTCCAGCGGGCCCGGGAGTTGGGCCTGCTCACCGGCCGGGGCGAACGGTTCGCCCACCGGCTCACTTTCCCGGTGGCCCAGGTGGGGCGCACAGCCTTCATGATGGGCCGGCGCACCCGCGAAGAAGACGAGCCCAAATACCTGGGCCTGCCCTTGCCCAAGCCACTCTATGTGGGCGGGGCGCCGGATGCGCGGGCGGCCATCATCGTCGAAGGCCCCTTCGACCTGTGGCTCCTGCACGAGTGGGGCTATGGGGCGTGGTACGCGCTGGTGGCCCTCCTGGAGGCTATCCCGACGGCGGCGCACCTGGACGTGCTGCAGCGCTACGCCCGGCTGTTCGTGTGCCTGGATCATGATGAGGCCGGGCGGATGGGAACCGCCGTGCTGCGCCAGGCGCGAAGCGTGGGCCAGCGCGTGCAAACCGTGCCCCTACCGCCAGGTGTCCACGACGTGGGCGACCTGGGAGGACGCCCGGCCGACGATGTTGCGGTCCGGCAGTTCCGCGCCATTCTGGCGGATCTGGTCCAATGACCATCACGGAAGAACGGCGTGCGCAACTGCGCGAGTGGGGACGAAAGGGCGGCCAGGCCCGCGCGGCCCAGACCGACATGGCCGCCCTGGGTGCCAGGGGTGGCCGGGCCACCGTGGAGAAACACGGCCCCGGCCACATGGCCCGCATCGGCCATCGCGGGGCGCTGGAGACGGCCCGGCGCCACGGGTATGGGATGCTGTTTCGCATCGTGCGCCAGTGGCGACTGGAGAACCCCTCCAGCCACGAGCGGGAGGTGATGAGCATCCTGGCGGACCTGGGGGCCACGGACTATGAGCGCGAGGCCCAGCCGTTGGGCGAAGATGTGCTCATCGCCGTAGACTTTTGCTTCTGGGACCGGCGCCGTTGTCCGCAACGCATCATCGAGGTCAATGGCCGGGTGCACTATGACCCGCTATTCGACCATCCCAACGCGCCCAACACGCGCCAGGAAAACGAGGCCCGCCTGTTGCGCCAGTTGAAGCGGGCCGGTTGGCGGGTCCTGGTCATCCACTACCAGGAACTGGCCGACCGGGCGGCGGTGCGCCGGCGCATCGCCACGTTCCTGGGACTCGACCCATAAGCCCCGATGATGATATCCTGCCACGGGACATCCTGGGCTTCTCAGCCGAGGCCCGGGGTGGGGATTCACCGCGTGGCCTCTGCCTGGACCTGCTGGCGGCCCTGGACGACGAACTGCAGGCGCAGGGGATCACCGGGCAGCCGGCGGAACTGGGCCGGCGCAACCGGGCGGTCCTCTCCGGCCTACGGCCCTGCCCGCTCCAGGCCACCTGTGAGCGATACCGGCGGGCCATCGCGCGCGGCGGCCGGCCGCTCAGCCGGATGCCAGTGCAATTGAAACTCTTGTAGGAGGTGAACGACATGGCACATCGCATAGCACCGCACCGGCGGGTGCGGATCATCGAGCTGGAAATCGCCGTGGCCGCGGATGCAGACCAGAGCTACGTCGCCGACGAACTCTCGGGACTGCTGTCCGAGAACGGCGTCGGGAATCCAGACGGCGTCATCCGGGATTGGAGCTACACCGGCCACGAACGGCTGGTTCAGGCCGGCCCGGACCCGAAGGAGGGAGAGGTGTTCCGACTGCCCGCGGTGCCGGGCAACCCAGCGGAGGTCCTGAGCCAGGTCGAGGAGACCGGCGTCATCGACGAGGACACCAGGGCGCTGCTGGAGAGCTTTCGGCGGCGGGTGTACCTGGCCCTCCAGGATCTGACGCCGGGGCAGGTGTCCGACGAGGCCGCGCTGGTCGAGGAGTTCCTGGTCGGTGCCCTATGGTCTGCTGGGCACCACGACCTGGCGGCCATGGTCGAGGCGGGCGTGACCCTGGTCACCGACCTGCCCGACGACTACCAGTAGGAGGCACAATACCATGATCACCCAGATCATCTACGTCGCCACCGGCGATGAGGAGGGCATCGTCCTGCGCAGTTCGTCGGCAGCCCGGCCCCTACTCTTCCGCCGCCCCGCCGACCAGCACATCCGGGCCGGGGAAAACGAGGACACGGCTGCCGAGGCCCTGGCCGACCAACTGGGCCGCCACCTGGGGCTGCCGGTCACCGAAATGGAGTTGAACCCCTACCAGGTACTGGGTGCCGAGTGGGACTGGGACGGGGTGGCCCGGTGGGTGCTGGATTGCTGCCAGGCCCCCGAGCCGGAGGAGCCGGTGCCCTTCGGGGCCGTGTTCCCGGACCCGGATCACGTGGGCCAGAGCGAGTACCGGGCCATCCTGGATGTGGTGCTCACCGGGGCCTTGAACATGGACATCTACGACCTGGGCGCGGACGATATGGATGTGGACTGGGCGCTGGTCCGCAGCATCCTGGCAGAGTGTGCCCGGTGGGCGCAGGAGTTCCTGGTCCAACTGGACCAGCGGGGGCTGCGATGAAACGCTGGCAGGCCATCGACGGCCGGGGCCACCCCATCGTGAGCGTGGGCGCCGCGGACGAGGCCGAGGCCCGCGAGAAGGTGCGCTACCAGTTGGACCGGCCGGGCCGGCGGGACTTCCTGAAGCGCTGGGTGGCCGGCGGCGAACAGGTGCGGCTGGTGGAGGACCAGGAGCAGCAGCCATGAGACGCTTCGTGACCTTCCGCCCCCGCGAGGGAGTCATCTCGCCCGAGTTGCATGTTGGGCCGGACTGGCCCATCTACAACGCCGCCCGGCCCATCCTCGGTACCGTCACCTGGCAACGCCAGGACACCGGCGTGGGCTGGTTTTTCGCCGCCGTGGACCCGGCCGATCGCTACGCCTCCCAGTTCAGGCGGCGCTGCGCCGAGCTCGGCGCCTGCCAGCTGGTCTTTACCCAGGCTAGAGGGGAGGCGACGACCTTGGTCCGCCAACATAAGTGGCTTGGGAATGAGCTAGACTGTGGTCGCCTCCCTGCTCGGCCCACCGTCAGTAGCTGCACAAAACGAGAGGCAAATAGACCTGATATTTTGTTCCCACAACTGCAACATAGGGATAGTCGTCGTAGGGTACGTCCACAGCCGTTACTTTGAAAACCCACTCACCTGGACTAGGGTTAGGAACCTCAATGATTAGAGGAGGGGAGTTGCTTTGGCGTTCCTCGTACAGAGCCCCTTCCGGCGAGTAAAGTTCGAGCTTCATTGTGCTGCCTTCCCAGTTGACGAGCACTGCGAAGGGAGCAGAACCTGACGATTGATATGGGTAGTACACAGAAGAAGCACCGCTATTGAGAGTACCTCCAAAGGCATCTTGAGGAGCGTAACCATTTGCCTGCAACTGCTCCGCTGAGTCAGAGGGGAGGCGACACAGCGCGGATGATAGGGCTGTAGTGGGGTCGATAAGCGGTATTCTTGGATGAGGAGAGACGATGTATAGCTCGTCATAGTAAGATAGGCTGTAACTGAATGTCAGCCCATGTCTGCCGCCATCAGTAGTGATGTCTATGAGGCGAATACGACCCAGGCCAACTCCAGATGCCGTGGTGTAATTGGAATCGTATAGCTCCAACCAAACTTCGTGGTCAACTGGAGAAGGCTTGCTTGAATAGACTACAACCGCATGACCAACCCGTTCACCAGAAGTTCTGAGGTCAAGAACGACTGGCTGATTGTTTTCCAGCAATCGCATCAACTCTTCGTACTCTTTTGCATTGCGCAGAAACGTATTCCCTTCATCCTCTCTTTTCGAGTTGAGAATACCAATCTTGTCCCAATTGGCCTTGAGTTGTCTCCACTCAACATAGCATTGCAGCTTGTTTTCATCCTCTCGATAGGGCTCTGGAATCCAATGATTATAGTTGTCAGGTAGACCCATGCCTACGTGGAAATAGTCCAGCGGTGTAAGACTCATACCAAGGCATTGCCCACCGAATATTAGCACAGAGAAGTTTCTGAACTTCAGACCATGTTGATCAGGACTGAAAGTGGTTGTAAATTCGCAGTCACGGACAGTGACTGTGTGCGTGTCAGTTTCAGCCTCGTTGCCCGCATCGTCCTTCGCCCACACGAAGTAGCTCAGTGTCCCTGCTTGGTTGAAGGGGCCGACAGTGTAGGCATAAGTGCTACCCAGTTCGCAACCCATGGTCCTGTAGATCCAACTGCCTCCAGGAGGCTGATAGTACAGGCGCACTGAGGACACGGGAGAGTATGAACCTGTGACATCCGCCCGAATAGCAGCTATGTTCACCAAGAGACACCCTTGGCGATTGATCGGGTCCGCGGATTCTTGAATGTTACTGATACTGGGGGCAGATTGACCGGTTCCTGTGAAATCCTGCCCTGTCGCATCCGGCGGCACGGTCACCACACGCGAGGTGGGCGAGAAGGTGTAGCCACTCTTGGACGGCGTAATGGTATAGGTGCCGGCTGTGAGGCCGCTCAGAGTGTAGTTGCCGTTGCTGTTGGTGGTAGCGGTATGCCCGGCACCATCGGAGATAGTTACATCGGGAATGGGATTGCTGCTACCATCCGTCACTTGACCAGGGATGGAATACGTATCCCCATGCGGAGTCGTTGACCATGGTGTGTAATCAACGTAATCACTGACGCAATCTCCCGTTCCCGATGGGTTACCCGAATGGGTGGGACCACTGGCATCACCCCACCAGTTGTTCTCGGCGTTGATGGTCGAGGATGAATTGGCGTTGTACAGACCGTAGTCCGTGTTGTCGTAAATGTTGTTATAGTTGATAGTAGGTTCACCGCTCTCGACATATATGCCGCAATGCTGGTTGCCCACTACTGTGTTGCTGGTGATAGTCGGCCCTCCACCGTCTACGTAGGTGGCCTTGTCGTAGGCCGCACTACAGGTATTGTTGCTAATGGTGGGGGATGTCTGGTAGACCCAGAGCATGTAGTCGTGGCACTGACCAGAGCCGGAGTCATACGATTTCCCCCCGTATCTCACCACGGCGTGGTGGAAGGTATTGGCGCTGTTG
>JAHJIN010000589.1 GCA_018823415.1 Chloroflexota bacterium | reverse complement strand
GCTGACTCTGGATCAGTAAGCGGGGGTTCGAATCCTCCTCCCCCAGCCAAGCGACTTCTAGCCGTCGAAAGTGCTCCCGTGGATACGCTCACTACCCTCCACGAAGCCAATCGACAGTACAACATCTCCCGTCAGATATAAAAGTTGACAATGGGGAGAACCTAGAGTACAGAACTTGCCTTTTTCACGAATCCCAAATTCGTGACATCATCAAAATATCGTAGGGTCAAATGTGCTCCTTGGCTCAACGAGTCAAGGAGCACATTTGAATTTCGATCAGTTCCCTCTTGATCCGCGCATTGGCGCGGGCATCAAAGCGATTGGGTACACTACACCCACCCCGATTCAACGGCAGGCCATCCCCGTCGTGCTCAACGGGCGCGACATGGTGGGAATAGCGCAAACCGGCACCGGCAAGACTGCCGCTTTTGTCCTGCCTATCCTCCAGAGATTGACCCAAGGTCCTTTGCGGCGCGTGCGGGCCCTGGTCATTGCACCCACGCGTGAACTCGCCGAACAGATCTACCAGGCGACAGTCGATCTGGGCCAGAATACCCGGGTCCACAGCGTCGCCATCTATGGTGGTGTCAGCAGAAAATGTCAGGTTTCGGCGCTGCAGCGTGGCGCCGAGATCGTCATCGCTTGTCCGGGTCGTCTGCTCGACCTCGCTAGCGATGGCAGTATCGATCTGTCGCGTATCGAAGTGCTGGTCGTGGATGAAGCCGATCGCATGTGTGATATGGGCTTCTTGCCCGATATCCGTCGTATCCTCAAGCTTTTGCCCGCGCAGCGCCAGACACTCTTTTTTTCAGCCACCATGCCTCAAGAGATCCGCGAGCTTGCGACCAGGATCCTCAACGACCCGGTCACCGTGCAGATCGGCATGATTGCCCCGGCCAAGACCGTTTCACATGCGTTTTATCCAGTGCCCACCGGCCTCAAGAAGGACCTTTTGCTAGCCACCTTGCAACAGACGGCTACGGGACGCGTGCTGATCTTTACGCGCACCAAATACCGGGCCCGCAACCTGGCGCGTGACCTGGAAAAACGCCGGTATCGCGTCTCGGCGTTGCAGGGCAACATGTCGCAGAACCAACGCCAGCGGGCGATTGGGGGCTTTCGGGATGGCAAGTATGACATTCTCGTCGCCACTGACATCGCAGCCCGCGGCATTGATGTTTTCGAGATTTCGCACGTGATCAACTTTGATATGCCCGACACCGTTGACGCCTATACGCATCGTATCGGGCGCACCGGCCGGGCCCACAAGACCGGAGAGGCGGTCACGTTTGTGGTACCAGAAGATGAAGCGATGGTGCGCGGGATCGAAAAGGCGCTGGGTGCACGGATCGAACGACGACGATTGCCTGGATTCAACTATGGCGGCTTTGCGCCAGAAAGACAACCCCACTAGAACCGCTCGACCCCGCCGCGACAGCGCGTTCAAACCGCAAACACAACCGAGTCCGCGTTGGCTGGTCATTTCCAGACCACCCGAGTCTGCATAAACATACTGCCATCGAATCCGTGACATTGTGCATATCAACGCTGGTTATGCCTGGGCGGTCAGGCCTTGTCAGCGGTGTTCCGAGTGGGGCGGGTTGACGGGTCTGGTAGATATGGTAGAATATGGATGTAGAGTACTCGAGTGCCCGGACGTAGGCTGTGAAGCCACTCGAGGGATCAGTAAGCGGGAGGTTCGAATCCTCATCCCCCAGCCACCCGGTTCGCGGAACAATGACCGCCCCGCAAGGAAAAGCACCTGCTTGATCAGAATATCGTAACCACGGGATAACAACCCCCCGTGGTTCTTTTTTACCGGGCCTGGATACAGACAAGCCCGGTGCGCCAAGCCGAGAAATCACCGGTTCGAGAAGGAGTAGCGATGAAAACAGTCGTGATCACTGGCAGTACCCGGGGCATCGGCCGCGGGCTCGCGGATGCGTTCCTAGCCCGGGGCTGCGCTGTGGTAGTCAGCGGGCGTACGCCAGAGGCCGTCGAACAGGCCGTTGCGGCGCTGTCGACAACACATGATGCTACGCGGGTATTCGGCCAGCCGTGCAATGTGACGGACCCGGCCGAAGTGCAGGCCTTGTTGGACGTGGCCCTGACCCACCTGGGCCAGATCGACATCTGGATCAATAACGCGGGCATCTCGGGCGCAGCCCCCGGGTTTCAAGACCTCGAACCGGGGCAGATCCGCCAAGTGGTCGATACCAACCTGGTGGGCGTGATGTATGGCGCACGGGTGGCCTTGCGCGGCATGCAAGCTCAAGGCTGGGGCAGCATCTACAACATGGAGGGCCTGGGCAGTGATGGCAGCCTGCAACGCGGCACGGCGCTCTATGGCACCACCAAGCGTGGCGTTCGCTACCTTACCCGGGCACTGGCCCAGGAGGTAGCCGGCACACCGGTGTTGGTGGGCGCGCTCAGCCCGGGCATGGTGGTGACCGATTTTCTAGTGGGGCAGACGCGGAGCCCAGAAGATTGGGCCCGCGTCAAGCGTATCTTTAACATCCTGGCCGACCGAGTCGAGACTGTCACGCCCTGGCTGGCCCAGCAAGTACTGGACAATCGGCGGAACGGCGTCACCATTGCCTGGCTAACCCGGCGCAAAGTCATCGCCCGGTTCCTCACCGCTCCATTGCGCCGGCGCGACCTGTTTGACGGACTAGCCCCGCGTGCAAACGAATGATATATTCCCGGGTGATCCGGTCATCAACAAGGGTTCATCGGTGTTTTACCGGTAGAGTTTGCACCAAATCACAACGCAAGTATTGCCAAAATGCTCCCGGGATGGTATAATGACTATGGCACGATTGCATTCACTACAGAGAACGCAATAGGAGGGCACCATGAAATGGTTACGTGTCGGCTCGATCGTCGTCATCGCCCTGGCTGCGGTGTTATGCCTGAGCCTGATCTACCTGTCTGGGCAAACCAACCCCGCGCCGGTGGTCCGTGCCGACGAAGGACTACCGGGAGATGTTGCTGCGGTTCCGGCGCAACCAATCGCCGCGAACCCCACCGCCGATGATACCGGGGCCTCGCTCCAGCCCCAGCCGGTCCAGGTCGCCCAGGGCAGTTCGTGTATCGAAGGCACGGTTATCGACCGCTACCACGTACCGGTTCCCGGATGGACGGTGCGGGCCACTCTGTCAACCACCGGCGGCCCGCAATACACCGCCGTAACCGACCAGAACGGCAAGTTTGTCTTTGGTGGACTGAGTGCCGGCACCTGGACCCTGACGCAGGACCTCCAGGAGGGCTGGCAGCCGGTGACGGCTTCTACCTTTGACGTGACGGTTAGCGGCAGCGCCGGTCCCTGCTCGGTGGTGCGCTTCAAGAACGAGCGGCTGGTCACGGTCATTGGCACCAAGACCGAGTGCAAGTATGGCCTGGGGCTGGCCGGTTGGACCATCACGGCCATCCACCAGATCCCCGGTGGTCAGGTGCTCACCGCCACCACCAACGGCCTGGGCCAATACCAGTTTACCAACCTGCTCCCCGGCACATGGACGTTCCGCGAAGAACAACAGGTGGGTTGGGAACCCTATTTGCCGCCCGGCGGTGAAAAGACCCTCACCCTGGTTTCGCCACACAGCACCTCCTCGCCCTATGTGGTCAACTTTGTGAACAACCAAGTGACCGGGCCCATCATCAAGGTGTGTAAGGTGGACGAGCTACGCCAGGGCCTCTCCGGGTGGCAGTTCAGCGTGCGACCGGCCAACGGCACCCGCGCGCCCATCTATGGCACCACCGGGCGCGATGGCTGCGTGGTCTTTAGCAAGGGCCTGGACTTTGGGACTTGGATCGTCGAAGAGCACCCCACGGCTTCTCAGAGCCAGCAGTGGTGCCCGGTGACCCAGACCCAGCAGCAGGTGGAACTCAAAGACCCCGGCGTGGTCGTGCAGGCCCTCTTCCAGAACAAGCCTTGCGGCTGCGTGCGCGTGCGCAAGATCAACTCTTTGCACCAGGGTCTGGAAGGCTGGACCATCTATGCTCGCAAGGGCGACGGCACCGTGCTCACCCAGGTAACAGACCGAGACGGCTATACCACGTTCTATCATCTGGAATTTGGCACCTGGACCTTTTCGGAAGAGATGAAACCCGGCTGGGAACCCGTCACACCGTCCGAAGTCCAGGTCCCGGTGAGCCGCCAGAGCAGTTGCGAGCAGGTGTTGTTCAAAAACCGCACCCGCACAGCCATGCTCGTCGTCTATAAAAAGGACTATTACGGCAAGGTGGGGCTGCCCGGTTGGACCATCACCATCCAGCCCAAATATGGCGGCACGGCCCAGAGCAAGGTGACAGATGGCACCGGCCGCGCCGAGTTCACCAACCTGGACCCGGGCTGGTATGTCGTGTCAGAAGTGGCCCAGTCCGGCTGGGTACCAGTGTCGGCATCTAGCGTCACGATCGAGCTCAAGGTCACCGGCGTGCCGGCCGAACACACCTTCTGGAACCGGCAAAGCGGGTCGTCGGGCGGTTCCTCCGGCGGCGGGTCGCACAATGTCTGGTACACGGTCCAGTATGGGGATACCCTGTCGGGCATTGCGGCGCGCTATGGTACCACGGTGAGCGCCCTGTCCCAGGCCAATGGCATCTATTACCCCTACACGATCTATGCGGGGCAGCGCATCTATATCCCCTAACCTGGATAAGCCAGACCCAACCAAGTTGACGCTTTTGGGAATTCTTGCCCGCAGTACAAGAATTTCGCGGGTTAGGCCTAGTTCACGGACATAACGCCCTGAACAACGGTAGCCGTCCTGGTGACGGCTACCGCTTTTTAATCTGTGCGATTCGGCCGGCTATGGAGCAGCGATCTCGAGCGTGGCTGTGACCGTGAAAGGGTCCTGATGCTGGCAGCGGGGGTCGATGGCGATGGGGATGGTCAGGGAGCCGCGGGCGGTGTCTGGTTCCACGCCCACCTGGTAGCCAATGGGGTGGGCCTGGGTCAGAAAGCGATCCTCCCAGCGGATGGCGTGGATTTGGGGGTCATAAGCCGCGCCGCCAGTGACGGTATCCGGGATATACGTAGTGCCGGTGATCACCAGGGCCACCACAGTGGCCTCGGCGTAGGCGCACGCGCCTCGGTTGGTCAGCACCAACGTGATCTTGACGGCATCGCCGGGGGCGGCCGAGGGCGGATCTACCAGGGCCAGGGCCTCGATGAGGCAGTCGCAGCCGGGGCGGGGTGTGGTAGGTATGCCGGTGGGCAGGGGAATGGCCGGCGTGATGGTACACGGCACCGGCGACACATCGCACCCGGCCGGCACCAACAACACGCATGCGAGCCATAACATCAGGGCGACGCGGCGGCTCACGCCGATTCCTCCGCTGCTCCCAGGGCGAAACGTGGCCCCAATTCCCACTCGCCATCCTCATTCCGGTGCGAAAAGCACAAGGACCGGGCACAAAAGCTCAGGTCCGGGGCCAGCGGGCGCAGGAGCGCGGCTACCGCCGCCGGGTCCCCGGCAAAATCCTCCACCACCTTGCAATGCGGCACCCACGCCTCCGACGAGATGGGCCGCGGCTTGATACTATCGCCCAGCCGATAGCCAACGCAGGGGTTGCAGAGCAGGTCCACGTGCCGCGCCTGATCCGCCAGGCCATCATACAGGGCAGCCAGGGCCAGGGTGCGCTCCACGGCGAATAGCAGGCTGTCGGGGCGGGCACTGACAAACGTCCACTGCGTGATCACGTCCGTCACCGTCACGGTCATTGGGGGTGTGACCTTGGCGAGCGGTTCCACGCACTGGGCATAGGCCACCTGGGCGTCTGGCGTTACGTCGTAGAGATACGCCATGGTGACGTGCGGCGTGGCTGCTGGCACCCCGCCCGTCCACTCGGCCGCGCGATGCAGGGCCGCATCGACGCGCGCCCGGTCCGGCCCTTCGGGGACGAGTAGTACGCAGAGATCAGGGACTCGACGAGGGCGGGTCATCCTGGCCCCTCCGTGGGTGGCGGCGGCACCTTGGTCACCGGGGGCAGTGTCGGAACCGGCGGCGTCGGTGGTGGCAATGTCGGCGTGGGCGTGGGTGTCCCGGTGGGCTCGACGATGACGGTGGGTGTGGCGGACGGCGTCGTTGTCACGGTCGGCGTCACAGTGGCGGTGGGTGTCGGCGTGGGTTGCACCAGCGTCATGTGAACCCGGGCCTCGGTGAGGTTGCCGCGCTGATCTGTGACCACCAGTCGGATGGTGTAGCGCCCCGGGGCCAGGCCAATCGCGTCCCACTCGGCCAAGCGCTGGTTGAGAGCCGGCGTGGTCTGATGTGGTGCGATCTGGAACCAGCTCGGTGGGTCGTCGCCGGCTCCCACATAGACGGCGTAATCGCGGAACAGCGGCACCTGGGTGGTGCCCCAGATGGTGACTGGCGCGATCACGGTTTCGTTCTCGTTAGGCAGGAGGATGAGCACCTCCGGGGCAAAGTCGTGGATGTGGCAGCGAGTCGTCGGCGGGCTGGGGATGCCCTGCTGGGCCGGCCAGTCGCCAAACTCGGGGCCATAGGCCTCGAACAGCTTTTCTTCCACGTCACCCGGCGGGCACAGGCCGGTCGCCAGCTCGCCAGAGACGCGGCAGATGGCAAGGCGTTGGTGGATGGTGCACTCCTGGGTGGGTGCGGTGCCGTTCAGGAAAATCTCGATCCGGCGGGGGCAATCGGCTGTGGGTCGCATCCCGGAGACGGCGCACACCTCGGCGGAGACCAGCCCGGCCGGGATGAAGAACTCGCGAGCCGGGATGTCCGCCAGCGTCTCGACCATAAAGTTGCGCCAGATGACGCCGGCCCCCTGGCTGCCGGGCACGCCTTTCATGGGCCGGCCGTCGGGGTTGCCCACCCACACGCCCGCCACCAGGTCCGGTGTGTAGCCAATTGTCCACGAATCACGGTACTGATCGGTGGTGCCGGTCTTGACGGCGGCCGGCCGGCCCAGGACAAAGATGTTGTTGGGGCCAAAAGCCGGCGTTCGCGCTTCGTTATCCGACAGGATGGAGGTGACCAGGTAGGCCAGGCGCGGGTCCAGCACCTGCTGGCGCTCCGGCGCGGCGAACCGCTCGACGACGTTGCCCTGGGCGTCGGTGATCTGGAGGATGGACACCGGGTTCAGCTCACGATGACCGGGGACACGCTCGGCCGGGGGCACTGGCTGGCCGGCCATCATGCCACCGTTGGCAAAGACCCCGTAGGCGACCGCCATGTCCAGCAGCTTGACCTCGCCGCCGCCCAGCGTGAGGGAAAGGCCGTAGCGGGCCGGCTCGTTGAGGCTGGTGATGCCCAGCCGGTGCGCCGTGTCCAGCATGTTGCCCACGCCCACGCGCTGGAGGGCCTGCACGGCCGGGATGTTGTACGAGCTGCCCAGGGCCGTGCGCAGCAGCATCGGGCCGTGGAACTTGTCGTCATAGTTGCGCGGGACATAGGGCGGGTTACCGGCGCCGCCGGGGAGCTCGGTGCGCACGTCGGCAAAGAGGGTGGCCGGGGTGAACGGCGGCTGCATCCGCGTGGGGTCCATCCCGGTCACATAGGTAAACGGCTTGATGGACGAACCGGGCTGACGGTCGCGGATCGTCACGTTCACCTGCCCGTCGATGGCGTCGTCGTTGTAATCTACGCTGCCCAGCATGGCCAATATCTCGCCGGTATCGGGCCGCAGGGCCACAAGAGCGGCACTGTCCACGTCGCGGCCCTGGGCCTGGAGCGTCGTCACGTGCTCCCGGGCCACCCGCTGGGCACGATCCTGGTATTCCAGGTCCAGCGTGGTGATGACCTGCCACCCACCGCGATAGAGGATTTCCGTGCCATAGCGCCGCTCCAGCTCTTGCTTCACATAGACGACGAAATGAGGCGCTTTCATGTCCACCCGGCGCGGCCGGAAGCTCAGCGACTCGGCGTGGGCAGTGTCGGCCTGGGTCTGCGAGATATAGCCATCGCGAACCATGAGTCGCAGCACGTCGCGCTGACGGAGCTTGACGGCCTCCAGATTGGTATACGGGTCATAGTAGGCCGGGGCCTGGGGCAGCCCGGCCAGCAGCGACGCTTCGGCCAGGGAAAGCTGGCTCACGTCCTTGCCAAAGTAGGTCTCGGCGGCGGCCTCGCACCCATAGGCCAAGTTCCCGTAATAGATCTCGTTCAGGTACATGGCCAGGATATCGTCTTTGGAATAGCGCCGCGTGACTTCCAGGGCCAGCACGGCTTCCTGGAACTTGCGCTCGAACGTGACCTCGGGCGAGAGCAGGGCGTTCTTGACGACCTGCTGGGTGATGGTAGAGGCCCCGGAAACGATCTCGCCGCCCTGGAGGTTCTGCCAGAAAGCCCGGGCGATGCCCTTGGGGTCCACGCCCAGGTTGGAGTAGAACGTGCTGTCCTCCGTAGCGACGGTAGCGTACTGGAGGTAGGGCGAGATGCGGCTGATGGGCACTATGGTGCGCCGGCCGCCGGTGGGGTCAAAGACCTCGTAGAGCAGGGTGCCATGGCGGTCGAATATCTTGGTGGAGACAAACAGGGTACGGCCGCTGAGGGCCTCGGGCGAGGGGAGCGTGGCGGCATAGTAAGCATAGACGCTGAACGTACCGCCGATGCCCAGGCACAATAAGAGCACCAGCAGCAACATAGCATAGGCGAACAGGCGAACAGCGCAGCCGGCCAGCCGTTTTATCCAGGCCCCCGGGGGGTCTGATACCTGCGGGGATGGGCAGGTCTGAGACTCGCCCGGAACAGGCCGACGCGACGTCTGGACCGGGTACACCTCGACGCCGGGCGTGTCGGTGGGAATGGAGTGTGGGGGTGTGGGTTCTGGGTTCACGTTTGGATACTCTTGTAGTAGGAGATCAACTGCTCATCCTATTCCACCCAGGTGGTATCGGCGTCAGCTCTCTGCATCAACATGATCAGAAAAGCAATATCCTCTTGAAGATTGCGTTCTAGAACGCTCATCCCAAGTTCCGAATTGTTACAGTACCCTTTGTACGTGTTAACGATCCTGAGAAGCTCCTGCAAACATCGCTCGACCTCGGTCATATCTACGGGCCGATGTGAAAACGCTTTGAGCGGATCGTTGACGAGTTTCCGGTCGAAATGCGCCAATACATGATCACGCTCTCCTTTTATGGTTTCAATGAGGGGAGCAAATCCCTCGAGTTGTTTCTTGTCACGAGCGACGGCTTGTTTTATTTCTGCGGGAGTAGCGAAAGGAAATGCTCTTCGAGATTGAAGCGCATGGTTCAGTAGACAGTGAATTGTAATCGAATCTTTGTCAGGAATCGCTAGCTTTGCAAGAGTGAGGATAGACTCCCTTTCGCTCGTCTGGTAGGTCCAAACAAAGAAATAGCGTGCGTTGGTAATCTGATGGCTTTTAACCGCTTGCTCGAGCACCTTCATGATCTGCAAACTATACCAACCGCTTGTTAGTAGCTCCGAAAGTTGGTGCAATATACTCTCTGTTTTCACAAGTGCTTGTACGGCCGGGATCGCCTCTCGGGTCAGGCGTAGGTGAGCATCGAGGATCTGTTCGATCGTTTCGCCAGCGGCCAACTTTTCCAGTACGAGTTCAACCGTGATACGGGTCCCAGAAATAACCGGCTTGCCCATCATTACGGTCGGATCAGATATGATCAACCCTTGCCGCATTTTCATCCTCCTCACGTTCTTGAGACGTTGCTGCCGTGATCGAGGTTCCCCGGCGCGTCCCACGCAACGCGCCTCACGAATCACGCATCACAACGCCACCACAATGTCCTCCGGCTCTGGCGGGCAGCCCCGCACCACCGGCAGCCCGTG
Organism: Chloroflexota bacterium; assembly: GCA_018823415.1. Lineage (GTDB taxonomy): Bacteria > Chloroflexota > JAHJIN01 > JAHJIN01 > JAHJIN01 > JAHJIN01. The sequence goes on along the minus strand of JAHJIN010000589.1, from coordinate 35,025 downwards.
GCGCTCCGCGTAGCCCCGGGCGCAGTCGCCCACGCAGACCACCTTGCCGCAACCCGGCGGCAGGCCGTCCAGCTCGTCCAGGTGACCAGCCAGCACGTCCAGCCGGCGCAGCACGCCGCGATACAGGAACCGGAGCTGCCGCCACCGCGATTGTTTGACCAGCTTGGTCGCCCGGTAGAGCGCCTGATTGCACCCGCTACACGAGTCGCTGAGGTGCTCGTACACATTGCGGTAGACGTAATAGCCCGGCCAATCGTAAGCGAACGGGGTGCGCGCCTCATCCACGGACAGCCCAGACACGTGGACATTATCACGCGGTGGAATGTGCGGCGCGTGGTCCGGCCCAAAGCCCATCACGCGCAGGCAGACATTGTCCACCTCCATCACGTCGTCGCCGGCCAAGAGCAAACCCGCGTCCTTGCGCTGTCCCCACTGCCAGGGGCCGTCGCCCTCCAGGGCCACGATGCCGTCGATGACCGTCAGGACCGGACGCGCGACCTGGCCCAACGCGCGAATGTGCGCGTGCAGGTCATCACGGTGAAAGCGGCGCTTGTCCGCGTCGCGCAACAGCCCCTTCTGGTTCTTGAGTCCCAGGGTGACGCCGGTCTGGATGTGGGTTTTCATCTTGGCGACGTTGACGTACTCGTGGGTGCGCAGGAGCGTCGGCAACTGGATCGTGCCGAATTCCCACTCTACCTCCTCCCGCTCGACGGTCTTGAGGTCCACCAGTTCGGCGCCGTAGCGCCGGGCCAGGTCGCCATAGCCGGCCCGCTCCAGTGCCGCCATCGTGTCGCGTCCCACGATGGTGCTCTCACCGATAACGATAGGCCGGCCGGCAAAGACCTGGAGCAAGCCCTCCACCACCCGGGGATCGGTGTAGAGCCCCTGGTCCGGCGGGCCGATGTCTGGCACGTTGGGCTTGATGAACACGGCCGCACGCGGGGGCCGGTAGCCGATGAGGTCCAGGGCTGTGGCGACCTGAGCGCTGGCGTCGCTCAGGGTGGCGCGGACGATGCTGACGGTCATGGGCGCCTCCGGGGCAAAGCTGGTTCAGAGGTAACCGCTCACCCTCCTGTGGATGACCTCTCTGCTCGGTCACTGCGAGCCTTGCGTGCGTTCATTATAACCCGCCGAGTCAAACTTGACAATGGCTCTGTTTATTGCTATACTCTTGTTGAAAACTTTTTTCAAAAGGACTCGCCATGCGCGAATGGGAACAATACCTGACCGAGGCCGGGTGCCGGATCACAGCGCCGCGTCGGGCCGTGATCGAAATTCTCCAGACGACCCAGGCCCCGCTGGAACCCCCCGACATTCTGCGTCAGGCCCAGGCCATCCATCGCCAACTGGGACTGGTAACGGTGTATCGCACGTTGAGCCTGCTCACCGGGCTGGGCCTGGTGCGCCGGGTACACCTGGCCGAAGGGTGCCACGCCTATGCACCGGTGGCCCAGGTGTTGAGCCATCACCTGATCTGCCAGCAGTGCCATCAGGTAGTCGAGTTTCCATGCGCCGGCCTGGAACCACTCATCGACCAGGTGAGCGCGCAGACCGGGTTTGTGGTGAACGATCATCTGCTCGAATTGGTGGGCACGTGCCCGGCATGCCAGCAGGCGGAGGAATAGGACATGGACACCTATGCCTATCGTCGATGGAAACGAGTGCTGGCAGCACTGCTCGTGGGCGCTCTGATGCTGAGCCTGACAGCGTGCGACAGTCCGGCCAGTCCCACGCCGGCCGGCGGCCGGCTGCGCGTGGTGGCGACGACGACCATCGTGGGAGACGTGGTACGGCAGGTTGGCGGCGAACACATCGAGTTGACGGTCCTGTTGGCGCCGGGGATAGACCCCCATGCGTTTCAGCCGACCCCGCAGGATGTGGCAATGGTGAGTCAGGCGCAGGTGGTGTTTGTCAATGGCGTGGGCCTGGAAGAGTTTCTGGACGAACTGCTTCAGCACGCGGGTGGCAGCCGGCCGGTGATCTCGGTTTCGGAAGGCATTGCCCCGCGCGCGTTGACTGGTGACGCCACGGACGAACATGGCAACCTGGACCCGCACGTGTGGTTTTCGCCGGCCAACGTGTCGATCTGGGCACGCAACATCGCCCGGGTCCTGAGCACGCTGGATCCGGCGCACCAGGAGGCATATGCCGCCAACGCCGCCGCCTATGAAACCTCGCTGGACGAGCTGGACACCTGGATCAAGGCCCAGGTAGACCAGGTTCCGGCCGAGCGGCGCAAGCTGGTGACAGACCACATGGCCCTGGGTTATTTCGCCGACCGCTATGGTTTCCAATTGGTGGGCACGGTGGTCAAGGGGTTCAGTTCAGCGGCCGAGCCATCGGCGCAAGAGGTGGCCCTGCTGGAACAAGAGATTCGCCAGTATCAGGTGCCGGCCATCTTTGTGGGGCAGAGTGTCAACGCCAAATTGAGCCAGCGCATCGCCGAAGACACCGGCATCCGGCTGGTACCACTGTATACCGGCTCGCTGAGCGCGCCCGGCGGCGAGGCCGACACCTATGACAAGTTGATGCGCTACGACGTAACCGCCATTGTGGGAGCGTTACAATAAGTGAGGAGTGGGCACATGGCACGGTCGCATCGATGGCACCAGCACGAACCCACAGCCCCGGTCCTGGAACTGGCGGACGTATCGGTTCGCTATGATGGGACGGTGGCTCTGGAGCACATCTCACTGCGAGTCGAGCCCGGCGCGCGGGTGGCCGTGGTGGGGCCAAACGGCGCCGGCAAGAGCACGCTGTTCAAGGCAGTGGCTGGCGTCATCCAGGCCGCCAGCGGCACGATCCGGGTCTATGGTCACGGCCCCGGCGGCCACATTTGCATTGGCTACGTGCCGCAGCGCAGCCACGTGGACTGGGACTTTCCGGCCAACGTGCGCGACGTGGTGATGATGGGCCGCACCGGCAAGCTGGGCCTGTTTCGCTGGCCCCGACGTGCCGATTGGGACGTGGTGCGTCACAGCCTGGAACAGGTGGGAATGCAAGACCTGGCACACAAGCAGATTGGCGAACTGTCCGGCGGACAGCAGCAGCGCGTCTTTATCGCCCGGGCGCTGGCCCAGGAAGCCGAGTTGCTGCTGATGGACGAACCGCTCACCGGGCTGGACACCCCGGCGCAAGAAGACATCTTGCACATCCTGACCTCATTGCAGGCGCAGGGCGTGACCATGCTGGTGGCCACGCACGACCTGGACCTGGCCGCACAGCACTTTGACCAGGTGCTCTTGCTCAACCGCCGGCTGATCGGCTTTGGGCCGCCGCCGGCCGTGTTCACGCCGGACAACCTGCGCGCGGCCTATGGCGGCCACGTGACGCTACTAGACACCGACGAAGGCACGCTCGTGATCGGCGATACGTGCTGCGGTGATCAGGAGGGATGATGGAAACCCTATGGCATTGGCTTGCGGATCCGTTGGCGTTCCCGTTCATGGTGCGGGGCCTGCTGGCCGCGTTGATGGTAGGTACGGTTTGCGCCGTGCTGGGCACCTATGTGGTGCTGCGCGGCATGGCCTTTTTCGGCGATGCCGTGGCCCATGCCATCCTGCCCGGCGTGGCGGTGGGCTATCTGGTGGGCGGCGGACGCCAGGAGCCACTGTTTGTGGGCGCCTTGGCCGCCGGGATACTCGCTTCGGTGGGCATTGGAGCCATCGCCCGGGGCAAGCACCTCAAAGAAGACACGGCCATTGGGGTGGTGTTTGCCGGGATGTTTGCCCTGGGGATCGCCATCATCTCGACGGTGCGCAACTATACGGTAGACCTGAGCCACTTTTTGTTTGGCGACGTGCTGGGCGTGTCCGATTTCGACCTGGCGCTCACGGCCATCCTGGGCGCTCTGGTGTTGCTGCTGGTGGCAGCATTCTACAAAGAGTTTATGGTGATGAGTTTTGACCCGGTGCTGGCGGCCACGCTGCGTCTGCCGGCCACGTTTCTACGCTATCTGCTGCTCGTGATGCTGGCCGTCACCATCGTGGTGTCGCTGCAGACAGTGGGCGTGGCCCTGGTGGTGGCGATGCTGGTGACGCCGGCGGCCACGGCGTTCCTGCTCACGCGCCGGCTGATCACCATGATGGTGCTGGCAGCGCTCATCGGGAGCGCGTCAGCAGCCGTGGGGTTGTACATTTCGTACTATGTGAATGTGGCTTCTGGCGCAGCCGTCGTGCTGGTCTGCACGGCTGCATTCCTGGCGGCGTATCTGTTTGCGCCCGGGCGGGGGCTGTTGTGGCGCGGCGCGTGAGGGTACGTGTCAGCCAAGACGCCAACTCGGCCCATTGGCCTCATGCTTCGCGCGGACAGTTCGCGCCCGGTCCACCACCCCATCGCGCCCTGCGATGGGTTTCCTTTTCCCCTCTTGACCTGCGCGCCGCTTTGCTGTATCCTATCCTTGAAACCATCACAAGGAGACCATTGTGCCTATTTACGAATATGAATGCCTGGCCTGTGGGGCCGTATATAGCGAGCTGATGCCGTTCGACGCCGAGGGCGCGCCGACCTGTCCACACTGCGGCGGCGACACGAGCCGCAAGCGCCTGTCGCGCTTTGCCGTGGGCCGGTCGGACGCTGCGCGGGGGACAGCCCTGGCCGAGCAGTCCGCCAGCGTGGACCGGGGCAATCGCCGCGAGATGGCCCGATTCCTGCAGCAAGCCGGCGGCGGACTGACGGACGACGCCGCCATGCGCGAGGTGGTAGACCGGGCCGCGGCCGGCGCCACCGACGCGGACATGGGCGATATTGTGCGGGACGTGCCGGTGCGCGACCGTCAGAAGGCGCTCGCCGGCCACCACGCGGTGCATCACGACCAGCCGGCCGGCGACACCGGCGGGGGCCACGTCCACGGCCCCGGTTGCGACCACTGAGCCAGCACATGACCAGGTCTACATCCGGCAATCCATCATCTGTCCCGTATCTGGTGAGCGCGTGCCTGCTGGGTCTGCGCACGACGTTCGATGAGCGGATAAATCTCGCGCCGGTGCTTGTGGCCCTGGCCGCACAAGGGCGTGTGGTGCCGATATGCCCCGAGGTGGCTGGAGGACTGCCCACGCCCCGGCCACCGGCCGAGATCGTGGGCGGCGATGGGCACGACGTGTGGGCCGGCACGGCCCGGGTCGTCACCATCGACGGGGAGGATGTCACGGCTGCGTTTTGCGCCGGGGCCGAGCGTGCCCTGGTCGTGGCCCGGCAGCACGGCATCACCACGGCCATCCTCAAGGCGCGCAGCCCCTCGTGCGGCTGCCAGCACATCCACGATGGGACCTTTACCGAGGCCCTGATCCGCGGCGTCGGCGTGGCGGCGGCGTGGCTGCAACAACACGGCCTCACGGTCTGGTCAGAAGAGGATCAAGAACGCATCGCTGAACTGCGCATCTGGCAAGGAGAGGAACAAAGATGAGCAAGAAAACCCACCCACCTTTGCAACCAGCGGGGCGGCTAGAAGTCATCAGCCTGGTAGACAATATCGTAGATCTGCAAAGCCCGGTCCCCGAAGGCGTGCTGCGCTACTGGCAGTGGGTATCCAACACCCGGCGCGCGGCGGTGCCCTGGGCCGAGCACGGGTTCTCGGTGCTGGTGCGCGTGTATGGCGAGGACGAAACGGCGCACGTCATCCTGTTCGACACCGGCGCCGGCCCCACCACCGCGGTCATCAATACCCGGCGGCTGCTCCTAGGCCTGGACGACGTGACGGCTATCGTGCTCTCGCATGGGCACATGGATCACGCCGGGGGGCTGCTGGGCGCGTTGCAGGCCATCCAGCGGCCCAATGTGCCGGTCCTGATCCACGAGCAAGCCTTTGCCACGCGGGGCTGGCTGCAAGACGATGGCACGGTGCAGCGCGACCCGGCGTTCCCCAGACCTGAAACCATCGCACAGGCCGGCGGACAGGTGCAACTCGTTCAAAAGCCACTGCTGGTGGCCGATGGCCTGGCCTTGCTCACCGGCGAAATCCCCCGGCGCACCGATTTCGAGCCCGGCCGGCCCGGGCAGATGATCCTGGTCAATGGTGAATGGCAGCCAGCGCCCGAGATGCTGGACGACCAGGCGCTCGTTGTTCATGTGCGCGACATGGGCCTGGTGGTGATTACCGGGTGTGCCCACGCCGGGGTGATCAACACCGTGCGATACGCCCAGGAACTGGTGCCCGACGTGCCGCTATACGCCATCATCGGCGGGTTCCACCTGGTGGGTCGAGACTCCGAGGCGCGTATCGCGCGGACGGTGGACGAGTTGGCCCGGCTGGCCCCGGCGCGCCTGGTGTCGTCACATTGCACCGGCTCGCCGGGTACTCGCGCCCTGGCTAACGCCCTGCCTGAGGCATTTGTGCCGGCCGGCGTGGGCAACCTGTATCGCTTCCCAACCCAGTCGCCTAACTAGCCGGCCCCCCACAGTTCGCGCCGCGAGCCGATTGTCCCATCTACAAATCCCAACTTTTAATCAGGAGAGGATGCATGAAACCAATTCGCGGGTGGCAATACATCACCATCAACGCCTACTGGCTGGGAATCAATGTCATCTCGGGCAGTCTCACCCCCCTGATCCTGCCCTTGCTGGTGGAGCATTTTGTCCAGGGCGCAGAAAAGAATACCTACTTTGCACTTTTGCGGTCCTCAGGCCTGCTGGTGGCGATCCTGGTGCAGCCATTGGCCGGGATGCTGTCGGACCGCAACACCTCACGTTGGGGCCGGCGCCGGCCGTACATCCTGGGCGGCGGCATGGCGACGTTGGTGCTGTTGGTTGGGATTGCCCTGGCGCCAGACTATTGGGCGCTTTTTGTGATCGGGCTCCTGTTGCAGGTGGCTTCGAACATGGCCCACGGGGCCTTGCAGGGCCTCATCCCTGACCTGGTGTCCCCGGCCCGGCGCGGCGTTGCCTCCGGCGTCAAGACTGCCCTTGAAATCCCCATCCCGGCCATCATCGTGGGCTTTGTGGTGGGCCGACTGGTCAGCCCCGATAACGTGTGGCCGGCCATGCTGGTGGTCATGGGCTTGGTGCTGGCAAGCCTGCTGGCGAACATGGCCGTGCCCGAACAACCGCTCCCAGAAGAAGAGCGACCTACCGAGAGCCTGCGCGGGCCGGTGATCCGCCTGGTGCTGCTCACCCTCATCTTTGGCGGCGGAGTAGGTCTGGCCCTGCTGGGCCTGTGGCTGTTGAACAACTTGCTGGCCGGGCAGGGGGCATTACAGTTGGTCGTGATGGGACTGGCCGGCCTGGCAGCCATGGCCGGGTCCATCATCGTGGGCGTGTGGCTCAGCGCGCGCGTGGGCATTGGCCCGGCCGTGCGCCGCAACCCCTCGTTCATCTGGTGGGTGGTAAACCGGCTGCTCTTTCTGGCAGCCGTGGGATCGGTGCGCAGCTTTGCCCTATACTTTTTACAGGACGTGCTCCACGTGCCGAACGCCGCTGCCACGGTGGGCACCATGATCACCATCATCGGCGTGTTTGTCCTGCTGGCCGGGCTGGGTAGCGGCTTTTTGACCAACCGCCTGGGCGAGCGCCGGCTGACAGCCCTGGCCGGCCTCATGGCTGCCGCTGGCGTGGCGGTGTTCTTTATGGGAGGCACCGAGGCCGTCTATGTGGGCGGGAGCATCCTCGGCATTGCCACAGGCCTGTTCTTTACCGCCAACTGGTCCCTGGGCACCCAGCTAGTGCCGCCGGCCAAGGCCGGCCTGTACCTGGGCGTATCGAACCTGGCCGGGGCCGGGGCCGGCGTGGTAGGCGAAGGCATCGGCGGCCCGCTCATCGACTTTTTCAACCGGTCGTCGCCGGGCCTGGGCTATCTGACCGTTTTTGCCATGTACGGCGTCATGTTCCTCATCGCCACAGCCACATTGTACTGGGTGCGGGTGCCCCCGGCCGAGGCCGCCGGTGGCTAGGCGCGCCCCCATCCTGCAAGGTCCCCGGGTCTGCCTGCGGCCGCCCCGGTGGGACGAGATGGCCTTTGTGCGCTGGCTCTGGGCCGACGAGGAAACCATGCGACCGGTAGGCGGTCCGGTGCTCCTGGACGACGAGCAGGCCCGTGAGTGGTTCGCGCGCGTGGTGGACCCCGGCAGCCCCACGGTCTGCTACTGTCTCATCCTGGACGAATTCGACCGGCCCATCGGCGAGATCAGCTATCACCACCTAGACCCGACCGAGATGACGGCCCACTTGAACATCAAGATCGCCGCGCTGCACCGGGGCCGAGGCTATGCGCGCGAAGCGCTGACCGCCTGGGCCGCGCATTTCTTCCAGCAGGGCGGCCGCATGCTGATCGACGACGTGGCGCTGGACAATGTGGGCGGCCAGCAAGCACTGCTCGGCCTCGGCTTCCGGCACGACCCCGACGCCCCCGACGTGTTCCGCCTGATCCTGACTCGGGCAGCGTTTGCGGCGCGCCAGGAGGCCGCATGAGTCCCGCGCGTGCCCCATGGGATCGTCCACTCGTCTGGGCCGGCCTGATCCTGGCGATCAACCTGATCTGGGGCCTGGCCTTTTGTTTTCTGATCTTTCCGCACCTGGCTGACGTGACGACCGGCCTGGACCCAGATGGCTATGGCAGCGCCGGCCGCATCCTGTACGAGCAAGGCCAGTTCCAGTCGATCTCCAAGGCGCCGCTGTATCCGGCCTTTGTGGCCCTGGTATCCCTGCTGGCCGGCGGCTATCAGGCAACGGCGATCCAGGCGGCCCAGTGCGTGCTGTCGGCGCTGACCTGCGTGGTGCTATATGCCTTGTTTCGGCGCACCCTGGGCGATCGACCGGCGATCTGGGCCGGGCTGGCCTGCGCCGTGTACCCGATGTCGGTGTGGTACACCCCACGCCTGTTCACCGAGGTCTGGCTCACCCTGGTCCTGGCCGCGTTCTGCCTGACGCTGGTCTGGCTGTTGCAGCGGCCCGGCGTGGCCCGGGCCGTGCTGGCCGGCGTGCTGGCCGGCGTGCTGGCGTTGAGCAAGGGCATCGCCCTGGCGTTTGTGCCGCTGGCCCTGGCGGTCCTGCTCCTGCGCGAGCGCCGGGCCGCGCTCGTCCCGGCCCTGGCCTTTGCCCTGGCGGCTCTGGCCCTGGTGGCGCCCTGGACCTGGCGCAACTGGCAATTGACCGGCCGCCTACTGCCCATCCACACCACTGGCGGCTTTAACCTGTACCTGGGCAACGGGTTCACCCGGCACTGGCCGCAGGCGCCCCTGTCGTATGCCGACCTCAAGACGCTCACCCTGACCGACAGGGACGCGCTCTATGCCGCGCAGCGACGCCAACCCGCCGACGAGCTGGAGCAGGACGACGTGCTGATGGCCGCAGCCCTGGCCGAATTGCTCGCCGACCCGGCCCTGATCGGGCGCAAGCTGGTGATCCAGAGCCTCACCTTCTGGTATCTCGCCGCCGACCGGTCCAAGAGCCTGCTCACCGGTGCGTTGCAGATACCCGTGGCCTTGCTGGCACTGCCGGGGTTGGTGCGCGCGCTGCGCCATTGGCGCGACTCGTGGGCCTGGTGCCTGCTGATCCCCATCGCCGGGATCGCCGGCGTCAGCGTGCCCGTGTTCGCCTTTGGCCGACTCGCCGCGCCCATCATGCCTTATCTCCTGGGCCTGGCCGTGTACGGCTGGTGGCCGGCATTCCAGGCCGCGCACTCGATTGTCAAGGAGGCCCACATGACCGATCCACAACTCTCGCCCCGCGTCGCCGCAGAGCTGGCACGCATCCTCGATACCGACATCCCCGCCACGCCCAGGGCACGCTGGATGTCACAGTACAGCCTGAAGGTAGATGCTCTTATCTGCCTGGAATGCGGTCACGTCAACCCCAATGATGTGGTCGAATGTGCCCAATGTGGCGAGCCGTTGAGCCTACCCTGTGGGCCAGACGGCAGTGCCTATTTGACCGCCACCGACTTGCTGCGCGCCGGCGAACTGAGCCCGGCGCAGGTCCGCGATCTGCTGGGCAAAATCGCTCAGGGATACAGTTTTTACACAGCCGGCACCCGTTATGCCGTATTTGGAGGCCACCGTGACCGATGAGCCGCTGTCTCCCGGCGTTGCCGCCGATCTGCAGCGCATCCTCGATACCGAGATTCCGATGATCCCGACAGGACAGTGGATACTGGACTACTGGTTGCCCGTTGAAACGCTCATCTGCCTGGACTGTGGGCACGTCAACCCCAAGGAAGCCATCATCTGTGCCCAATGTGACAAGACCCTGAACCAGCCCTGCGGGCCGGATGCCAGTGCCTACCTGACCGCTACTGACCTACTGCGTAGTGGCGAGTTGGCCCCGGCCGATGTGCACGCCCTGCTGGCCAAGATTCAACGGGGATACAGCTTTTACGGCGCCGGCACCAAGTACGCCGTCTTTGGTCGAGCATGACCACCCTTCACCTGGGCTGCGGGCTAGATTATCGCCCCGGCGCGGTCAATATCGACCGCCATGACCGGACCGCCGCCGACGTGCAGGCCGACGCGCTGCGGCTCCCCCTGGCCGACGGCAGCGTGACCCGCGTGGAGGCCCGGCAACTCGTGGAGCACCTGGGATATGCTGGAACCGTCTATGCCCTGGCCGAGTGGGGGCGCGTGCTGGCCCCCGGCGGCACGTTGCTCATCGAGACGCCGGATCGGCCGGCCGCCTGCCGCGCCGCCGCCGAGTCGGACGCGCCGGCCCCGGCCCTCCACTGGCTCTTGGGCCTACCGTGGCCCGGCTACCAGCACCGCACCCTTTTTGACGAAACCGACCTGCGCGCCCTGACCGAACAGGCCGGCCTGACCCAGGTGGCTGTCACCAGACTCCCTCCCACGCAAGCGGGGGAGGGATTGGGTGAAGGCCTCCGCCTCACCGCCACCCAGCCCCACGACCCCCTCGCTGACCTGCGCGCCCGGCTGCACGTGGGCTGGGCCGCTGCCGGCATCATCGACCCGCTCACGGCCCCGCCGCACCTGGCCCACCTGGAGACCGTCTGCGACCGGGTGCTGCGCGCCGTGACCGCCGGGGACGCCGGCCTGCTGCCCGTCGTGCTGGGGGCCACCGCCCGCCACGACCCGTGCGTAGCCCGGGTCGCATTTCAGGCGCTCGTGGCGCACGGGTTCGTGTCTCCCGCCAAGACCCGGCCGTACCTGGAATTGGTTAGCGCCCTGGCGGACGAGGCATTCCCGGCCCGGCTGGCGGCCTGGCTGCGCGCCAACCCGGCCCCGCCCGGCGTCCAGGCGGTGCGCCTGCGCCGGCTTCACGAGCGGGCCGGCCTGTACCTGACAGCCCGGCTCCACCCGGATGAAACGGCACTGCACCCGGTCCGTTTCAGATTCGACGCCCTCGCGCTCACTCCCACCGACCGGGAAATCGACTTTTTCTGCGCCGATACTATGGCGCACCTGTCGCACCGCGAGGCAGCCAGGGGCCGCCGGGCACTGGCGCGGGGCGATCTGCCGACGGCGCGCCGGCACCTGGAAACCGCCATCGCCTACGACGCCGACAACCCCCTGCCGGTCTGGGAACTGGCCCGGCTGGCCGCGGCCCGCCCCCTGGAGGCCCTGGAGCACTATGCCGCGCTGCTGGAGCTGCTGCCGGACGCTGCCGACGCCCTTCGCACCGAGTTGGATGCCGTGACCGGGCGCGCGGCAGCCGTTGGACCACAGCCCCGCGTTTGACAATCATCTCGGCATCGTGCTATACTGCTTGTGCCCGGCCTTTCACAAGCTCTAGAAACAAGGCCGGTATCCAAGAGACGGAGGTCTTGCCCATGAAAAAGGCTTCACTAACCGACCGGCTCCGCTACACCTTTGACAATACCATGTCCCGGGGGCCGGTGGCCCTCATCGCCTGGCTGGCGCTGATCTCACTGGCCGTGATCATTATCATATCCCTGCTTGTCTGGTCCCTGGGGATCGCCGCCCAGCCCAGCCTGGTCGACCAGATGTGGGAGTACATGATGCACGCCCTGGGCGATTTCGACCCCCGGAGCGAGACTCCCTGGTCCTTCCGTTTGGCGACGCTGGTCGTCACCATCACCGGCATCTTTGTCATGAGCACCTTGATCGGCGTGCTGACGACCGGCATCGAGGAAAAGCTAACCGATCTGCGCAAAGGGCGATCCAAAGTGATCGAGTCTGGTCATACGGTCATCCTGGGCTGGTCCAGGCAGGTATTTCACATCATTTCCGAGCTGGTGATCGCCAACCAGAACCAGCGCAAGCCATGTATCGTCATCCTGAGCAACGAGGACAAGGTCGAGATGGAGGATGCCATTCGGGACCAGGTAGGCGATACCGGTCGCACTCGCATCGTCTGCCGGCGAGGAGACCCAATGAACATGAGCGACCTGGACATTGTCAGCCCCCACACCGCCAAGTCCATCATCATCCTCCCCCCCGAAGACGACGATCCCGATGCGAGCGTGATCAAGACGCTGCTGGCCATCGTCAACAACCCGAATCGCCGCCCAGACCCATACCACATCGTGACCGTGCTGCACAGTCCCCGGAACATGGACGTGGCCCGGATGGTGGGACACGACGAGGTGGAGCTGGTGTTCACGAGCGAGTTGATGGCGCGGATCACGGCCCAGACCTGTCGTCAGTCTGGCCTATCGGTGGTGTACACCGAGTTGATGGATTTTGCCGGGGACGAGATCTATTTCCAGGCTGAACCGGCCCTGGTGGGCAAGGCCTTTGGCGATGCATTGCTGGCGTATGAAGATTCGGCCGTGATCGGCTTGCTGTCCCAGGAGAGTGGCCCCCGGCTCAACCCGCCCATGGACACGCGCATCCAGGCCGGGGACCAGATCATTGCCATCTCGGAAGACGACGACACGGTCGTGCTCTCGGGCAAGACGAACCTGGGCATCGACCAGGCTGCGATACAGGTGGCACAGCCCGCTGAGCCAGCCCCGGAACGAGTGCTCATCCTGGGCTGGAACTGGCGGGCCTCCCTCATCATCGGCGAACTGGGCAGTTATCTGGCCCCCGGCTCGTCGATCACCGTGGTCACCGAGGGCCTCGATGAAGCCGAAATCGCGGCCTGCTACCCACAGCTCAGGAACCAGACCATCGAGTTCCTACAAGGCGACATCACAGACCGGCAAGTGCTGAATCGCCTGCCGTTTGAGACCATCGACCACGTGATCCTCCTGGCATATTCGGACACGCTAGAACCCCAGAAGGCCGACGCGCACACGTTGATCACCCTGCTGCACCTGCGTGACATCGACGAGCGCCTGGGGCACCGGTTCTCCATCGTCAGCGAGATGCTGGATGTCCGCAACCAGGAACTGGCCCAGGTCACCCGCGCCGACGACTTTGTGGTGAGCGCCCGGTTGATCAGCCTCATCCTGTCGCAGGTTTCGGAACACAAGGCGCTGGGTCCGGTGTTTGCCGATCTATTTGACCCGGACGGCTCGGAAATATACCTGAAGCCGGCGGGGGACTATGTGACACCCGGCCAGCCGGTGAACTTTTACACGGTGTTGGAGGCAGCTCGGCAGCGAGGCGAGGTGGCGCTGGGATACCGGGTCGTGGCCCAGGCCAACGACGCCAAGAAGGGGTACGGCGTGGTGGTGAACCCGGACAAATCAGTCCCCATCACCTTTGCAGAGGGAGATTGCATCATCGTGCTGGCAGAGAGGTGAGGATCACAGCTGCAACAGGCAACGGCAGCAATACCGAGGTTGCCGGATGAACGCCGTCCGCTGCTGCGTGTGGGAGATCACTCTGGCCTGCAATCTGCGCTGCCTGCACTGCGGGGCCACGGCCGGCCGCGCCCGCCCGGACGAACTGACCCCGGCCGAGGCCCTGTGCCTGGCCGACGACCTGTCAGCCCTGCCGTGCGCAGAAGTGACCCTCATGGGTGGCGAGTTGTTCCTGCGCCCCGACTGGTTCGCCATCGCCGGGCGGCTGCGGGCCGGGGGCGTGGGGTTGGTCGTCTTTTCCAACGGTTGGCTCATCGATGAGGCGCGCATCGCCCAGATTCGGGAACTAGACCCGCGCACTGTGGGCATCAGCCTGGACGGCGCCCGGGCCGAGGTTCACGACGCCCAACGGGGTGTGTTCGGCGCATTCGACCGGGCCTGGCGAGCGATAGACGCCCTGCAAGAGGCCGGTCTGCCGGTCTCGGTCATCACCACGCTGACCCGGCGCAATGTCTATGATCTGCCGGCCCTGGCCCGCCTCCTGCTGGCCCGGGGCATTCACTGGCAGGTGCAGGTGGCCTCTTGCCACGGCGCCCGCATGGACCGGGCCGACCAACTCACCCCGTTCGAGTTCTACTGGGCCGGGACGTGGCTGCGCCTGGCCCGAGACAAGTACGACTGGCCGCTGCTGCCAGTGGCCGGCGCCCACGACCTGGGCTACCACTCGGCGCGGCTGGGCAACCTGCTGCCGCCGGGCTGCGCCTGGACCGGCTGCACCGCCGGGCTGGACACGCTGGGCATTCAGAGCCACGGCGGCGTCAAGGGCTGCCTCTCGCTGCCGGACGAGTTTGTGGAGGGCAACGTGCGCCAGCAGCCTATCGGAGAACTGTGGCACGACCCGGGCGCCTTTGCCCTGAATCGCCGTTTCACCCCGGCGCTCCTGCGCGGCTTTTGCGCCGATTGCCCCCACGGGCCAACCTGCCGGGGCGGCTGCTCCGACCTGGCGTATGCGGTCACCGGCTCGCCCTACGACAACCCCTACTGTTTCTATCGCCAGGAAGCTGGTGTGACTTGATCCAGCGCGCTTGCTGGGTTATAATACACCCAACCCGTCGACCTGAAGACCGACCAGGAGTGAGACATGCTGGACCTAGACCAACAAGACCCGGAGCACATGCTAGACCGCATCCGCGAATTGCCCCAGCAATGCGCCCAGGCCTGGGACGCCGTGCAAGGTGTGGTGCTGCCCGAGGGTTATGATCATCCAGATGGGGTGGTGGTGCTGGGGATGGGTGGCTCGGCCATTGGGGGCGATCTGGCGAGCGCCCTGGCCCGGCCCGAGTCGCCGGCACCCTGCGTCGTGTGCCGCGATTACACGCTGCCGGCCTGGGTGGGGCCGCGCACCGTCGTCATCGCCTCTAGCTATTCTGGCAACACCGAAGAGACGTTGACCGCCTTTGAACAGGCCGTGGACCGGGGCGCGCGACTCGTCGTGCTGACCACCGGGGGCACGCTGCTCGCGCGCGCGCTGGAACTGGGGTTACCCCGGCTGACCTTCTCGTATCAGGCCCAGCCCCGGGCCACGTTGGGCTACTCGTTCATCTATTTGGTAGGCCTGTTCCAAAAGCTGGGCCTGCTGGCAGACAAGCAGCATGACATGACCGAGGCTCAGCGCGTGCTGGAGCACCTTCAACCAACCGTCGACATTACGGTCCCACTGACCGAAAACCCGGCCCGGCAACTGGCGGCCTTCTGGCGGGACCATTTCGTCGTGGTCTATGGGGCTGAGCACCTGGGGCCAGTGGCCCGGCGCTGGCGCGGTCAGGTGGCGGAGAACAGCAAGACCTGGGCCGCTTACGAGGAACTGCCCGAACTGGACCACAACGCCGTGGTGGGCTATGAGCACCCGGCCACCCTGCGCGACAACGTGGCTGTGGTGCTGTTGAATTCCACGCTCTATCATCCCCGCATCCAGGTCCGGGTCCGGGCCACGGCCGAACTGCTGGCTCGGCGACAGGTCACCCACCAGATCCTCCAGGTGCAGGGAGAAAGCCCTCTGGCCCAGATGCTCTGGGCCATCCACTATGGCGATTTCGCCAGCTATTACCTGGCCCTGCTGTATGGCGCAGACCCCACGCCCGTGGAGGCCATCGTCTATCTCAAGGAGCGGTTGGCCCAGGCCAAGGTATAACTGAAAGGAGCAAGCAACATGACCGAGAATCCTGAAAACATTGTCATCTATGGCGCCATGTGGTGCGGTGACTGTATCCGCGCCAAGCAATTCCTCGATGCGTACCAGGTCCCGTATCAATGGGTCAGCATTGAGGACAACCCCGAGGCCATCGAGTACGTCAAAACGGTCAACGACGGCTTGCGCGTCATCCCCACCATCGTCTTTGCCGACGGCTCGGTCCTGATCGAGCCCTCCAACGCCGAACTGGCCGAGAAACTGGGCCTTTAGGACCGTCCGCGCACTCCGCCGGGCTCGGTCAGTAGGCCGTGCCCGGGCCTGACTATGCTCCCAACCGGCCGGCCCTAGTCCGGCACTACCTCCCAAAAGTCCAACGCCGATCTGGCCTGTTCCACAAACTCGTCTGGAACGCGCAGGTACAGGCCGTTGCCCTCGGCCAGCACGGTCCCGTCCGGCAGGCGAATCTCGCCCCGGGCCTCGTATGCTCGTCCCCGGTCTCGCGTCACCTCGGCCACGATGGTCAATTCCTCGCCCAATGGCACCGGCTTGCGGAACTTGATTTCCAGCCGGCCGGTCATGGCCCACACCTCCCGATGAGCCAGCACCCGGCCCATCACCTCGTCCAGCAGGGTGCTGATGAGGCCGCCGTGCAGACAGCCCGGGTAGCCCTGGTGCTCTTCCCGGGGCTGGAACCGGGCGATGCACCGGCCCTCCTCGTCGGTGTAGAAAAAGAGGTGCAGGCCAATGGGGTTCTCGATCCCGCAGACGAAACACATGCGCGAGTTGGGTTGCTTTTCCACAGACACTCTCCTTTTGCCATAGATAAACGCAGATTCCCACAGATAGGGCAACATCTGTGATTGTCTGTGTGAAGATAAATGGGTCAATCCGGGAGCCAGATCATGGATCTGCTCAATGAAAGCGAGTCTTCCAAAGGAAGCTCATGAACGGTCATCACTCGAACATCCAGCACGCAGATGCCATCACGTGCGAATATCATCTCGGTCTGACTACCAGAGTAATCATAGCCTACGAATGCGATGTGCCGGCCATCGGGTGACCAGGTTTCGACCCAGGTGCATTCGTAGGGACTTGGCAGTTTGTCGAACACATCTCTTTCCTCGCCGGTCTGAATATCAAAGGTCAATAGTGACGGCCGGCCTATGCAGTTGCTCTTTGAGTAGGCCAAGGTCTCACCCTGGCCCCATCTCAGAAGCATCCGGGCGTTGCCAACCTGGACCAACTCGCGCAGATGGGAGCCATCGAGGTGTACCATGTACACGCTGCCGGGATCGCTGGGCTTGTAGCAGGCCTGGAAAATGATCCGGTCGCCGGTGGGAGACCAGGCCAGCGGTGGCGGGTGAAGTTCGTCCAGGCTGCAATGTCTGTCCAGCAGGTCCGGTATCCCGGAAGCGATGGACCGCCTCGTTCGGCTGCGAATGCTCAGAACGTTCAGGGCGAATTCGGGAGGCTCGTCGGCGCTGGGGAAGAGCCAGGAAATGGGGTTTGGCTCTATCCTAGTGCTAAAGAAGGCGATCTGCCGTCCGTCGGGGGAGAAGCAGGCATTGAACAGGAGGTCTCTCGACATGGGCACCAGCACCTCGACCTGGCCGGTGCGGACGCTGCACATGTCGAGCTCGCCGGGGTCACGGTAGCCATCTCGCTGGATCAGCAGAATCTGCTCACCATCCCGGCTCCAGTCTGCGATGTGCATCAGGTCTCGGGATGTTTCAAAGAGTGTGGCGACCTGGCCAGTTCCCAGGTTGATTGCGCGCAGTTTCCAGACTGCATCGTTGTCCTGAGCGTAGGCGAGGTAGCGGCCGTCCGGCGAGAGCCTGACCTGGGAGAAATCACCGTCAAGGGCGATCTGGTGACGGGTTGGTTCCCCGGTCAGATCCGAGATCAGCCACAACTCGTATGAATCGCTGCCCTGTTCCGTCAGAACAACAGTCAGTCCGCTGAGCGATATCGGTCCATCGGTTTGCAGCGTGGGAGTCCAGGTCACGGGAGCCGGGCGGTCGGGGAGCATGTGGATCGCGCCCATGAACAGTGCAAGTAGTAGAAGCAGCGCGTTTACCCAGACGATGGGATGCCAGTTTCGTTTCGTCATCTCCCGACCCCCTCTTGCCGGCCCCGCACCCAATCCGCCCGGTCCGCATACGCCCGCACCAGGCCACCTTCCACGGCCCACAGGCGCGTGGCGAACCGGTCGATGACATAGCGGTCGTGGACCACCATGAGCACGGTGCCGGTGTAGCCAGCCAACGCCTGCTCGAAATTGTCCCGCGAGGGGATATCCAGGTGGTTGATGGGCTCGTCCAGCAGGAGCAGGTTGGCCCGGGCCGCCACCAACCGCGCCAGGACCAGGCGCGCCCGCTCGCCGTGGCTGAGCCGGCCGATGGGCGTGAACACATCGTCGCCGGAAAATAAAAAGCGGTGCAAAAAGGCCCGGGCCTCGGTCTCGTCTAGCGGGGCCGTGGCCCGGATGGCCGCCAGCGCGTTCGATGCCGGGTCCAGCGTCTCTTGCTCCTGGGCATAATAGCCGATCTGCACCCGCGAGCCCAGGCGCACCCGGCCGGCCGTGGGCGGCAATTCCCCGGCGATGATCCGCAGCAGCGTGGTCTTGCCCTCGCCGTTGGGGCCTACCACCGCCACCCGCTCGCCGCGATGCAGGGTGAGGGTCGCATCCTGGAACAACACGCGGTCGCCCCGCCCGGGGCCTTGCGGGAAAGCCATGCCCACGCCATCCAGCGTCACCACGTCCTGCCCGCTCTCGGGCGTCTCGACAAAGGGGATGTTCATGCGCCAGACCAGCGGCGGCTTGTCCAGCCGGTCATCGGATTCCAGCAAGCGCACCAGGCGCGCCCGCTGGGTGACGGCACGCCGGGCGATTTTCTTGGCCCGGGCCCGGATGGCAAAGTCTATCGTGCCGTGTTCGATGCTCCGGGCATAGCCTTCCAGCCCCCGGATCGCGGCCTGGAGTTGGGCGACCTGGCGTTGCTGGCGGCCATAGGCCGTGCGCCACTGCTCCAGCTCCCGGGCCTTGGCCAGGGCATATTCGGCGTAATCGCCGGGGTACTCGCGGATCTTGTGCGTCAGCTCGTCGATCTCGAGGATGCGCGTCACCGTGCGGTCCAAAAAGGCCCGGTCGTGGGTAACGACAACGACGGCCCCGTCATAACCGTCGAGAAAGCCCTCCAGCCATTCCAGCGCAGCGATGTCCAGGTGATTGGTGGGCTCGTCCAGGAGGAGGAGGCGGGGCCGGGCCAGCAGCAGGCGCGCCAGCCCCAGGCGTGTCTTTTGGCCGCCGCTGAGGATGCGGGCCGGCGTATCCGGTGGAAAATCGGCCAGACCCAGCCCGGTCTTGATGGCCTCGGCGCGATGGGGCACATCGTACCCACCGGCCGCCTCGAACGCGGCCTGGGCGTGGGCATAGGCGTCCATCGTGCGGGCCAGCGCTGCCTCGTCATCCGTCACGTCGGCCAGGCGTGCGGCCAGGGCCTCCATGCGCTGCCGGGCCGCGTCCCAGTCGGCCAGGGCGCGGGTCAACACCTCGTCGATGGTATCAGCCGGGTCGAACTGGAGAGCCTGCGATAAATAGCCCACCGCCAGGCTGGGCGGGTCCAGGGTCACGCTGCCAGTATCCGGCGCCTCTTCGCCCACGATCATGCGCAACAGCGTGGTCTTGCCGGCCCCGTTCGGCCCAATGAGGCCCACGCGCTCGCCATCGTTCACGATGAACGAGACCCGGTCCAGCACCACCTGGTCGCCGTAGGTTTTGGATACGTCACTAACCTTGAGCATGGCACGAATCCACGAATAGACGAATTGAAGAATGAGCCGGCGGTCAGCGGTCGGTGGCCGGCCGGCCTTCCAGCCGGTCCAAAAGGCTGACCAGGTCTGGCACCACCCGGTGCGCCCGGCGCCGGGCCTCGTCCTTGCCGGGCCGCTCGCGGGTATCGGGCCGGTCCACCAGCACCGCCAGCGCGCCAATCTCGCGGGCCGCCAGGATACCGCTGGCATTGTCGTCGACCACCAGGCACTCCTCGCCGCCGATGTCTAGCAGGGCTAGAGCCCGGCGATACGCCTCGGCGTTCTTGACTCCCAGGCCCAGCGCGTCTGGTCCCCAGGCATGGTCCAGGTATTGCGCCAGGTCGCTACCCTCCAGCACACCGCGCACGTGCGAACTGTGCGCGTTCGAGATGACGGCCAGCGTCAGGCCCCGGGCTTGCAGCCGGCGCAAGCAGCCGGGCACCTCACCATAGTGCACCGAACACTGCCGTGTCACCTGATACGACACCTCGGGCGCCCAGCGGCGCACCACTGCCGGGTCCTCCTGAACTCCCATCGCGCGCAGGTTTGCCATCAGGTTGCGCGACCAGCCCTCCAGCAGCGCGTCGGCGCCGTCGGGGCCGTGCAGGTCCAGGTCGGCCCATTCATCCTGCCAGCCGCGCATGGCCTGGCGACGTGCGGCGATCCAGTCGGCCACCTCGCCGCCATAGCGCGCAGCCAGAATACGGGCCTGGGCCGCGCCATATTGCGGCGTCAGAGCCCGGCCGTCCACCAGCACGCCGTGCAGGTCCAGGAACACCACGCGAATCCGGCGCGCAGTCATGATCCATCCCCTGTCAGCCACTTGAAGGCTGGCACAGCCACGTGATCTTGGGAGAGTGGGGAAATTGGGCCTTGGCCCAGAACAGATACGGCGAACATGGATCGGTTTCACTCCTGGCTGGTGGGTATGCTCCTCATTCTGGGGGCTCGCGCGTGGTCCTGCGCCATGTGATCTATTCGCTCGATTACAGGGCGCAGGTGGCTATCGGGTTCGTCTCAGCAGAGCCAGGGCATAGCGTATCCCGGCTTGCACGTTAGGCAGAGTGGTCAGTTTGGTCAATGGAAGATCCAGCCCCACGATCGATTGGGCAATATCGGGGCTGATACCGGTCAGCACACAGCGGGCCCCCAAGAGTTCGGTAGCCTGGGCGGTGTGCAGCAGGTGATTCGCCACCCAGCTATCGATGATGGGCACGCCGGTCACGTCAATGATCACCACCCGGGCCTGATGTTGGGTAATGCCCTCAAGCAGCGTTTCCATGATCTGCCGGGACCGGTCCTGGTCGATCCCGCCGATCAGGGGCAGCACCAGAACTTGGTCCCAGATTTGAATCACCGGGGTAGATAGCTCGGTAATCGTGGCTGCCAGCCGCTGCGCCTCGTCGAAAAGCCGCGCATTCTCGATGGCGATGGCGGCCTGGGCCGCGATGGTAGCAAAAAGGGCCAGGTCCTGTTCGCTGTAGAGATGTTCATACTCGTAGCTCTGGATCGTCATGACTCCCACGATCTTGTTGGCGACCAGCAGGGGCACTCCCAGCCAGGATTTCGCCAACTCGCCGATTCCGGCGATCCCCTGAGTCTGCTTAAAGTTCAGATTCTCTCGCACCGTATGCAGGAGAACTGGCTGCCGGTGGTGGATGATATAACCAGTCAGGCCGGTCACGGCCCTGCGCTGGACGACGGGTTGTCGCTGACCATGCTCCAGATGGATCGGTGAAGATCGCTCGCCCGTATCCTCATGATAGAGCGAGATGAAAAAGTTGGTCGTGTCAAAGAGGCGCGTGACTTGTTGGTATATCGTTTCCAACAAGTCATCCAACCGCAGGGCGGCAGACACGGATCGGCTGATCTCGTTGAGGATAGCCATTTCGGTGATGCGTCGCTCTTGCCTTTGAAACAGCCGGGCATTCTCGATGGCCACACCGGCCTGGCTGGCCAGTGATTGGAGCAGCGCCACGTCGGTCTCGCCAAAGGCCTCGCATTGATCGCTCTGCACATCCAGCACACCGATGATGCGATCCTTGACCACCAGAGGGACCGTCAACTCGGACCGCGTGGCGGCCAGCGCCGGGATAGAATAGTAGCGTGGATCGTTGAGGACATCGTTGACCAACACCGGTTGGCCGGTTCGTACGGCGTCGCCCACCAGGCTGGTCTGCTGTAGCTCCACAAGCAGTGAGCCACGTTCGAGCCGCACATCCGACGTGCCAATGGCACTGCCGTCTTCAAAGACGATCTGATCACCTTCCACGAGGGCAATGTCGACAAAGTAATAATCAAAATGTGCCTTGG
Source organism: Chloroflexota bacterium (assembly GCA_018823415.1). GTDB lineage: Bacteria > Chloroflexota > JAHJIN01 > JAHJIN01 > JAHJIN01 > JAHJIN01. Next base: position 13,117 of record JAHJIN010000589.1, on the reverse strand, counting down.
TGGTATCCACGATCTGGCGCAACACTGCATCCAGGTCGAGCATAGAAGTAATCGTCCGCCCTACCTCGTTGATGGCCTCCAGTTCCTGGGCCCAGCGGCGCGCCTCGGCCAACAAACGCAGGTTTTCGATGGCCACGGCGATTTGGGCGCCGATAGTGGAAAAAAGAGCCACGTCTCGCTCACTGTAAAGCCTCTCCTGCTCGTAACTCTGGATAGCCATGACGCCCACCACTTTGCCGGTAGAGATCAGGGGGACGCCCATCCAGCACATGGAGGGTGGTCCCAGCGTCTCAATGCCCCGGGCCTTTTCGAATTCGACGCCGGCCTGTCTGGTATTCAGCAAAACTGGTTTTTGCGTGCGGATGATATGCCCGGTCACACCGGTGCCCACCTTGTACCGGGTGCGCGGTTGGCGCTCCCCGCGCTCCTGATCGAAAACGGCGGTCCACTCGTCACTCCCCTCCTCGTAGGTAGCGACATAGAAATTGGTCGTATCGAACAGTCGGCTGACCTGCTGGTACACCCGCTCCAGCAGGTCGTTCAACTCTCGAGCCGAGGAGAGAACCTGACTCATCTCGTTGAGGACAGACAGCTCGGTGATGTACCGTTCTCGTTCCAAATCAGTCATCTCACTATTCCTGTGATGATTTTGGCCGCATTGATGGTGTTCAACGGGCCTGAAAGAGCCAGCGCATCCGTCAGCACAACTATTATACACGTAAAGGCCCCAATCTGCCAGTACCGATAACCGCGCGTTCTCTCAACGGCCTTGACAAATTGATGCCATAGGCGTATAATATGTACGAACGTTCGTTAGTATAGGGAAAGGAAATGACCATGAATCCACCCACCACCCAGGGCGAGCAGACCCGGGCCGCCATCATCGAGGCGGCGCACGGCCTCTTTTTGCAGCAGGGGTACAACGGCACCGGGATGCGTCAGATCGCGCAGGCAGCCGGAATCCAGCCGGCCAGCATCTATAACCATTTTACCAACAAGGAAGCGATCTTTGCCGAGGTGGCGAAAGAATATGGCATCTACCAGGCCTACGCCGAGGCGCTATCGCAGGCCACCGGCGATACTGTAGCCGACCTCATCGCGGACCAGGCGCGCCGCTTTGCCGCCGGGCTGGCCCAGCGCGCCGACGACCTGCGCATCCTCTTTGTGGACGTGGTCGAGCTGGATGGGCAGACGTCGCGCGCGGCGTTCGAGCAGGCCATGCCGTTCATGGTCGAGTTCATGCAGCGTCTCTATGCCCTGGCCCCCGACGGGCAAGCCCTGGTGGACGACATCCCGCCGCCAACCCTGATGCGGGCGCTGCTGGGGATGTTTGTGTCGTATTTCATGACCCAATTGGTGCTGGCGCCGGACGACCCGGCGTTGTCCGACGAGCGTTGGGTGGAGCATTTCACCCGCATCTTTTTGTACGGCGCGCTGCGCCGGCCGGAGGAATAGCGTGTCCGCCATATCCATCGCCAACCTGTCCCGGCGATACAAACAGATCACGGCCGTGGACGACCTGAGCTTTACGGTGGAGCCCGGCGAGGTCCTGGGCCTGCTGGGACCCAACGGCAGCGGCAAAACAACCGTGGTCAACCTGATCAATGGGCTGCTGCGGCGCGACGCCGGCACCGTGGACGTGCTGGGCCACGACCCGCAGACCGACGCGCGCGCAGTACGGGCACTGCTGGGCGTGGTGCCGCAAGAGACCAACCTGTACGAGGACCTCTCGGCGCGAGATAACATGATCCACCACGCGGCGCTTTACTGCCGGGACCTGCGAGCGGCCAAACAACGCATCGACGAGTTGCTGGAGTTGATGGCGTTGCGGGAGCGCGCCGGCGACCCGGTGCGCACCTACTCGGGCGGGATGAAGCGCCGGCTGGCCCTGGCCCGGGCCTTGCTCCACGACCCGCCGGTAGTCCTCTTTGACGAGCCCACGCTGGGCGTGGACGTACAGGGCACCCACGTGCTGTGGGACCACATCCGATCCCTGCGCGACGATGGCAAGGCCATCCTGGTCACCACCAACGTGATGCACGAGGCCGACGTGCTCTGCGACCGGGTGCTGATCCTGGACCGGGGCCGGTGCGTGGCGCTGGACACGCCGGACGCGCTCAAGGCCCAGATCGAGGGAGATACCGTGATCTTGCAGTTGGCCGGCCCGTTGGCGGACCCGGCGGGGCTGTTTGGCCCGCTGGGTGTGGACGAGGTGGAGCAAGAGCCAGACCACGTGGTCCGGCTGCGCGTCCGCGACGCCGGGCGCGTGCTGGGCGATCTGGTGCGCGCGGCATCGTCCCAGGCCGAGGTAGTGAGCGTGCGCATGCAGCGCCCCACCCTGGACGACGTGTTCCTGCGCCTCACCGGGCGGGCGCTGCGCGAGTAGGATACATGAGGGAGCCGACATGATCAGCATCCGGCGCTTCTGGTGGCTGTTGCAGTTCGAGTTCCGGCTGACGCGAGGGCTCTTGCCATTTCACGTCGTGGGCATCGTCATGCCGCTGGTGTCCTTTGTCCTGTGGGCACAACTGGCCCCGCCCATCGCGTTCACCATGTACACCGTCTCTGACGGATCGCCGCAGGCAGAGCGGCTGCTGGCAGCGATGGCTGCTCTGCACGCCGGCGGCGTGCAGGACGGACCCCATTACATCGACCCGCAGCCGCTCCCGGCCGGCGCGCAGTTGGGTCCCACCGTGCAGAACGTGATCGAGTTGCAGGCCGAGGGCGCGGGCCTGCTAGCGACGAACCGCTTTGCCAACATTGACAGCAACCTGGTCAAGAACTATCGCAACCGGCTCACCGGCGCCGCGCTGGACGTGTGGGAGCAGGACCTGGGCAGCCACGCCGTGACGGTGGACCTGGCGCCCCGGTTCACCGAGGAGCCGCCGTTCACGCGGTACTTTGCCATGGGGCTGCTCATCGTGGCGGCGTTCCTCTCGTCGATGCTCGTGGGCGCGACGCTGGTGGCCAAGGATTTCGAGGACGGCACCATCCTGGAGGCGCGGCTGTCGCCGGCGTCGCCGGCCCTCATCCTGCTGGCCCGGCTGGTGCGCGTCATGCTCACGTCGCTAGTGGCGGTGGGATTGGCCGGGCTGGTGGCCGGGCTGTACATGGGCATCTGGCCGCTGGATGCCGGGTACCTGGCCGGGCTACTGGCGCTCTATACGGTCATCACCGCCAGTTTCGGGCTGACGGTGGGCCTGCTGGTGCACAAGATGCTGCCGGCCTTTCTCATCGGGCTGGTATCGGTGGTGTTGCTGTGGCTGGTGGGCGGCGGGTTCGCTCTGCCGGCTATCCTGGGCGAAGCGTTCCAGTTCCTCTCCCGGTTCGCGCCCACGACGTACATGATACAGTTGCTCTTTCCCGTCTACTACCCCGGGGCCGCGAGCACGCCAGCGGCGCTGCTCATCGTGGCCGGCTATGCGGTGGGGGCCTTTCTCCTGCTGGTAGTCGCTTACCGCATGACGGTGCTGCGAAAACGCTAAACGTGAGGTGTGAAATGAAAAAGGTCTTGGTTATCGGAGGTACGGGTTTCCTGGGCACGCATTTGCTGCCCCGGCTTTTGGAACGCGGGCACGATGTGACCGTGCTGGCGCGCAGCAGGGACAAGGTGGTCGATCTGGAATCGCGAGGGATCAGGGGCGTGCCCGGCGACCTGCTGCAACCCAAGTCGTTCATGGCCGGGCTGCCACCGCAGGACGTCGTGGTGTCTATCGCCCGGCCCGGTTTCAAGCCCGGCCGGATGTCACGCCAGCAGTTCGAGACGCTGCGTCAGCAAACCCCATTCTACTTTTCCACGCCCATCGCGATGGCCGAGCGACTCGATTGCCCGCTGATCGTCACCCTGGGCACCAGCTTTCGCACCACGGGCGACCAGATAGCCGATGAAAGCTGGCCCATCGAGCGGTTCGGCCTCGCCAGGATGGGGGAGCAGGTGGACCCGTTGCTCGCGGAGGTGGTCGAACGCGGCTCGCCGCCGCTGATCCAGATGCTCCCCGGCGAGATATACGGCCCCGGCGGGTTGTTCAAGACCATGGTCGAGTGGACGAAAAAAGGGCGGTACCGGGTGTTCGGGTCCGGGCAGAACCGCATCCCCCGGGTTCACGTGGACGATTGCGCCGAGGCTTATGCCCAGGCAGTGGACCGGCTGCCGCTGGGCGAGCGCTTTATCCTGGCCGACGATGGCCCCTGCACCGCCCGCGAGTTTGCCGATTACCTGGCCGACTGTCTGAACGTGCCCCGACCCGGCACGCTGCCGGGATTCGTGGCGCGCATCGTGCTGGGCAAGCTGATGGTCGAAACTATCATGATGGACTGTCGGGTCAGCAATGCCCGGGCCAAAGAGCGCCTAGACTGGACGCTGCAATACCCCACATACCGCGAAGGCTTGCCGGCGACCGTCCGGGCGCTGGAGTAGGGCAGAAAGGAAAACCATGCTCCAACGACTATGGCTCAACTTTCGCAAGGACCTGTTAGTGTGGCTGCGCGACCCCATCACCGTGGCCGGGGGCTTTATCGCGCCGCTGGTGATCCTGGTGGGTGTGGGGCTGATGTTCAGCGGCTTTGGGCCGATCGACCTGGCGATTTTCAACGCGGACAAAGGGCCCTCTGGCGCGCAACTGGCCCGGGCCATCTGGTCGGCCGAGAGCACCTTTGGCGGGGCGTATTTTGGCGACCCGGGCCTCTCGCGCGCCGAGGCCGAGGCCCGCTACCGGGACAACCTGCTGGTGGGCATCATTGACATCCCGGCGGATTTTTCGGCCCGGCTGGCGGCTGGCGAGCAGCCCACGGTGCGCTATCGCTTCACCAACTATCACGACGATTTTGGCAAGAACGCCCGGCTGTACGTGGACGAGGGGGTATGGCTGTTCTACCAGCAGGTTTACGCCGGCACGTCGCCGGTGACGATCCGCGAGGTGTACCCGGCCGACCGCTACCGCGACTGGTTCCCGTCCATCGCGGCCGGGGTGCTGATGCTCAGCGCGTTCATGGGCGGGATGTTCAACTGCCTGACGCTGCTGCTCAAGGAGAACCAGGCCGGCACGTTGAAGGAATACCAGCTCGCGCCGGTCTCGTGGGCCTACTTTTTGCTGCCCAAGCTGGCCCTGGCGACGCTGGTGGCCTGGGCTACGGCGGCGGTCACGTACACGGTCACGACGCTGTGGGCTGGGCTGGACGCCGGCGGTCTCTGGGGTCAGGTGCTGGTCCTCATCACCTTAGTGACGTGGTGCTACGTGGGCTTGGCGATGGTGCTGGGGATGATGGTACGGCAGTTGTTCGTGGGCGGGGTGGTCATTGTGCTCAGCGGGGTACTGTCGTTCTTTTTGTCCGGGGGCATGGCGCCGGTAGAGAATGCCACCGGGCTGATGGACGTGGTATGGCGCGTCTTTCCCAACGGCTATGCCATGAGCGCCTTGCGCGACGTATTGCTCTTCCAGCGGCCCGGCGATCTGGGGCCGGCGCTCGCGGTGCTGGTGCCGTGGGCAGCGGTCAGCCTGGGGCTGGCGACGCTGCTTGTCGCACGCAGGATGCGCCACGCACAAGCATGATCGGGCAAGACCAGCCCGGCGTTTCCCCAACGCCGGGCATCTTTGCGCCTAAAGAGTCATCGGGCACTCAGGAAGACGCTCCCAGGATGCCACACAAGAGGGGCGCTCCCAGGATGATAGAGAACAGGATCACCAGAAAGACGATGACCAAGAGAGCGACAACCCCATACACGACCCAGGCCCGTTTGCGCTGCTGCTGTTGAGCCACGTCGATCTGTTCCCGCCAGAACTGAGCCGCCTGGGCCGCTTGCGGGCCGGAGACGACCTGAGCCTGCGTGCCCGAGACCACTGGGATGCTTGTGCTGAAACTCGTGCTGCTGAGAACCACGCTCTGCCCGGCCGCCAGCCGGTTGACCAGGTCTTTGGCCTCCTGGTCGCTGACCCCAAAGGTCTCCTGGTACAGGCGAGCGGCCTCTGCCTCCTGACCATCGCGCACCAGTTCCTTGACGGTCTTGAGGGTGGTAATTATCCCCTGGTTGTCGTCCACCAGTTGCTTGATGGCCTTGATCTGGTCCAGTCGGCCGGGCATGCCGCTCAGGTCGATGGTCAGCGGCGAGTCAGGGATCGGGGTGGCGGTCCAGGCCGACCGTTGGGGTGGCGCAGGGCGTAATTCCTCGGGCACGATGACCGTGCTCTTGCAGTACGCGCAGCGAATGACCGGATCGTCGCCGCCGTCATAGTCCAGCGACGCGCCACACGAGGGACAATTGAATGTTTGAGCCATCGCCTTGTTCTCATCCTCAACTTGGAGTTACGTGGTCGAACTGTGCTTCATCGCCAGGTAGACGCGCTCGGGCGACGCCGGCAGGCTGTCGATCCACACACCCACGGCGTCGCGAATGGCGGCGAGGATGGCCGGGGCCGTGCAGAGGGTGGTCATCTCGCCGATGCCTGTGGCTCCATAGGGACCGGTGGGGTCCGGTATCTCCAGAATGAGGGGCACGATCTCGTGGGGCATGTCCCATACAGTGGGTATCTGGTAGGTGCTGAGGCTGCGGGTGCGCGGCACCCCCTCTACCTGGATGTACTCTTCTGTGAGCGCGTACCCCACGCCCATGTGAACGCCCCCGTTGATCTGGCCGACAATCATCTCCGGATGCACGGCCTTGCCCGCGTTCTGGGCGACCCACATCTTGACGATCTCCGTCTCGCCGGTCTCGGTGTCCACCTCCACCAGGGCGATCTGCGCGCCACACCCGTAACCGATGTGGGGATTACACTGACCGTTGCCAGTCGGGTCGGCGGACCAGCTATCGGTGGGCCGGGCGTTGCGGCCGTGGTAGGTGGCCGTGGCGCTGACGGTGGTCTCGCCGGTTTCGGCGCGCAGCACCCGTTCCCGCTCGGCCAGGGCTTCCTGGCAGGCCCGCACCACGGCGTTGCCGCTCATGTACGTGTGCCGACTGGCTGAGCAACTGCCAGCATCCGGCACCTGCTCTGTGTGTACCAGGGCCACCCGCACGCTGTCCGGCGAGATGTCCAGGGCCTCGGCGGCGAACTGGACCAGGACGGTCTGGATGCCCTCGCCCACGTCGGTGGCGCCGCACTTGATGGTAGCCCCGGTGATGTTGCCGCTCCCGTCGAGCTTGATGTCCACGGTGGCTGTGCTCTGGTCGTCAAAGCCGAACGAATAGCCCACGTTCTTGCTGGCCACAGCCACGCCGATGCCCCGGCGCTTCCACGGCGCAGAGGGCGTGCCCAGGTCCGGGCGGATCCAGCGGCCGTTTTCTTCGCGCCAGCCGGCGGCCAGCGCCGCCTCGCGGCACGATTCCCAGGCCGCAAAACCCTCGTGCTTGACATGGCCGGTAATGGTGTGCTCGCCGGGACGAAGCAGGTTCTTGAGCCGAATCTCCACCGGGTCCAGGCCCAGCGCCTCGGCCAGCTTGGTCATCTGGGCTTCGTAACCCACCGGGGGTTGAGTGGCCCCGAACCCCCGCATCGCCATGGTCACGGCGTTGTTGGTAAAGACGCCGTACACATCTACTTGGGCGTGGGGCACTCGGTACGGGCCGGCCATAAAGCTGGCGGCGTTGTTCAGCACCGGGATGGTAGTGGAGGTATAGGCCCCGGCATCGACGACACATCGGGCCTCCACGGCCACCAGCGTGCCGTCGCGCTTGGCCCCGTGGCGATAGGTCATGTAGAAAGGATGACGCTTGCCGGTACGGGTGGTCACTTCATCGCGGTCAAACGTGATCTTGACCGGCCGGCGCGTCACAAACGCGCCCACGGCCAGGAGGTGCTGGATGTGCATGTCCTCGCGCCCACCAAAGGCCCCACCCACGGCCGGGATGATCTCGTGCACCTGGTCGATGGGCAAGTCCAACAGGTGGGCAATCTGATGCACGTCGTCGTGGGCCCACTGGCCGCTGTCGACGATGATGACCCGGCCCTGCTCGTCGATATAGCCGATGCCGGCGTCCGGCTGGGTGTAGGCGTGCTCCACAAAGGGCGTGAAATACGTGCCCTCCACAACCACATCGGCCTCTGCAAACCCGGCCTCGATGTCGCCGTGGTGGATGTGGATCTCGCACATCACATTGCTCTCACGCTGCTCCTGGACCAGCGGGGCGCCCGGCTGCATGGCCGCGCGCGGGTCGTCCACCACCGGCAGCACCTCGTACGCCACGCGCACCAGCTTGCACGCCTCCTCGGCGATGGCCTCGGTTTCCGCCACGACGAGGGCGATGCGGTCGCCCAGCCAGCGGACCTTGCCGCCTTCAGGGATGAACACCTGCTGGTCGTTGGCGCCGGCGATGCTGTACTCGTTCACCGGCACGTCAGAAGCGGTGATGACGCGCACCACGCCGGGCAGCGCCTCGGCCGCGGCCGTGCCGAGGCGGAGAACGCGGGCGTGGGGATGCGCCGCCCAGACGACCTTGCCGTAAAGCTGACCTTTGCGCTCGAAATCGGTGGGGTACTTGCGGGTGCCCCGGACCTTGGACGGGCTGTCGATGCGCGGGATGCTGGTGCCCAGGACCTTGGTTGTCGTCATGGCGTCATCTCCTCGGCGGCCAGCAAAATCGCGTCCACGATCTGGATATAGCCGGTACAGCGGCACAGGTTGCCCGAGATGCCCCATTCCACGTCGTCGCGGGTGGGGTGGGGGTTCTCGTCCAGCAGGGCCTTGGCGGCCATGATCATGCCCGGCGTGCAGAACCCGCACTGGGCGGCGGCCTTGTCGATGAATGCCTGCTGGATGGCGTGGAGCTGGCCGTCCTCCATCAGCCCTTCCACCGTCTGCACGTGGCAGCCCTGGGCCTTGAGGGCCGGATAGATGCACGAGTCCACGGCTGTACCATCTACCAGCACGGTGCAGGCCCCGCATTCGCCCTCGCCGCAGCAGATCTTGGTTCCGGTGAGGCCCAGCTTGTCCCGGAGAACGTTCGCCAGCGTCTCGCCGGGGTCAATGTCAATCGTCTGTTCCTTGTCGTTGACGATACAGGTCAATGTGGGCATCGTTTACTCCTCTACGCAGCTATGTCTGCTCAGAACCAACACGCCGGGTGCTAGCCTCGTAAACTGGCAATAATGCTTGATAGACTTGTGTCACTGAATTGGCAAGACCGATACCTGCGGCCATGGCCTGTTCCTTGTTCATATGAGTGCAGAGATGCAAATCACACCCGTCCTCTGTTTCGATAGCCTTCAATCTGTCAACAAAATCAGGCCAAGAGATATTGGTCGATTCCCCCTGGTTTTCCTCATCCCACTGAAGACTGTCAGAATCAGAAAGAGGTCGTACCTGGGCGATCAACCCACCTTTTTCCCAAACATAGACCTCCCAGCGCAATTGCATTTGAATCATCGCGGCCTTGATCTTTTGCTGCAGGGCTACATCCTTCTCAATCGCCCCAAGGAAATTCAGCCAATGCCAGGTATTGTCCATCGGCCCCTTGTTTTTCTCGATATAGAAGCCGTATCCGGCACACTCCTCACTCAAACTAAATACGAACTTGGCTTCCTGCCTCCGTATAGTTTTCTCATAGCACTCGGGTCTTGCAATATGTACCTCTGCCCTACGATAGATCACATAGGACTGGAAAAAGTACGGAGTAGCATCCGACAATTGCCGCGCCAGCAATCCCCCCAGGTTGGCACGAGCACGCCAGGATGTGCCTGCCACACCGTTCTGAAAATCATTGGCAGATAGCCCCTGAAACGAGTGCCCTCGCCGGTCCTTCGAAGATTTTGGACCATTTGGTTTGATATGACCCTCTCGGTCTGGCTGGCTTTCTAGCCTTTCTTCAGCCTGGATGTTGCGCCAAATGCGAGCTTGTAATCTAACACTGGTCTCCAGGCTTTGGCCGTCCAAGTATTGAATTATCATCCTTGGTTCTTCCAGCATGACAACTTGATACTTGCCGTCACGGTTTTCGTACGTCTCGCCTACTTGAAAGGGGTGTTTCATCTTGTCTCCTGTTGTCATGATCGAGAAGTGGATAAACGCTGATCACGTTACCGGTTGATGGCTCTTACTGACTCTCGCCTGAACTCGCTGCCAGCAAGATCACTCCCATCGAAAACGACCAGCAACTGATGACCAGCGCGGCCAAGATCTCGGGGACGGCGATGCCGTGCGTGTCGTGATGCGGGGTCAGCGCGATCAATAGCAGCGCGGCGATGCCGGCGGCGATGGTGAGGATGCCCGGCACACGCACGCCGCGCCGGAGCCACGCGGTCCCCAGCAGCAGATAGCCGACCGGAGTCAGCACAAAGTAGCCGGCCGCCACAGCGACATGCACGGCTTCGTGGTCCTCGGTGAACACGCCAATGAGCGATAGCAGCACGGCGGCGACGAACAGCCCTCCGCTCCCCAGGCGCGGCAACCACCCCGGCCCGGCCCACTGCCACATGCCCAGGGCCAGCCCCACGTTGAGCAGGCCGCCCACGATGAGGGCTGTGTTAAATATCCATGCCGCCGGGCTGGTGCCCATGTCGCTCAGGGCATTGTCCTGCCAACTGAACCAGGGCGAGATGGTCACGGCGGTCAGGATCAGGCCCAGGATGAGGGGTGGTGACACCACGCCGCACAGCCCGGCGATGCGCCGGGGCCAGCTGCGAGGCGGCAAGGCCGGCTCGGTCGAGGTTCTTGCCGCCATCAGAGCACCTCTTGTTTCGCGGCCCGCGTGAGCGCGCGCCGCACCAGCACCTTCACCATGTCGGTGCGGTATTCCTTGCCGCCGCGCAGCAGCGAATCGCGGGGTTGGGCATCACGGGCGGCGAGCTGGGCAGCCTGGGCGATGGCCTCTGGCGTGGCCGGCTGGCCGGCCAGTGCTTCCTCCGCAGCGGTAGCCCGGAACGGCGTGGACGCCACCGGCCCCACGGCGATGCGAGTCTGGCGGAACCGGCCGTCGTCCAGATCCACCACCGCAGCGGCGTTCAGGACCGGCAACGTCAAAGCCCGGCGCTTGGCCAGCCGCTCAAAGGCGCTGCCGGCGTCATCTGGTAGCGGCCGGAACCGGATGGCCGTCACTACCTGCCCGCAGCGGTCCAGGCTGCATAGCCCCACGCCCTGGTATAGGCTGGCGATGGGCTGCCACTGCCGGCCATCCGCGTCGACGATTTCCAGCTCGGCGTCCAGGGCAAAAAGGGCCACGGCGCTGTCGGCGGCCGGGAGCGCGTTGACGACGTTGCCCACCAGGGTGCCCACGTTGCGGATCTGCGGCCCGCCCACGGTGCTGCACGCCTGGGCCAGCACACCGGCCCGCTGCTGGATCAACAACGAGCGCATGGCCTGGGCATGGGTGACCTGCGCCCCCAGCACGATGTAGCCATCGCGCTCCGCGATGGCATCCAGGCCGGGGATGCGGGTGATGTCCACCAGCACGGTGGCCTGGGATTTTCCGCTGCGGGCCTGGAGCACCAAGTCCGTGCCCCCGGCGATGATCTGCGAATGCCCCCGGTGCTCGTTTAGCATGTCCAGGGCCTCGTCTACGGAGGATGGAAAGAGATATGCCTCCAAGTTCACGAGTTCACCTCCTCGTGTCGCTCTGGTTATGGTTCCAACCTTATCATAACGTAAACGCCGCGCTTTGACAAGCCCTGCGTGTCAAGTCAAATGGGAATGTTACCGAAGGGGGGATAGTTCGGTCAAATGACAATGTTACCGAGTTGTCCGCTCCTTTCTGTTGATTCTGCCTACTCCAGCAGCAGATGTTACTGCTGGCGGTGGGCGAAGGTAGCCGTCGGGCTGTGGGTAGGGGGGCAACTCGCAGCGCAGCGGAGAGTTGTCCCCCTATCCACAGCCGGTTAACCGCAGCGTGCGCCGCCCTGCGGGTCGGTGGCGGCCTCGGCCCGCAGCGGGGTCCGGTTGAAAGCGAACCGCAACGGATTGTCGGGGCCGATGGTCAGGTGTGACAGCAGGGTCTGGTGCACATTCTCCGACACCCCCGGTTGGGCCTTGGGTAACGCCCAGAGTTGGTCCAGTTCATGCTGGATCTGCTGGCGCAACTGCCGGGGATCCGTTTGGTCGCGCCAGGCTGTCAGTTGCTCGCGGTGGGCTGGCACGCTTCGCGTCGCCTCCGTCTCGCAGAGGCGATCAAAGGGAGGGCGCGCCTGGTCATAGCGGCGGCGGACTCGGGTGGTGCCGTCGGCCTGGGGCACGGTGGTCTTGGCCACCAGGTGCAGCACCGGTTGGAAAAAGTTGTACCTGCGGGAGCCACATCAAATCGTAGATCTGGTTCAAGGCCAGAGTTTGGGCTACGGTATCCAGACGGGCATCGCCCAGATAAGCCCGCACCAGGGTATAGTTCTTCTGTTCCACCCGGGGGTTGTCGTTTTTCTGATAGGGCCGGCTGCGCGACAGGCGCACGCCGGGGACCCGGTCGCGCCAGAAGCGCAAGAGGTGCTGATTCAGGAACTCGCTGCCATTGTCGGGATGAATCTGGAGGACGGGGAACGGCAGCCGGGCCAAAACGCGGCGAAAGGCGTCTTCCATCACCAGTTGGCCGCGCCCCACCTGCGGCGGCCACCCGCTCGCTCCACCCGGTGGCGACGTCGACCAGTTGGAGGGTATGAACGTATTCGCCCGCCGAACTGGCCCCGCCATGATGGACCAGGTCGGTTTCCAGATGGCCGGGCTCCCGAGTGTCCCAGGGTAGGCGGAGCATGGGAATGTCACGTAACTGATTGGCTTGGCGCGGTCCCGCGCGCGCCAGCCGGGGCTGGTCTTGGCGTTGCCGGGCCATGATCCGGCCGACCGTGGACACACTGATGGTCTCCAACTGGGCCAGTAGTTCCGGCGTGGTGGTCAGTTCCCCATGCTGCTCCAGGTGCCGGGCCATCCACACCAGCCGGGGTGTGAGCCGTTCGGGACAGATATGGTCCAGGCTCTCGGCAATCAGCCCCACGGCCTGCGCTACCGCCAGCCCATAGACGCGCCCGCGGGGCTGCTGCTGGGGGTGCCGCTCCAGGTCGCTGTGCAGTAAGCGGATCAGGCTCTTGCGATGCAAACCAGTGACCTGTTCCATCTCGGTCAAGAGCAGGCTCTGTTCCAGCCGGTTGGCTTGCATGTAACGTTTCCTCATTAGTCGCAAATACTTGTAACGTTCGTTGATGCTCATCTCGTC
>JAHJIN010000588.1 GCA_018823415.1 Chloroflexota bacterium | reverse complement strand
CTCCATGTCGTCCAGGAACTTGAGGAACATGATCCAGGTGAGCATCGGCAGGCGGTCCAGGTCGCCGCTCAGCCCCTTGTCCTTGCGCATAATGTCCCGCGCCGACTTGATGATGCTGCTCAACTGGCGCGCGGTGGTGGTAGGTGCGTCCTTTTTTCTGGCCCGGGCCATAGCTTCTCCTCTACTGCCGTTCGCTGTCGAACTTGGGCCGGCTCAAATCGGCCACTCGCAGCCGGGGCGAGGACGGCGCAAGCCGGCCCGCGACGTTCCACACCCGGATCGAAACGACGTCAGGAGACGCCGTGGCGTCCGAGACCTCGGCCAGCGCGATAAAGGGACCAACGGATAGACCTCGCTCGCGGTGCAGGTCAGCCAGGCGTGGCAGCGCGGTGGGTTCGTTGGGAATGCGGCGGGGTTCTCCGCTCTTGGAGCCAGAGATAAAGCGCACGAGGTACAGGAGGGCCTGGCGCCCTTGGGCATCTGTGACGATTCGCCAGTTGTCAGAGGGCAAGTCGGAAGGCCAATCATCTTCAGGCACGGTTTGAAACCATCCTCGGTTCACTATCGCTTCAAAAATATGATCGTTCGCTTTATGTGGCATCTTTATCCTCCGAAAATAATGGGGTTCGGCGCGGACAGTCCGTGCCGAACTGGGTTCTCATCATCGCGGCACCCCGCCGGGCACAAGGTCTCGGCGATCTGCCCATTTGCCCATTTGCTCATTGGCTAGGCCGCGTATAGCAGCGTCTGCAATCGATTCACGGCCGTGCGCAACTGCACCGGCCCGCCGAACAACTGGGCGATCTCGCGCACGTTCCCCCGGTTCGAGATGGGGGGCACCTTGAACACGTCCGGGATCTGGAACTGAGTCAGGCCGTGGTCGGCGTACTTTTCCAAGAGCTCGCCCAGGACCGCCCGGGCTTCGGGGCCGTACTCGGCAAAAAAGTCCGGCCGGTTCTGGCGCAGCAGGTCGGCCCGCTCGCGCCGGGTGCGCACGGGCGCGTTAAAGGCCAGGTGGCACAGCAGGTCAAAGGGGTCCGCCTCTGGCTGGCCGGCTGCCTCCCGCAGATAGTCAAAGTCGATGCCCCGCTCCGCCAGCCCCGCGATGATGTCCGCTCGCAGCAGCGGGTCCGCCCACCCCCGGCGCAGGGCCGCCGCGTTGGGATAGAGCGTGCGCACCGCCTGCCCGGCGTAATCGACGTACTTGACCACGCGGAGCTGCCGGCCATCGTGGTCCAGCTCGTAGACCAGGTGCGCCACCACCTCCACAAAGCCCTCGTCCACGTAATACTTGCGGCGGGGCCGGTCCTCGTCCCCGGACACGCTGTCGATCCCTGTGGGCACGTCTGGCCCTTCTTCGACCAGTAGCTCCTCGTCCTGGATCACCTCCTCGGTGCCTTCGATCTCGGTCCCGTCCTCGTCGATCTGCACCTGGGTGATCGCCACCGGGTCGCCGTCGAACTCGGGGTCGGCAAAGCGCGCCGTGGCGCTGCCGGTGTAGTCCAAGATGTTGAAGAACAGCTTGCCGTAATCCGCGTTCACCCGCGTGCCCCGCCCAATGATCTGCTTGAACTCGGTCATGGCGTTCACCACGCGGACCAGGACCACGTTCTTGCAGGTGGGCACGTCCACGCCGGTGGTCAGCAGCTTGGAGGTGGTCACGAGCGTCGGCGTCGCCGACTCGGGTTCCTGGAAGCGGCTCAGGTGGCCCTTGCCGATCTCGCCCTCGTCCGAGGTGATCCGGACCACGTAATTCGAGTCTTGCTGCACCAGGTCGGCGTTGAGGTTGTTCAGGGTGCGCCGCATCTCGTCGGCGTGATCCTGGTCCACGCAAAAGATGATCGTCTTGGCGTGCCGATCCGTTCGCTTCAGGTACTCGGTCAGGTGCCGGGCCACTGCCTCGGTACGAGCGCGCAGCGCCACCACCCGCTCGAAATCCCCGGTGTGATATTCCTGGTCCGGGATCTCGCGCAGGTAGCGATCCACCTGGCCTTTGGTGGGGCGCCAGCCGGTCGCGTCGTACTCCGTCACCACCCGGTGGACTCGATAGGGAGCCAAAAAGCCGTCGTCGATGCCTTGGCGGAGGCTATAGGTGTAAAGGGGGTGGCCAAAGTAGGCGTAGGTGTCCCGGTTGTCCTCGCGCAGCGGCGTGGCTGTCATCCCCAGTTGGTACGCCGGCGCGAAATACGCCAATATCTCGCGCCAGTTGCTATCGTCCCGCGCGCTGCCCCGGTGACACTCGTCCACGATCACCAGGTCGAAAAAGTCCGGGGCGTACTCGCGATACAGCCCCGGCCGCACCTCGTCCTGGGCAATCGCCTGATAGATGGCAAAGTACATCTCGCGGCTCTTGACCACCTCGCCGCCTTCGATCTTGTGCCGGGCGTCGCCCAGGGGCGCGAAATCCTTGGCCTTGGGGTCGTCCACCAGGATGTTGCGGTCGGCCAGGTAGAGGATCTTGGGCCGGCGGTACGCTCCATCCCGGTTCCAGCGCGAGGACCAGAGCTTCCAGACGATCTGAAAGGCCACCGTGGTTTTGCCGGTGCCGGTGGCCATCGTGAGCAAGATGCGGTGCTGGCCCTGGAGGATGGCCTGCACCGTGCGGTTGATGGCGATCTCCTGGTAGTAGCGGGGGATCTTGCCCAACGTGAGGTTGTAGGGGGTCAGCAGGTGCTCGGTGGCCGCGTCGTCGGCCAGCCCCTGGGCCTGACGCCAGCGCGACCAGAGCTCGGCGGGGGCGGGAAACGCCGCGAGCTCGCGCTCCAGGCCGGTGGCAAAATCAAACTCCAGGATGCGCGGCCCGTTCGTCGCGTAAGCGAACTGGAGTCCCAGGATCTGCGCGTACTCTTTGGCCTGCTGCATCCCCTTGCCGGCGTCCTCGTCCGAGGCCTTGGCCTCCACCACGGCCAGGGTAAAGTCGCGGGTGTAGCGCAGCAAATAGTCGGCGCGCTTTTGCGGCAGCCGCCGGGTCTTTTCCCCCACCGGCACGATCCGGCCATCGGTAAACGTCCGTTGTTCCGCAATCGAGTGAGGGGCATTGTCCCAGCCGGCGGCTTGCAATGCTGGGGTGATGTGCTTTCGGCAGGTGTCTGCCTCTGTGGCCATGCCATCCCTCCACGAGCGTGAGCCTTCAATGCCGATCAACCAACGTCAGACGAAAAAAGCCGCTCTCCCTATCTGCCCGATCAGGGCTTGCGCGGAAAGCGGCTGGTGTGCTATACTATATCCGCCGTCTTCCTGCCACGATCAGGGAGATCTACCGGGGGCCACGTGGAAGGTGCCAACTTCCTGTGGCCCCGGCTTTTTGTTTACAAAAAGCACCGCTAGCATTATATCACGCCCCACGCCGGAACGCAATACTCCGCAACGCATATCTCGCCCCGATGCACCAATTGCTCCCCTCACGTCGCAATCAGGACCAGCAGCAATGTAACTGACCCGCTGATGACACGTCAACTGCACAGATCTCTACTTCTTGCTTAGATTCACCCCGTGGCGGACAGCTGCACTCCTCCCCCAGCCCCACGCTCAGCCGCCGCCGACGATTTCCAGTAGCGCGCCGGCGTCTCGCCGCCGCGGCATACTGGCGCACCAGGTAGGTGATGCCGGAGGCCCCCAGCGCGGCCTCAAGTCAGCTTATAATGGATCCTATCGCGTGCATTTAGGAGTTGTCCAAAAACAACTTTGGACTTTTGTCCCTGTTTCCTGGGCGAAAACTACGAACTTGAGCATGGACGACTCCTTAGTAGGAGCGTCCGTATAGATGCTCCTACTGGCAAAATCCCAGAGCACGATGCTCTGGGATTTTGCTTTATTACCAAAAGCCACTGATCTGGGATTTTCCAGGGCTGTTCATGTCTTGAACCGGCGTATTTCCCTGCTAGAATGGTGTCAAGCTATTCAATCTACCGGAGACACAGCATGTTTGATCTGCCGATTACGAGCTGGTTACCTGGAGCATTTGGGCCGTTGGTGGCCGCAGCGGTTTGGGCGACCCTGATGGGGCTGTGGTTATACGTGGCTCCGTTACCGCGTCGGTTGTGGGCGCTGCGGCCACGCTCACGTCGCTGGCGAGCCATGCAAAGCTATCTCCGGGCGCGGGGTCTGCTGGTCCCGGCTACGACTGGCGTCACTGTGCAGCAAGCAACTACGGCTACGGCTGGCAGTGGGCGGTGGATCTGGGTAATGCCGCTGGCCACGCTGGTCCTGGGCCTGTTTTTTCTGCCCCGAGCACCGTTGCTGACGGCGTATCTGGCGGCGCTGGGGATCGTCATTGCACTGTACTGGACTCGCCGGGCTGGGCAGGCCCGGCGAGGGCTATGGACCACTCAGGTAGAGCGATTGGTCACCCTGGCCCGGGCGCATTACTTGCGTGAGCCATCGGCGCGAGTGGTCCTATGCGAGGCCGTGGCTGCCATCGAGGGGCCAGTGCGCCAGGTGGTGGAGCAAGCCCTGCGCCGGGCTGACCTGAGCACGGTAGGGGTAGGCCAGGCGCTCGTGACCGAGGCGCAAGTCCTGGGCGAGCCGGGTTTGACCCAACTGGCCCTGATCCTGGCCCAGGATGCCCGGCCGGTGGATGTGAATCGGGCGCTCGATGAGTTGGAGGGTCGATTGCATCAACAACGCCGGCTGCGCGGCAAAGTCCGTACAGCGCTGGCTTTGCAACAGGGTACCGTCCGAGTGCTGCAAGGGGCCAATGCGTTCGGTGTGGTGTTCTGTGTGCTCATGCCCTTGTGGCGCGATTTCTACGAAAGTAGCCTGGACCGTCAGGTGATGTTCATGCTGGTGACGGTGGTGATGGCTCTAGCCAGTGCTTACTTTGACCAGCAGATCCTGGCCTTGCAGGAGCAAGCGTTATGAGCGCCCTTGACGCCACCTGGTGGCCCTGGGTGTTCGGGGGCCTGGCGGGATGCAGTGTGTTGGTCTGGTGTGCCCTGTTTTTGGACACGGTGCGCCAGGTCCTCCGGCGACTGGCCCAGCGGTCCACGCGCCGGTACCAGCGCCGGTCTGCGATGGCACCGCGTGAGCTGGCCTCCAATGTCGTCGCTGAAGCAGTGTTGCTAAACCAGGCTGACGGGCAATGGCAATTCTGGCAACTGGTTTGCGGCGGGGGGGGCCTGACCCTGACCCTGATTGCTTTCTGGCAGATCTCCCCGTTTTTGGCTCCGTTGGGCCTGGCCGGGGTCTTTATCCCTCGGTTGGTGGCCTCCATGCGGGCCAGTCGGGCGCGTTGGCAGTATCAGACCGATATCCGTGCTCTGCTCATCAGCTTGGACCTGCTGGTGGGCCTGGGGGGAACACTGGAGATGGCCCTGCGTCAATCGGTGGGCCAGGTGCCGGCCGATCATCTGGTCGCACGCCGTCTGCGCTATCACCTGGAGCAATACCCCGGTCAGCCGGAGGCCGTTATTCAGGCCCTGGCTGCCGATTTTCGGTCCACCGAATTGACTGACCTGGCGCTGCGTGTCGAGGGGGCACGTCGTGGGGGCATGATCACGTACAGTGAAGCGGTGCAGGTAGTGGCCCGCGATCTCCAGGAGCGACTGCAGCAACAGGCTGAGGAGCGCATCGAGGGTGCTCCGACACGTATGATTATCCCCATGCTCGCGGGCCTGTTTCCACCCCCGCTGATCTTGTTGGTATATCCCCTGGCGATGACCATCATGGCCGGTCTGGGGATTGCACCATAGCTAATCTTGGCAGAAAGGAGGTACGACCCATGTTGTTGCAATTCCTGCGCGACGAGCGTGGTCAGGGGTCCTTGGAATGGATTGCCCTGGTAGCCCTGATTATCCTGTTTTTGGCCGCCATCATGGCGACGGTGTTCGGCAATTTGCTCACTCGGGGCACCGCGGCCAACGCGGAAATGATCATCCAGATCCCCGACACGCCACAATAGCTACGACGACGCTGGTCGGGCGATGACTGGATCATCGCCCGACCAGAGTGGGGTAATGCCCGATGATAGCTTTACTACGCCAGTTCTTACAAGACGAACGCGGCCAGGTGGCCACCGAGTATATCATGATCCTGGCTCTGGTGGTCCTGGTGTTGGCCGCGATCATGGCGACCATCTTTGGTAATTTGCAAACCAAGTTCAGGGCGATCAATGACAACCTATGATTTGACCCTAGCTATAGCTATGACGGCGTTCCTGGTGGGCGCTGCGATGCAAGACCATCGTACCGGCCTGGTGCGTAACTGGTACGTGCTGCCGGTCATGATCGCCGCCAGTCTGCGGGCGGCCCTGTTGGGGCAGTGGTTGTTTATCCCGGTATGGTTGGTGATCTGGACCCTGTACGGATTCCACGTCTATGGCGGCGGCGACGCCAAGATGCTCATGGCGTTTTTCGCCGCGTATGCTACCTGGTGGATGCCGCTGGTGGTATGCGGGGTGGTGCTGGTGGTCTTTGGACCGATCATTGCCTGGCAGTACCGCCATGACTGGTCTACGGTGCCCGGTCGCGTGCGGGCCGGGCTGATCGCCCTGGGTCTGCGGCCAGCGCCCGGCCCGGTGCGCGGCTTCACACCGGAGCAAATCATGGTCAACCTGGAGCTGATCCAGCAATGGCTTCAGGGTTGGCTACCTACGGCTGACCGGCTGGACCGTGCCCCGCGGGCCACCTGGTCGTTGGCCCTGGTCAGCGGCATCTGCCTGTGGTTGGTCGGAGTGTGGCAATGAATAACGGGGAGCGCGGCCAGGCTGCCATCGAGGTCCTGTTTGCCATACTCATCGTGGGCCTGCTGATCTTTGGGGCCCTGGAGTTCGGCCGCGCCTATGCCATTCGTCACAGCCTGGACGCTGGCGGCTGGCGGGCGGCTCGCTATCTCAGCCTCTACCCGGATGACCTGAGCACTGCCGTGCAGCTCGTCCGGGATGAAGTAATGCAAAACCTGGGCGCGGACCTGGCGGCCCAGGTTACGGTCACGGTCACGCCGGACCCGGCGGGCCTCGGCTTCCAGGAGGCGTTCACTGTACACGCTGAATGTCCCTGGGCGCCGCTGACGCCGATCCCGCTGCTCATCGTAACCAACAAGACCCTGGCGGTCGAGCACACCTTGACCGTCGAACGATACCCCTGAAAATGGAGGATCAATGACTACTGATATGTTGCTGTTGCAAGGAATGACACCGGACAATCTGGTGATGGTGGCCGGCGTGGTGGACTCTTGGCCGGTGCGCGCCAATGATCAGATCAGTTTTGTGGTACGCTGCCCGGCCGAGGCTGAGGCCTCGCCGATTGCGGTC
Organism: Chloroflexota bacterium; assembly: GCA_018823415.1. Taxonomy (GTDB): domain Bacteria; phylum Chloroflexota; class JAHJIN01; order JAHJIN01; family JAHJIN01; genus JAHJIN01. The sequence goes on along the minus strand of JAHJIN010000588.1, from coordinate 2,642 downwards.
AGCGTCCTGGCTGATCGCGGTACTCAGCCTCGGGGGGGCTTGGCCCAGGGCGACGAGGTGCGTATCGTCGGTCACCTGGTGCGCGAGGCTGATCCGCGCACGGTCAAGACCGTCATCTGGCGCTTGCTGGAACAGGTGCCGGGCCTGGAGGAGCCGCTGATCCGCACGGCGCTCTTGAGCTTGCCGCAGGGCCTCATCAATCAACCGGCGCAGCATCCGGTGATTCAACTGTGGGCTGACCAGGTCAAGGTGCTCCGGTCTGCCCCGCGCCGGGATAGCCAGCGGTCGCGCCCGGACCGCCCACGTGCGGCCCGGCCGGCCCAAAGGCCGGCTACCGCTGTGCCAACCACGGTGAAGAAAGGTGCTTCGGCTGCCGCTGCGCCGGCGCCAGCCGCTGTGGATGCCCCGGCTGTCGCTGCGCCAACCACGGTGAAGGCGAAAAAGGCCCCGGCTGCCACTGCGCCAACCATGGCAAAGGCAAAAAAGGCCCCGGCTGCCGCTGTGCCGGCCGCCGCGAGTGACGTGGCTGAGGTCGTAGCCAGTGCCTAGCCGCGACGATGGACAGGCCCTGTTCTGGGTCATCCTGGGATTGCTAATCGTGCTAATAGTTGGCGCCGGGACATTGGACGTGTACCAGTGTGAAACCACCCGCGCCGGACTGTACCAGGTCGCGGCCGAGGCGTCCCTGATTGGGGTTAGCCGGGGCCGGGATTGGTCCTACTACACGGTTAGCGGTCAGTGGGCATTGGACAATGACGTGGCCTACGCGGAAGCGTGGGCGGCGGCGCAGATGGCCCTAGCCCAGCGCAATCTAACCGCGGTTGATCTGCAGATCGCCGTGCTGCCTGACCCGAGTGGTGGGGTGGTGGCCGAATTTCCCCCGGTGCCTCGCGCCGACCTGGGCCAGGCCAGCGATTGGTCAACCGACGAGCCGGCTGTGGCGGTGTACATCGCCGCCGATGTGTCGACGACGTTCTTTGGGTGGATCAATGCCTCGGACCATGTTACGGTCCATGTTTTCTCTGCCGCTGGATTGGCGGCGCTACAACCATGAGAAAGGACTCTACGACCATGAAGAAAACCATCGTGCTTTTAGCTTTGCTGGGCCTGCTGGTGCTTGGACTCAGCCCGAGCGCGACCAGCGCTCCCACTACGACCCCTTCAGCGTATCAACCGCTGCCCCTGGTCTATATCTATGACCTCCCGGCCACCACCACCTATACCCAGGGCCTGGTCGAAGCGCCCGGCCCGGCCGGCGCGGCCGGGGCCTGGGTGCGCGAGCATCTCCCTCTGGGCCTGGCCTTTGTGGCTGATGACGCTACACCGACCGGCGGTTACCAACTCGTGGAGGTGATGACGGATACGCTGGTCCCGGTGACATACACCGTGCCGGTCAGTGAGTATGCAGGGCTGTACCCGGTCACTTACACCTTTACCACTTCGGACATGGTGGCGATCCCCATCGCGCCGTCGACGGTCAGCGAGGGAATCAGTGAGTACCGGTGGCCCACGGCCACGCAGCAGGCGGCGGCCATGCAGTCGCCGCAAACGTGGCTCAAGGAACGCGATGCGCCGGGCGCGGCGTTGGCAGCGTCCTGGCTGGGTGAACCCCAGGCGGGATGGCTGGCTGACCAGGCCGGGCTGTGGGTCCACCGAGCGGACGGCTATATTGACTTTTTCGACCCAACTGCGGCCCAGATCACGGCCTTTCATGTGCCGGCCGTGTACTCGGTGCCGGTGTGGTCCTACCTGATGACGACCCCGGCCGGCGACGCCGTGTGGGGTGGGGGATGGGACCTGACCGTGCTCTATCCCCAGCACGGCGAAGCGGTGCGGTTCGAGGGGGCGTTTGCCTGGCCCACGGCCTTTGCCTATGCCACGGGCACGGCCACGTCCACCGTGGCCGTTTACGCGGATGGTCTGTTAGGTGCCCTGGTAGAGTGTCGCTATGACCAGGGCGCGGTGCAGCCGCAGGTCCGGGCCTGGACGTTGCCAGTGACCGGTGAGGGGGCCAGTCGCTTCCCCACGGCGCTGGAACAGAAAGCGGTCCCGGATGGGCAGTTGTGGTACCTGGATCGCTTCAACAACGAGCTGGGTCACCTGACCTACGACGATGCCGGTGGCACGGTGCGCCTGTACACACTGCCGCAGGGGCTGGTGCCCTATATGCAGCTGAGTGGGCCGGACGCGGCCGGGCTGTTGTGGTTCTCGGTGAATAACTGGCAAGCTGGTTACGCCGAGATTGCGTCATTCGACACCCAGACCGGCCAGTTGACACGCTATCGCACTTTCTCCAATGCGTACCCGGGCACCCAGGGGGGCGCAGCGGGTTGGGCGGCGGCGGTCAACCAGGTGTACCGGGTGCTCTGGCGTTACCTGCTGTACTACCCGCTGGTAATCATAGAGTAACCAACAGCCAGGGGTGCGGCCTCTCTCGAGGACCGTACCCCTACGAAAGGATGAGGCAGATGGGTGCCAGGTGGATAGCCATTATAGAGGACGATCCGCAGATTTTGGCAGCGTATCGGGCGGCTCTGAGAGGTCGGTATGACCTGCGCTGCTATAGCGATGGGGTCAAGGTCGTCAACGAGGAATGGGACGCTGATCCACCCGCGGCCATCCTGCTCGATCTGGGTTTGCCT
>JAHJIN010000587.1 GCA_018823415.1 Chloroflexota bacterium | reverse complement strand
GCTACACCCTGGAAGAGGACGATAACGCGACGTTCTCCAGCCCCACCACGCTGTATACCGGCAGCGATACAGAGCACGCCGTGAGCGGGCAGACCACCGGACGCTGGTACTATCGCGTGCGGGCCACCAATACCATTGGCGATGGCCCCTGGAGCAGCACCCAGGACGTGGGCGTGTGCCCGGCTGCTCCCACCCTATATGCCATCAGCAACCCCGAGTGCGACGGCGACTATACCGTGGACTGGTCGAGCGTGGCTGGGGCCACCAGCTACACCCTGGAAGAAGACGACAACGCCGCCTTCACCAGCCCTACCGTGGCCTACTCGGGCAGCGACACTGAACACGCCGTGAGCGGGCAAACCACCGGGCGCTGGTACTATCGCGTGCGGGCCAGCAACGCCGGCGGCGACAGCGCCTGGAGCGGCACCCAGGACGTGGGCGTGTGCCCGGCTGCCCCGGTGCTGAACGCCGTCAGCAACCCCGAGTGCGACGGCGACTATACCGTGGACTGGGGGGCCGTGACCGGGGCCATCTCTTACACCCTGGAAGAGGACGACAACGCCGCGTTCACCAGCCCCAGCGTGGTGTACGCCGGCAGCGACACCGACTATGCCTTCAGCGGGCAAACCACCGGGCGCTGGTACTATCGCGTCAAAGCCACCAATGCCATCGGCGATAGTGCCTGGAGCGGCACGCAGGACGTGGGCGTGTGCCCGGCGGCCCTCACCCTGTACGCCGTCAGCAACCCCGAGTGCGACGGCGACTATACCGTGGACTGGTCCACGGTGACCGGAGCCACCAGCTATACCCTGGAGGAGGACGACAACGCGGCTTTCTCCAGCCCCACCACAGTGTACTCCGGCAGCGACACCGATCACGCCGTGAGCGGGCAATCCGCCGGCGTGTGGTACTATCGTGTGCGGGCCAGCAACGCCGGCGGGAGCAGTGAATGGAGTACCCCCCAATCCGTCCAGGTATGCTACCGCGTCTACCTGCCGCTGGTGGCACGGCAATATTAGGTGCCATTGATCTCATGGCCGACTGGGACTGGCGAGATAGAGTAACATGGTACAAGTTCAGAGCTTTTTCAACAGACTAACCCATCAAGCGAAAATCGTTCGCATCTTTTAACTCACATTACCCAAGGAGGGGAATCATGGAAAACCACAGTACACGCAACCGCTCCAGTATGAAATGGCTCTCGCTGCTCATCATGGTCGTGCTGGTATTTGCCGGCCTGAGCAGCTCAGTGGCGTTCTCGCAAGGCCCCGGCGACGGCCCGGTGGCCACAATGGTGATCACGGCAACCAAGATCGAGTGGCACCCCCAGGTCAAGTACGAGAAGATATTCCTGACCGTCGCCGGGCCAGGGGACGTGGTGTACCGCCAGGAATTTGCGGCCGGCCAGACGCCCGTGTTCGAACTGAGCAAGGGCAACTATCCCGACGGCGCCTATACCTACGAGCTGGTGGTGGCGCTGATGCTGGACGAGGAAACGCTGGCGGCCATGAAAAAAGCCCGCGAGACCGGGCAGCCCGGCCCCGACCTGCCGTCACCCCTGGCACAATCCGGGGTCTTGAGCATCCAGAAAGGCGCTTTCGTCCAGCCGATCGAGGAGCCGGTCGCCAATCCGCCAGGCGGCTCGCCCACGGAGGACGTGGTCCACTATGACGATCTCATCGTGATCGGCAGCGAGTGCGTGGGCGTAGACTGCGTGAACGGCGAGAACTTTGGGTTCGACACCATCCGGCTCAAGGAAAACAACCTCCGCATCAAGTTCCAGGACACCAGCTCCTCGGGGGCCTTCCCCACCAACGACTGGCAGCTTACAGCCAACGACTCGGCCAACGGCGGCGCGAACTATTTCGCCATCGACGACGTGGACAACGGAAAGACGCCGTTCAAGATCATAGCCGGCGCCCGCAGCAATGCCATCTATGTGGACAGCATCGGGCGGGTGGGCTTTGGGACCTCCACGCCGGCAGTAGAAGCGCACATCCGGGACAGCGACACCCCCACCGTCCGGCTGGAGCAGGACAGCAGCGGCGGGTGGACCGCGCAGACCTGGGACTTGGCCGGCAACGAGAGCAACTTTTTCATCCGCGACGTGACCAACGGCTCCAAGCTGCCGTTCCGCATCCAGCCCAGTGCGCCGTCCAACAGCATCTTTATCAAGGGAGATGGCAATATCGGGATGGGGACGAGTGCGCCGGGGTATCCACTGGAAATAGAGAGGACCGGGAGCAACGCGGAGCTGATGCTGGAGCGAACGAGTGGTGCGCAGGTCAAAGCCACTGCCCTTGCTATCCGGGGCCAATTCGGCACCGTGAGCGACCACCCCATGTTCTTTATGGCCAATAACTCGGCTATACTCAAGCTGCTCAACGCTCCAGAAGCTACCACCAACGCCAAGTTCGTCGTCCAGGGAACCCAGCGTGTCAGCGGGGACCTGTACGTGGACGGCACCATCCATGGGACCGTCGCCAAGGGGGACTCGGCCGCTGTCGAGGCCTTGCAGGCAGAGAACACCGCGCTCAAGGCGCGGGTGGAAACGTTGGAATCGGACAATGCTACCCTGCAGGGCCAGGTGAGCGACCTGGAAAAGCGGATGGTGGCCCTGGAGGCCAAGGTAGCCGGCGGCAAAGATCCGGCGGTCCCGTCGTTGCCCAGCAGTTTCTTGCCGGGCGCGGGCCTTTTGCTGGCCGGCCTGTGCCTGCCGGTGGGCCTGGTGTGGGTGGCCCGGCGGGGACGCGGCAAATAGTCTGAGGGGGATCTCAACCCCAACGATGTTTCTCGGCGGTCAGCCATCAGGCTGACCGCTTTTCTTTGCCAGAGGGAAGGACCGGCACAGCTCGCCAGCCAGCCCGCAAGCGCATGATATTTGACATGAATTGTCATGATTTTGTAGTAGAATACGCGTGCACCTGGATCGCGGCTATATGCTTTCTAGCCCGCACATTGTATAATATCACCAGGGGAGGTCGCCACGTGAAAACCAACAAACTGGGCCGCACCGGCCTCGACGTCAGCGTCATCGGGTTGGGGATGGAACACCTGGTTCCATTGCCAGACAACATCGCGCCGGTGGTGCACCGCGCGCTGGACCGGGGTATCACCTACATTGACCTGATGATCTGGGTGCCAGAGGTCATGAGCATCCTGGGCGAGACCCTGAAAGGCCGTCGAGATCAGGTGATCCTGGCCGCGCACCTGAGCACGGCGCAGACCAAGGGGCAGTATCGCCGGACGCGCAACCCGCAAGAGTGCGAGGCGCTGTTCCACGACATCCTGGACTGGCTGGGCACCGACCACGTGGACGTGCTGCACCTGTCCAATCTGGACGCGCCCAGAGACTACAAGGAGGTCACGTCGCCGGGCGGGGTACTGGACCTGGCGCTGCGCCTCAAGCAAGAGGGCCAGACACGCGCCCTGGGCCTCAGCGGGCACGACCCTCAGATGGCCCTGAAGGTCATCGAGAGTGAGCACTTGGACGTGGTGATGCATCCCATCAACATCGCCGGCGATGCAGAGCCGGGGGGCAAAGAGCTGGCCCAGGCATGCGCCAGCCTCGGCGTGGGGCTGGTGGCGATGAAGCCCTTTGCCGGCGGTCAGGTCTTTCAGCGCGAAAACCCCATCTCGCCGGTGCAGTGCCTCAGCTACACCCTGGCGCAGCCCGGTGTCTCCCTGGCCTTGATGGGCGTCAAGAACCTGGCAGAGCTGGAAGCGAACCTCCGGTTCCTGGACGCCACCGACGAGGAGAAGGATTTTTCCGCCGCCCTCCAGGAACTGCGGCAGGGCCTGGCCGGGACATGCGTCTACTGCAACCACTGCCTGCCCTGCTCCGCGACCATTGACATCGCCGTGGTCATGCGGATGCTCGCGGCGGCAGAACGATACGGCGTGGGCGAGGACGGGCTAGCCGACTATGCTGACCTATCGGCTCAAGCCTCCGACTGCATCGAGTGCGGCGACTGCAAAGAGCGCTGCCCGTTCGAGGTAGACATCATCGCGAACATGCGCCGGGCGGCGCAACTCTTCGAGGGCATCTGATCGGCCATGAAGAAACGAGTGCTGCTCGGCACGACCAACCCGGCCAAAGCAGGGCATGTGCGGGCGCTCCTGGAGCCTTTGCCCATCGAGATGCTGAGTGCGCGGGACCTGGGCATTGACATCGTCGTGAGGGAAGATGGCTGCACTCTGGAAGAAAACGCAGTCATCAAGGCCCGGGCCTATTTCGCCCGGTCCCACATCCCCACCCTGGCCACCGACGCGGGATTGTACATCGAACGGCTGCCAGCCGAAAAACAGCCCGGGATGTTCGTCAGGAGGATCCACGGCGGCGACCACCGGGTATCCGACGAGGAGGTGCTCGCGTACTACGCCCACGAGTTGGGTCAAGTCGGTGGGGAAAGCGCCGGCGTCTGGCAGCTTGCCATCGCGCTGGTCGTCTCGCCGGACAAGACCTTTTCCCAGAGCGGCTCCCGTCGAACGGTGTTCACCTCCCGGCCTAGCGATACCCGGATCCCGGGGGCGCCTCTCAGTTCGCTGACCCTGGATCCAGCTACCCGGAGATATTACTCCGAGATAGCCTACCGGGAATGACCCGGCTTCCAGTGGACCCTAGAGTTCGTGCAGCAACATCTCGACGAGTTGTGATGGTTCATTCGACGGAGGCGAATCATGCGGCGACTGACAGGCAAGGTGGCCGTGGTCACCGGGGCCAGCCGGGGCGGGGGGCGCGGCATCGCCCTGGTGCTCGGTGAGGAGGGTGCGACGGTCTACGTGACGGGCCGGAGCCTCCGGGGCGCTTCGACCAGGGAGGACCTACCCGGCACTACCGTCCCGGACACGGCGGAGCAGGTCACCGCCCGGGGCGGCGTGGGCATCCCGGTCCGCTGCGACCACGCCGTGGACACGGACGTGGAGTGGCTGTTCGAGCGGGTGAAGCGGCAGCACGGTAGGCTCGACATCCTGGTCAACAACGCCTGGGGCGGCTACGAGCACTATATCAGCCACGAGTCCTTTGACGCGCCGTTCTGGGAGCAGCCCATCGCCCGCTTTGACCGGATGTGGCAGGCCGGCGTGCGCTCGCACATGGTCACCACCCGCCTGGCGCTGCCCCTGACGATGCCGAATCGGCAGGGCCTCATCGTCAACACCACCTATGACACCGGCTCGCGCAACTGGGACCTGGACCAGTTCGGCCCGTACAGCGTGTTCTACGACACGGCCAAGACCGCCATCAACCGCATGACGCTGGGGATGGCCCGCGACCTCCGCCCGCACGGCATCGCGGTGGTGGCGCTCTGGCCCGGCTGGATGAACACCGAGACGATGAATCCCACGCCCGAAGACCTGAACGTGATGGAATCGGTGGGGTACATCGGACGGGCGGTGGCAGCCCTGGCAGCCGACCCGGACGTGATGACCAGGACCGGCCAACTCTTGCACACCCGGGCGTTGGGCCGGGAATACGGGTTCACCGACGTGGGCGGCCGGCAGTTGTCGCCGTGGCCGCCGGACCGATAAAGCCCATCGAATACGTGCGAGACAGCACTGGAATCGAGGAGACACCCGAAAGTGAAGTATCGATTGACCAGCGCGCAGCCATCGGACACGGCTTGGCTCGAAGAGCTTCGTCGTAGTGTCTACCAGGAACTGTTTCAGGCGACTTGGGGCGGCTGGGACGAGGATCGCCACAGTCGCCACTTCAACGAGTGCAGCAGAGCCGGAAACATCTTCATCATTGAATTGGACGGCGTACGGATCGGCATGATTCAGATATTCGATGAGCCGAACGTTGTAGAGGTTGGGGAGATTCAGGTACAGCCTAGTCATCAAAACCGAGGCGTGGGAACCCGTGTACTGAAAGACGTCATCGCAGATGCCCACCAACGTGGAAAAAGTGTTCGCCTGAGCGTAGGGTTAAAGAACGCCAAGGCGTTCAGGCTGTATGAGCGTCTGGGTTTCCGTTGCGTGGCCGAAACGGAGACCCATCATCACATGGTCTGCGAGCCGGTGACATGAGCAGCATGCGCGGCGCCTTTTTAGCGAACGTTGGTCCAGCGCCTGTGCGAACGATAGAAGGGAACGAACGATGACCAGTACGAAAACAACGGTCATGAGACACCTGGAGCATCTCTGCGTGGGGATCGGCCCCCGGCCCCTTGGCTCGCAAGCGAACCAGGCCACGGCAGACTATGTCCAACGCGCGTTCGAGGCGGCCGGCCTGGCCGTGGAACAGCAAGAGTTTCCCTGCCCGCTCTGGGAAGAGGTCGAGACGCGCCTGGAAGCCGGCGGGGAGCGGCTAACCGCATTCGCCAACACCTGGTCGCCAGCGTGTGATGTGACAGCACCGGCCGTGGCGTTGGGGACCGTAGCAGAGCTGGAGGCGGCGGATCTGGCTGGGCGCATCGGCGTTCTTTACGGCGACCTGACCAAGGGCCACGGGATGGGAGCGCGGAGCGCGTTCTACTTCCCGGAGGAGCACCAACAGTTCGTGCGCCTGCTGGAGGCCAAGCGGCCGGCCGCGCTCGTCACTGTAAGTCCCACGCCCGGCGGCCCGGAGCGGCTGATCCGCGACTGGGAATTCGCCATCCCCTCGGCCACGATCCTGCCGGAGGTCGGGCGGACGCTGCTGCAACGCGAGAACCAGGTCGTCCATCTGCGGATCGAGAGCCGCCAGACGCCGGGCCGGTTCGCCAACGTCATCGGTCGCAAGGCCGGGCGCAATCACGCGCGCATCGTGCTGCTGGCCCACCTGGACACCCAGGCCGACACGCCCGGGGCCTGCGACAACGGCTCCGGTGTGGCGGGGCTCCTAGCCCTGGCCGAGCGATTCGCGCCCAAAGACCTGGCGACCGGCCTGGAATGGTTCATCGCCAACGGCGAGGAGGTCGGTGGCGTGGGCGATGCCGAGTACCTGCGCCGGTGCGGGGACGAGTTGGGCCAGGTCCTCGCCGTCGTCAACGTGGACGGCGTGGGGCAGTGGGCCAGCGCCACCAGCATCACCGTGATGGGCGGCTCCCAGGCCCTGCACAACCAGATCGCCGCCGTCAAACAGCGCTATCCTGGCGTAGTCCGGGTCGAACCCTGGTACGAGAGCGACCACACGGCCTTTTTCTTCCAGGGCGTGCCCTGCATCCCCATCACGTCCGTGGGGGTTCATAACGGCCACTTACCCGGCGACACCGTCGAGTGGATCAGCCCGACCAAGCTGGACGAGGCCGTATCGCTCGTCGCGGACATGGTAGAGAGCTTGCAGGGCAGATCGCCGGCCTGGAGCAGGGAAACCAATTCGGAGTGAAAACTCAAGGGCCAATGCCCAAATCCCAAGAAGAAGGAGACAATCACATGGACCAGATCATCGCGTACTGCGGGCTAGTCTGCACCGATTGCCCGGCCTACATCGCCACTCAGGCGGACGATCGCGCCGCGTTGGAGCGGGTCGCCGCGCAATGGCGCGAGGAGTACAACGCGCCCAACATGACCGTGGAATCTATCATCTGCGACGGCTGCCTAGATGACGCTGGACGCAAGTGCGGCCACTGTGCCGAGTGCGAGATCAGAGCCTGCGGCGTGGAACGCGGCGTGGTCAACTGCGCCTATTGCGCTGACTATGCCTGCGAAAAGTTGGAGGGCTTTTTCGGCTTTGTGCCGGCCGCGCGCATCGTGCTGGACGGGGTCCGGGCCGCGTTGTAGGAGGAAAAGGATGAACGACAGCGTCGAGATTGTCACCGTTGACGCCGCCAACATCGACGAGCACGGCTTTTTCTGCTACAAGAGCAAGCCCAAATCGGCCGGGTATCGACAAAAGCGGGACTGGCTGGAGCAGCGCTTTGCAGAGGGGCTGCGTATCCAGATCCTCTACGAGGACGGCCGGTCCGTGGGGTTCGTGGAGTACATGCCCGGCGAAACCGCCTGGCGAGCGGTGCGTGCTCCGGGCTACGCGGTCATCCACTGCCTGTGGGTGGTGGGCCGGGCCAAGAACAAGGGCTATGGCTCGCGCCTGCTGGACCGCTGCGTCGAGGACGCCCAACAGATGAGCCAGCATGGCGTGGCCATGGTGACCAGCAGCCGCGTCTGGCTGGCGAACAACAAGATCTTGCTCAAGAATGGCTTTGAGGTGGTCTCCCAGGATCAGGCGCCGCCCTCGTTCGAGTTGCTGGTCAAGCGCTTTGACGACGCGCCGGCCCCGGCGTTTCCCACAGACTGGGACGAACGGGCGCGACGCTACGGCGCCGGCCTGACCGTCATTCGCTCCGGGCAATGCCCCTACATCGAGGACGCGGTCAAAGACGTGCTGGAGGCCGCGAACGAGCGGGGCCTGGAGGCCCGGGTGGTCGAGCTGACCACCGGCCGGGACGTGCAAGACGCGGCACCGTCGCCTTATGGGACCTTTGGCATCGTGTACGATGGCCAGGTGCTCAGCTATCACTATCTCCTCAAGAAGGATTTGCTCAAACTCCTGGACGAGCATCCGGGGGCATGAGGCGAGGGTCGAGACCTTGATCGTCAGAGAAATCGCGTGCAAATCCATCCTGACCAAGAGCGGCATCGGGGCGGTGGACTATGCCGCCAATCCCTACGTGGGCTGCGCGCACGCCTGCGCCTACTGCTACGCTACCTTTATGAAGCGGTTCACCGGCCACAGGGAAGAGTGGGGCACGTTTGTGGACGTCAAGGTCAACGCGGCCGAGGTGCTGGCCCGGCAACTCCGGCGGGCCAGGCCCGGCGGCATCACGTTCAGCACCGTCACCGACGCCTACCAACCCCTGGAAGAGGAGTATCTCCTCACCCAGGCCTGCCTGGAGGTGCTCGCCGGCTATGACCACCCCGTCTCCATCCTGACCAAGTCGGCCCTGGTCCTGCGCGATCTGGACCTCATCCGGCGTTTGCACGACGCGGAGGTGGCCTTTACCATTACGACGCTGGACGACGAGGTCCGGGCGCGCTTCGAGCCGGGGGCCTCGCCCATCCCGGCGCGACTGGAGGCACTCCAGGCCCTCGCCGGGGCCGGTGTCCGCACGTGGGCCTTCTGCGGGCCGCTCCTGCCCTTGCTCTCAGACAGCGACGCGCAGATAGACGCCCTCTTTGGCGAGTTGAAGCAGGCCGGCGTCGGTTATGTGCTGGTGGACAGCCTGAACCTGTGCGGCGCCGCCCGGGGACGAGTCACCAAGGTGCTTGAGGCGCACTATCCCGATCTCGTGACCGACTATG
>JAHJIN010000586.1 GCA_018823415.1 Chloroflexota bacterium | reverse complement strand
TAATATATATCCATATTCCCTTATTAGCACTTAATTTGTAGTAGTATTAGTAGTCCTGTGGATTGTGGATTGTTTCCCTTTGACAACGCCTGGAGCCCCACATATACCATGCTGCCAAACTCAGCCCGCTAGATATGGTAGCTTCGGTGGGTCGCCCTTGTTCGCGGGTTTGTGGATACTCCAGAGACGCAAAAAATAGTCCGTCGTGATCCTGGTTCCGAGCATGTTTTGTCCACAAACCGATCACGTTATCCACAAAAAACCGGCCAGTTATCCACAAACCTGTGGATACGCTGGCCGGTTGGCGGCTGCCCCAGCATGCTATTTGCTAAAGAGTTTCTCCCGGATCTGCATGACCGCGCGCCGGGTTTCTTCGTTTTCCTGGATGACCTTGGTGATCTTTTCATAGCCGTGGTGAACCGTCGAGTGATCCCGTCCGCCCAATTCCTGGCCAATCTGGGCAAAGGACGTATTGGTTTCTTCCCGGAGGAGGTACATGGCGATCTGGCGTGGCTGGGCGATTTCCTGGCGGCGACTGCGGCTGATCAGCTCGTCTGGTGTCAGGCCAAAGTGCTCCGCTACGGTTTGAACGACTTGTTCCTGGGTTACTTTGGGATGTCTGACCAGGTCGGCCAATGCCTCTTCGGCCGTGTCGATATCAAGTGGCCGGCGCAGGGCGTTGGCATAGGCCACCACGCGGGTGAGCGCGCCTTCCAGCTCGCGGATGTTGTTTTGCGCCTTGCGGGCGATGCGGTCCAGCACCGTTGCGGGGACCTGATAGTGGCGATGCTCGGCTTTGGCCCGCAAGATGGCGATGCGCGTTTCCAGGTCTGGGGGCTGGATGTCGGCGACGAGGCCCCATTCAAACCGGGATTGCAGGCGCGACTCCAGGGACCGGAATGCCTTGGGCGGCCGGTCGGCCGTGAGCACGATCTGCTTACCGGCGCTGTGCAAGGCGTTAAAGGTATGAAAGAACTCTTCTTGCGTGCGCTCTTTGCCAATCACGAACTGGATGTCATCGATGAGCAGGATGTCGGTAAAGCGATACTTGTTACGAAACTCGTCGCCCTGCCCCTGCTGGATCGCGTCGATAAAGTCGTTGGTAAACGTCTCGGACGACACATAGAGCACGTGGTACTGATTGCGCTGGGCCTCGTGCCCGATGGCGTGCAGCAGGTGCGTCTTGCCCAGGCCTACGCCGCCATAGAGAAACAGCGGGTTATAGGCCCCGGCGGGCTGCGTGACCACGGCCTGGGCGGCCGCGTGAGCCAGGCGGTTACTGGGTCCCACGATAAAGCTGTCAAACGTATAGGTTGGGCGCAAGCCGGTTGCCAGGGGGGCACGGGCCGGGGGGCGATTGTCTGACATAGAGGTAGAGGGCTGGCCCGGCTCTTCAGTGGTTTCTGGGACCGGGGAGACCAGGGTATAGCGCTCACGCGCGGCTGGCGTTGTCTGGACGACGAACCGGACCTGAGTGGTTCTGCCCACCAGCCCGGTGAGGGTCTTTTTGATGAGCGTGTGCAGCCGGTTCTCCAGCCACTCGCGTGCAAACACGTTGGGCGTGCCCACGACAAATAGCCCATCTTCGCTCGAGATCACCTGGGTATCCCGTATCCAGGTATCATAATCGGCCGGCGTGACTTGGAGTTGTAACTGGCCCAGGACGGCCTGCCAGATCTCTTTGGGAGTCAACGTGTTCCTCTGTATCGTGGGCAACCAGCCGCGCCAGCGGCCCAGCACGAGGGCGCAAAAAGCTACGCCCAGGCTTTTGGCTTTACTTTGGCCTAATGAGGAGCCTGCGATTTAGTGTCGATTCGGATGTGCGTACTGTGGTTTGGGCCCCGGTCAGCCGTGGAGTGAAAAGCGCCGGAACCATGTCCCGAGTCTTGCTAGAGCGAGAGGTCGTTCTCGAAGTTGTAACCAGCGCACAAAGGCCAAGAGAGGAGTTTTGGTAGTACCCGTGCAGCCTTGCACATTGGTGGTGGAAGATTTCCGGTTGTCGGGCCAACCGGCGGCAAGGTGTATGTTACCAGACCTGGCCCGTTTTGGCAAGGTCTACAAGGCCCCGGAGCGTACGACTCACCGGACTTTTAAGATAGGTTATAGTCAAGCGGCCAATGATAGATGTGCCCAGAAATGCATTATAGATAGATTGACACAGAGCCGGGCACCCGGTTTTCCTGTGTGCGATCCGGCACGCTCGTTTGCAAACACTGCTGTGCCGGGCCCGATCAAACCTGCTTTTGCACCACCACCAAGTGCGACAGACCCCAGGCGCGCAGGGGTGTCTGCTCCAAAGTATAGGTGATCCGGCGGATCAGGTCTGCCAGGTGCCGGTGCCGGGCCGCGATGTTGTCATAGCCGGGATAGATCTGGGTCAATGTCTGGATGCGACAGGGCAGGGGGGCCAGCAGTCGCCGGATGTCGCGCGGGGTATAGGCGCGCACGTGGGGGCAAAAGCGCCGGCGCAGGCGATCGGGGAGCCAGTTTACGAGGGGGATCAGCCCAAACACATAGCGAGACCCCACATAGGCCCCGTGGGTCTCGAAAAAGTAGCGGCGATTGGGGCAAAAGATGATCACGTGACCGCCGGGCCGGGTCACCCGGCAGGCCTCGGCCAGGGCCTGGGCATCGTCCTGCACGTGCTCGATGACTTCGTGTAGCAGCACCACGTCAAAGGCGGCGTCGCGAAAGGGCAGTCGCTCGGCCGGGGCCACGCTGATGGTTGATCCCCGGGCCTCGGTTTCCCGGGCCTCCGTTCCCCGGGTCCCGGCTTCCCGGGCACGCTCCAGATCAATGTCCACGCCATACACGTGCGGACTGAATGCCAGAAAGGCATGGACATACATCCCTACCCCGCAGCCCACGTCCAGGATATGCTGGTTGGTTAGTGAGACGTGCTCTTGCATCAGTTGCAGGCGGCGCTCCTGGCCGGCGCGCCATACATAGCTGGGATGGCCCAGTGTGATTGCCTTGTCTTGACTCATCGCATGGCACTCGCTATCTGCTGCTCGCTGGTCAAACCGGGCAGCACCATCACGTGCGGCGTGTTGGTCGTGGGGTGGCGGCCCACGCGTACCCGGGCGCCAAAGACCCGGGCGATGTTTGCCTCCGAGAGCACGTCGACCGGCGGGCCTTCCATGGCCAGTTGGCCCGCCTGCAAGAGCACCAGCCGGTCAAAGTATAACGCCGCCAGGTTCAGGTCGTGCATGGCGGCCAACACGGTCAGGCCGGCCTCCCGGTTGCGCTGCCGGACCAGTTCCAGCACCTCCACCTGGTGGTTCAGGTCTAGGTGCACCGTGGGCTCGTCCAGCAGCAGGATGTGCGGCTCCTGGGCCAGGGCCATCGCCAGGCGGACGCGCTGCTGCTCGCCGCCGCTCAGTTCGTTGTAGGGCCGCTCGGCCAGGTGCGCCGTGTGCGTCACGGCCATCGCCTGCGTCACGGCCTGCCGGTCCGCCGTCGTCTCGCCGGCCAGAAAGCCCAGGTACGGGGCCCGGCCCATCGCCACCATCTCACGCACGCGGAACCCAAAGGGCACGTGCAACTCCTGGAGCACCACGGCCACGCGCCGGGCGATCTGGCGTCGGCTCAAGCGCCGCAGGTTCACGCTCTCCAGGGTCACCTGCCCCTGTGCCGGCGCGAGCATGCCGCCCAGCAGTCGCAGCAGCGTGGTCTTGCCAGAGCCGTTCGGCCCCAGCAGGCCCATCATCTCGCCCGGGCGCAGCGCCAGGCTCACGTCGTCTATCACCCGGCCGTTATAGTAGCTGAAGGACAGGTTTTCCGCGCACAAAGCTTCGGCAGCCATATCCCGCCTCCCCATCGTCAAACGTCACCTGATATTGACGCCTGACGCTTCAAAAGTCATAATCCCGCCGGTTGCGGCGCAACAGGTAGATAAAGAACGGCGCGCCCACCAGCGCGGTAATGATCCCCACCGGCATCTCGGCCGGGGCGATGAAGGTCCGGGCCAGCAGGTCGGCCAGCACGAGAAAGATGGCGCCGGCCAGCGTCGCCGCCGGGAGCAGCAGCCGATGGTCTGGCCCCAGAACGAGCCGGACGATATGCGGCACCACCAGCCCCACAAACCCCACCAGCCCGCTCAACGACACGGCCACCGCCGTGAGGAACGACCCCAGCGCCAGCAACAATAGCTTGCGTCGCTCCACCGACAGGCCCATGGTGGTGGCTTGCTCCTCGCCCAATAGCAGCAAGTTCAGGTCCCGGGCAAAGGGGATGGTCGCCGCCAGACCTAGCAGGATGAGCGGCGCCACACCCAGCACCGACGACCAGCCGGTCACGGCCAGGCCGCCCATCGTCCACAGGATCACCTGGCGCAGCGTGTTGCCGCCCACCAGCATGAGGAACGACATCACGGCCGCCAGCATGGAACTCACGGCGAACCCGGCCAGCAGCAGCGTGGTGATGGGCGTGCGCCGGCCCACCCGGGCAATGTTGTACACGATGAGCACGGCCGCCAGCGCCCCACCAAAGGCGAAAAGCGACGTCACGGACAGGCCCGCCGGGACCAGCCCGGCCGGGATGAGCAGCGCCACGGTCACGCCCAGGGCTGCCCCACCACTGGTGCCAATGATGTACGGGTCGGCCATGGGGTTGCGCAGCAGTCCCTGAAAGACCACGCCGGCCGCCGCCAGCGCGCCGCCCACCAGGATGGCCGCCACCACGCGCGGGAGCCTGATCTGCCAGATGATGGTCGCCTCGGCCGGGTCACCGGGCGCACCCAGCACCATCGCCGCGATGCGGTCCGGTGGCACCGGCACAGCCCCCAGCGCCGTGGCGGCAAACGCGCCGGCCAACAGCGCCAGGGACAACATGATCAGGATGAGGGCGAATCGCACCTGTGTGGACACACGTTTCACCACGGGGTAGGGTCGAGATGAGTTCGACCCTACCGGCACATTCTTGCTAAAAGAGCTCTGGGTGGATGATCCGCGCTAGTGCCTCCAGGCCGTCCACCACGCGGGGGCCGGGCCGGCTGATGAGATTGTCGTCGATGGGATAGATGGCGCCGGACTGGACGGCCTTCAGGCTGCCCCAACCCTCGCGGGCCTTGACGGCGTCGGCGGTCACGCCCCGGTTGGCGTCGCCCAGGATGATGAGGGCCGGGTCCGACTTGACCAGTTCTTCCATGCTGAACTGGACCCAGGGGCTGGGGGCATTGGCAGCCACGTTGGTCCCCCCGGCGATCTGGATAAACGTGTCGTGCCAGCTACCGGGTCCCACCGTAAAGGGCTTGGCCGCGTCCGTGGCGTCCAACTCGTAGAACACCGTGGGCCGCGAGGCAACGTTCTTGCATTTGTCGGTCACGGCTTGGGCCCGGGCCTTCATGTCGTCCACCAGCTTTTTGGCCTCGGCCTGTTTGCCGGTGGCCTGGCCCACCAGTTCGATGTCGTGATAGACGCTGTCCAGGTCTTTGGGTGCAAGCACCAGAGTCGGCAGGCCCAACTCTTCTAGCCGGGTGATGAGTTCCGCCGGGAACGGGTCGCCGCCGATGGTCACCACCAAATCCGGTTTGAGGGTCACGATCTGTTCCACGTTGGGCGTGATGCCGCCCACCTTGGCCTTGGCCGTGGCTTCCGGCGGGTAATCGCAAAAGTCCGTTACGCCCACCACCTGATCGCCCAGGCCCAGGGCAAACAGGATCTCGGTATTGCTGGGAGCCAGGGACACGATCCGTTGCGGGTTGCTGACCACACTCACGGCGCGCCCGGCATCGTCGGTCAGGGTCACGCCCGGGTTGGGCACGCTGGCGCCGGCATCGCACGCCGCCAGCGCGAGCATTGCCAGAGCGGCGATGAATAGCACAAACAAAGCTTGACGCATTGGGATACCTCCTGCGCGTCCTTGCGCGCAATAGTCGATAGTGAGCCAGCGGTCGGCGGTCTGCTGTCGGCGGTCCAGCCCTATTTTGGGCGACCGCTGATGGCCGACGACTGACCGTCCTACAACAAAAAGAACCCCCTGCCTGATCAGACAGGGGGCCGGAGTCACGGTGCGCGTGCCATGAGACCTACCCCCCTTTCTCTCGAAGGTGGTGAGGAGATATCGAGGCGGGTTCTCTGGCTCTTCTGGCAGATTGCGGGTTGCCGGTTGCAATCTACCAGAATCACAGTTGCGGGACAGCGCCGGACTTGCTACAAGCTCACCGGCTTTCCCCTTTCAGCCCTGGCATCCGGGCGGCGGGTCACCTCGATCGGGATATGCAGTTGTCAATGCGTGGCATTATAGCACAGGACCCGGGGGCCGGCAAGCGCGGCGCTTGGGGTATCAGTTGTTCGCGCTGCCGGCACAGGCCGGGCACAGTCCGGCGAGAGACAGGCGGTCCAACGCCACTTGAAAGCCGCAGCTGGCGCGCAGTCGCTCGGCGAACGCCTGAGCCACCTCCAATTCGACGCGAGTCACCTGACCGCAGGTCTGGCAGACCAGGTGCAGGTGGGCGTCCTGGAGGCCCAGGAACTCGTAGCGGCGCTGCCCGTCGCCGGGGTCCACGCTGAACACCAGGTCAAACTCTTGTAGCAGGTCCAGGGTGCGATACACGGTGGAAATGTCCACCGAGGAACTGAGCCGCTGCACCCGACTATAGATCTCGTCGACCGTGACCAGGCCCTCCATGTCGTGCAGGACAGACAAGATCATCTCGCGCTGAGGGGTCAGCCGGAACCCGCGTTCGCGTAGCTGTTGGATAAAGGCTGTTTCGCAACTCATGGGGGTTTGCTCCGGTTTATTGCAACTGCTTGCAATAGCTATTATACCATAGTTGCGATGGTTTGCAAATGGAATCTGGCGAACCGCGCCCGGTCGCGCACGCAGTGGCCGGCGACAACCGCCGGCCAGTCTCAGTCGTCAGCCGGTGCGCCCGCCGCCAGCGCATCTCGCACCGCGCGCAGCAGGTCCGGCAGGCTGTATGGCTTGGGCAGATAGGGCCAGCCCCGCTCCTGGATGAGCGACCACTGGGACTTGCGGTCGGCGTGACCGCTGCTCAGCAGCACGCGCAGGCCCGAGTGCCGGGCTTGCAAATAGCTCACCAGTTGGGGTCCGGTCCCATCGGGCAGCACCACGTCGCTCAAGAGTAGATCCACGGTGCCCTTTTCGATGGTAAAGGTGCCCAGTGCGTGCACCAGGTCTGCCACCGGCAGCACCTCATAGCCGTTGGTGCGCAGCGCCCAGGCGGCAAAATCGCGCACGCCGTCCTCATCCTCCACCAGCAGGATGCGCTCGCCGTGACCGTACAGCTCGCTCAGGGACGCGATCTGGGCGGCGGTGTCGACCGGGGGGCCGGCCACGGCCGGCAAATAGATGCGAAAGGTGGCCCCGTGGCCCGGTTCGCTGGACACCTGACTTCTCTCGCCGATAAATCGGGGAGGTTCTAGCTGCTGCGCTGCCTTTCCCGGGCTCTCGCCGGCCGAACACACTGGACGGCTACACGCAGTGTCCTGTGGACAACATCCCAGGCCTCAGCAGCGGTTAGGCTAGTTCGGTAGGGTAGGCCACCAGCGAGTTACTCTTTCTAGGAGCACTTTTGTTATAGTAGGGACAGGGCGCACTCTCCAG